>JACCVC010000189.1 GCA_013698305.1 Chloroflexia bacterium
GGCCAGATTCGGTAACGAACTGGCCCTCGCAGGCGTGACTTCGCAACCACGTGACGTGAACAGCGTGCGCCTTGACAACGCTGTATTCATCGCGCTACAAGTCTCGCAACACGAATGGCCGAGTAGATGAATTGCCGGGTCCCGATCCAGATGGCGATGCAGCTCCCGAAGCAGGAACTCCTATTGTGGCGAACCCCGTGCATCAGGTGTTGTCCGGGTTCTGAATGAGGAGCGACGAGCATCGCATGACAGATCCCACCGTCCCAACCCCACCCACGAAGGATTCTCACCAGGCGGGCGGTCGTGATGTCCGTCCAATCCTCTCGCTGCGCGGCATCACCAAGGGCTTTCCCGGTGTTCGCGCCCTGACCGATGTCGATCTCGATGTCTATCCCGGCGAGGTCCACGCGGTCATGGGCGAGAACGGCGCCGGAAAGTCCACGCTGATGAAGATCGTGGCCGGGGTGTACCAGCCGGATTCCGGAACGATCACGCTTGACGGCGAGCAGGTCCACTTCGCCCACCCTCGCCAGGCGCAGGAACGCGGCATCAGCATCATCCATCAGGAGTTCAATCTGCTGCCCGAGCGGACGGTTGCCCAGAACATCTTCCTGGGCCGGGAGCCGAAGCGCGTCTGGCTCACCGACGCCGCTGAGATGGAGCGAGCCACCACCGATCTGCTGACCGAGCTTGGCGTGGAACAGTCCATCTCGCCCGGTGTCATGGTGGGACGCCTTTCCGTCGCTCAGCAGCAAAACGTCGAGATCGCCAAGGCGCTCTCCTTCGATGCCCGAATCGTGGTGATGGACGAGCCAACCGCCTCACTCTCGCCCACCGAGGTCGAATCGCTGTTCCTCCGTATCCGAGCCTTGCGGGAGCGCGGCATCGCCTTCATCTATATCAGCCATCGCATCGACGAGATCACCACGTTGACGCAGCGCATCACCGTGCTCAAGGACGGCGAAAACGTCGGCACGATGAACACCCAGGAGACATCGCCGACCCAGCTGGTCTCGATGATGGTAGGGCGCGAGCTGTCGTCCTACTACCCTCCCTTCGCCGACGAAAGCGACATCGGCGAGCCCCTGCTGCAGATAGCCGGCGGAGGCAACGACGACCTTCACGACATCAACCTGACCGTCCGTCGCGGCGAGGTGGTGGGTATCGCCGGGCTGGAGGGAGCGGGACGCACGGAGCTGGCCCGCGCCATCTTCGGCGTCGATCCGTTCACGCGGGGCACGATGACCCTGGATGGCGAGGTCGTCCACTTCACGCATCCTCGCCAGGCGATCCGGGCAGGGATCGGGTTCCTGACCGAAGACCGCAAAAGCGAGGGGCTGATACTGCCGCAGAGCATCCGCGACAACAACCTGCTGGCATGGCGATCGATCGGTCGCGGCGGCCGGGCCGCAAGCAAGAGTCCGCCCGACCTCGCCGACCAGGCGCGGCGCGTCGATCTCCGGGCGTCAGGATTCGAGCAGGAGGCGCGGTTCCTGAGCGGTGGCAATCAGCAGAAGGTCGTGCTGATGAAGTGGCTCTCGACCGGCGCGCGGCTGTTGATCTTCGACGAGCCGACCCGCGGCATCGATGTCGGGGCGAAAGCCGGCATTCACGTACTGGTGCGGGAACTGGCGAGAGCAGGCGCGGCGATCCTCATGATCTCGTCAGAGTTGCCGGAGGTGATCGGCATGAGTGATCGCATCGCCGTGATGCGCAACGGCGCCATTGTCCAAGAGCTTCCTCGCGAATCGACGGAGCGGGAAATCATGACCTACGCCGCGGGTGAAGCCGCCATCAAGGCGCCAGCATGAGCGCACTTGCACCTACTCGACCCAACATCGCCACACTCCGCACAGGGATCGGCGGCTCGTCGACGGCACAGATCTACATGATCCTGATCCTGGTACTGGTGGTCACCTGGGGGTTGATCCTGGCGACCGGCGGGAACCTCAACATCACCAACACGCTCGTCCGCTCGGTCGCATTGGGGATCGTCGCCGTCGGGCAGACCTTCGTTATCCTCGGGGGTTCGCTCGACCTCTCCGTCGCCTACCAGGTCAGCGTGACGGCCGTTGTCGCCTCGGTGCTGATGGATGGTAACCCGAATAATATCTGGTTCGCAGTACCGGCGGTGCTCGTCATCGGCGCGGCGATCGGCGCAATCAACGGGCTGGTGATCACGGCCTTCCATATCAACGCCTTCATCGCCACGCTCGGCACGTCGCTGATCCTGCGCGGCGCGCTCAACGCGACCTTCGACAACTACGCAGGCGAAGTGCCGGATGAGTTCCGGGCACTCGGGTACGACGGCCTGCTCGGCATCCCCTACTCCGTGATCCTGCTGCTGGCGATCGTCGCGCTCGGCTGGTTCATCCTGCGCTACACCCGATTCGGTCACCACCTCTACGCGGTCGGCGAGAGCGACGAGACGGCACGGCTCTCCGGCGTCCGGTCGGGCCGGGTACTCATCGTCGCGCATGTCCTGTGCAGCCTGACCGCGACCTTGACCGGGCTATTCATCATCAGCAGGCTCAGCGCGGGAGCGCCATGGGTCGGACCGGATGGCGACTACGACCTGGAATCCATCGCCGCCGTCGTGCTCGGGGGCGCCGCGCTGGCGGGCGGACGCGGCGGCGTGCTCGGCACCTTCGCCGGGGTGTTGATCCTGGCGCTGCTCGACAACGCCTTCAACCAGTTGCAGATCAACACCTTCCTCAAGGATGTGGTGCGGGGCGCGATCATCATCGCCGCCGTCGCCGCCTATGCCCTGAGACAGCGGCAGGACGTGCGATGAGCGCCACTGCCGGGAATCAATCCACGCGAACCATGCCGGTCGACTCGTCCGGGCAGCGCCTTGGACGAGCGATCCTCGGCGGCGCACCTATCTTCGTCGTGCTGGCGATCCTGCTGGTTTGGATAAGCATCGAGAACCCGAACTTCACCAGCCCACCGATCTTCCTGCTCTTCCTGCGCCAGGCGGCGCCACTGATGATCCTCGCAGCCGGACAACTGTTCGTGATCATCTCGGGAGAGTTCGACCTATCCGTCGGCGCCCTGGTCACCACTGTCGTGATCGTCGCAGCTCGCCTGATCGACGGCGATCCCGCTCGCACCTGGCCGGTCATTGCCCTGTTGTTTGTAGGCGGAATCGTCGTCGGCCTGGCGAACGGATTGATTACGACCCGGCTGGGCGTGCCGTCGTTCATCACCACGCTCGGCACGATGCTCATGCTCAACGGCGCGACGCTCTGGTGGATCGGTGGCACGCCACGGGGCGACCTTCCGGACAACTTCCGGCAATGGGGCCGATTCGGCATCGATGACTTTCCGTGGCTAGGTCAACTCCCGTACTCCGTCATCATCCTGTTCGTCGTGACCGCGCTCGGCGTCTGGCTCCTGCACGGCAGCACGTTTGGCAAACAACTGTTCGCGACGGGCGGCAACCCACGCGCGGCCTACCTCTCCGGCGTCAATGTTCCCTGGGTACGCACCATGGCGTTCGTGATCTCGGCGGTGTCCGCCGTTATCACCGGCATTCTCCTCGGAGGATTCACTGGTGTCTCGCCCAGCGCCGGCGATGGGCTCGAGTTCGAGGCGATCTCGGCGGTGGTGCTCGGGGGGGCGGTGCTCGGCGGTGGCCGGGGCGCGTTGATCCCGGCGATCGCCGGAGCGATGACGCTGGCGGCGCTCTTCACCTTGCTCAATCTCCTCGGACTGCCCCAGCCATTTCGCTATACGGTGCAGGGCGTCATCATCATCGCCGCGCTCGGCATCGCCGCATTCCGCACCCGAAAGAGCCGGTAACTTGTGCAATCGTCAACACCGTGTAAGATCATGGTATCGAGTTCAACCCGGAAAGGAGGCCGAAGCGTGATACAGGCGCATCGCGGCGGGACCACTGGTCCTTGCTACTGACGCGCCGGCATCGTCTTCAGCGATGTGAACACCAGATGCATTCCCGCCGTTCGTTATGACCGAGGAGGTCTCCCGTGACCCGTTCCATATCACTTCCGGCGCCGCTGCCGAGGATGTTTTTCATCGCCATCGCCGCGATGCTCGTGATCAGCACCATGAGCATAACGGCCCTGGCACAGGACGCGACGCCTGAAGCGGGCGGCGCAACGTCGGATTCCCCGTTCTTCAGCCAGGAAGAGTATGAAGCCCAGCTGGCCCAGCGGGACATCGAGCCGGAAGGGCCGGAGGATCAGCCGTGGATCCAGGCGATCGAGCCAGAGTATGCAGACACCTCCGAGTACGCGACCGAAGGGCCGTGGGATGTCTGCTTCTCCAACGCCGCCGTGAACAATCCGTGGCGCGCCGTCGGCTGGACCACGATGCAGGCGCAGGTCGAGGTGCTGCAGGAAGAAGGCGTGATCGGTGAGTTCACGGTCTTCGACGCAGAGGGCGACGACAACCAGCAGATCTCCGACATCGAGTCATTGCTCAACGAGGACTGTGACATCCTGATCGTCTCGCCGAATACCACCGCCGCCCTGACGCCAGCGGTCGAGACGGCCTGCGAACAGCTGCCGGTGATCGTGTTCGACCGCGGCGTCGAGACCGACTGCCCGGTGACATTCATCCATCCGATCGGCGGCTACGCGTTCGGAGCGGACGGCGCGGAGTTCCTGGTCGAACAGGTTCCTGAAGGCGGGAATGTGTTGGCGCTTCGCATCCTGCCGGGCGTCGACGTGCTTGAAACCCGCTGGGCCGCTGCCGACATCGCCTTCCAGGAAGCCGGCATCAACGTCATTGGCGAGGAGTTCACCGAAGGTGACCGCGCCAACGTCCAGACGATCGTCACCGACTACATCGCCCAGTACGGCGATGACATCGACGGGGTGTGGATGGACGCCGGCCAGGACGCGGTCGCCGTGATCGAGGCATTCGAGACCCTCGGCCTGGACGTGCCGCCGCTCACCGGCGAGGACCAGCTGGACTTCCTGAACGCCTGGGCGGATCAGGACCTGACCGCGGTTGCGCCGACGTACCCGAATTTCCAGTGGCGAACGCCGATCCTCGCCGCGACGATGATCCTCGCCGGTGAGGAAGTTCCCTCAGAGTGGGTGCTGCCGCAGCCGCTGATCACCGAGGAGACACGCGACCAGTACCTCGCGGAGGACGTCGATATGCCACCGCTGCACTACGCGCTGTGCGGTTGTGAAGAGTTTGCGGAGTACCCGGAGCGCTGGGGCGGCGAAGCTGTGGAATAACGCGGCTGATCAGCGTTTCACAAAATGACGTGCGCGGGTGGATTTCCATCAGAGGTCCACCCGCGCTATGGGTAACGTATGAGACAACCTGCCATCGGCGCGAACCTCTGGATCTGGGAATCACCGGTCACGACTGACGTGATCCGCCGCCATGCCCCTCGCCTCGCCGAGTGGGGATTCGACATGATCGAGCTACCGGTCGAATACCTGGAAGCATGGGACCCTGCCGATATCCGGCCACTCCTTGAGGAGCATGGCCTCAACGCGTGTGTATGCGCCGTGATGCCAAAGCCGCGCAGCCTCTCCACCTGGGACACGTATGCTGTCCTTGGATCGCAGTCTTACATGAAGGCATGCATCGACAAGGCCGCGACGCTGGACGCCGATGTCGTCGCCGGACCGATCTATGACTGGACTGGAAACACTGGCGCGATACCGCCCGAGTTCAGAGCGGAACTTGTCCAGCGCCTGGTCAAGAATCTGCAACCGGTGCTCGACCACGCCGCTTCAACGGGTGTCAGGCTCGCCATCGAGCCGCTCAACCGCTTCGAGACCAGCCTGTTCAACACCGTCGAGCAGACGATGGAACTGATCCAGAAAGTCGATCACCCATCGCTTGGTCTCCTGCTCGACACCTTTCACATGAACATCGAGGAGCGAGACATCGGCGCGGCGATCCGGCTGGCCGGTGACCGCCTGTTCCACTTCCACGCCTGTGGCAACGACCGCGGCGCTCCTGGTGGCGACAACATCGACTGGCAATCGATCCGAGAGGCGCTGGGCGACATCGGCTACGACGGCGCGGTCTCGATCGAGTCATTCACCAGCGCGAATCAGACCATCGCCACCGCCGCCTCGATCTGGCGACCGCTTGCCCAGTCACAGGATGACATCGCAGTTGATGGGTTAGCTTTTCTGAACAGCCTATTTGAAACGTCGAGATGATAGAACGATTACTTCTCATTTACTTCAGCGGTGCTCAAGATGGTGGGCGCGTAGTGGCCGATCTTGTAGCGGCCCGATCGCACGATCAACCACCCTTGGCAGACACAGGTGTACAGAAACATGGTGGACACATCGGCGGCATTCAGTCATCTTGCAATGCGCCGCAGGTAGAGCTCTCTGATTCACACGGAGCGCTCGAGAGCGACTGTGTGCGGCTCGAACCCACAGCGCCGATAGAAGCAGATAGCCGCGTCATTGGACGCAAATGCAGTGACCGAGACTCGCTGCGCATCCCGTTCCTGACTCCAAACGAGAAACGCATCAACCAGCTTCTGCCCTGTCCCACGACCTCGTTCGCTTCGTGAGACGAACATGCTTTCCAACACGGCCATCCTGACTGGACGGACGCTGGATGGCTGCGCCACATAACCCACGAGGTAACCGACTGCCTCTCCGCCTGCTTCCGCCATCAGGACAAGACCAGAGTCGGAAACAATGAGATTTGAGAAATACTCATTTCCTTCCTGGCGTGCCCAGTCCTGATTGGTGAACGGGTCGCGAGTTCCCGAGTCCTCGCGAAACAACGCGTGGCTCATACCCACTATTGCTTCGATGTCTCGTCCCTGGGCGGCTCTCAACAGAATCTCAGTCATGTTGTTGGCTCCTTCGTGCATAGCGCATAGGATCAATCTCCCAGTGTAGATTGATCCTATCACATGGAGTAACTTATGTAAATTTATATTTGAACGGATACGAGTCGTTGTGCTGCATGGAGAAGCATGTATCAATGTTGTTCTGCACGGGTAGGCTCGGTTCGCAGCCTACCTGAATCCTGGTTGACCACTTTTGATACCAAGCTGTGAGAATCCCTGTTGATAGCCGTCCGCAACGTCATCATGGGCATGCTCGACAATCTGGGCAATGATCAGCCACGTAGAGGAGGACCGAACGCCTCCCCCAGCGCAGAAGGCCGCTCTTTGTTATGCCGCACTCATCGACCCGCAGGAGTTCGTGAAAGTGCTGTTATGGGACGACAGGAAGCAGAACAAGTGCCGCCTCGCAAAATCGAGGCGGCACTTGTTCAGTCAACTTGACCTTGTGTTAAACCCTCACTGCATCACAACGAAGCTCAGTCCGCCGCGGCCGAGGAGGCGCCCTTCGGCTCCGGATCGGCCTTGCGGCGGCTCACCAACTCCGGACGTGGCAGCTTGACGTTCTTCGCCAGCTTCAGCCAGACCAGCACCTTGATCGTGACCGCCGTCGGATCGAACTGCCTCCAACTCATGCCGTGATAGGCCATCGCCGGGAACGCGTGGTGGTTGTTGTGCCAGCCTTCGCCGAAAGTCAGGAAGGCGATGATCCAGTTGTTGCGGCTCTCGTCCTTGGTATCGAACGGACGTGATCCGAAGGCGTGGCAGATCGAGTTGACCGCAAACGTCGCGTGATTCAGGAACGCCATACGGACCAGGCCACCCCAGAGAAAGCCGGACCAGCCGCCGATCAGGTACGGGATCACCAGGCCGAGTACCAGCCAGACGACTGTGGTGCGGTCGACGAACTGTACGACCTTGTCATGCTCGAATTTCTTGCCATACTTTTCGCGGTCCGCCGGCTCGCCCGTGAAGAACCAGCCCAGATGGGCGTGGAACAGGCCTTCCAGCGGGCTGTGCGGGTCGCCTTCCTTGTCGGAAAAGGCGTGATGCTTGAGGTGATTCGATGCCCAGTCGATGGGTCGGCCCTGCCCCGCCATGCAGCCGAGGATCATGAATGTGGCACGCACGGGCGCTGGGGTCTCGAAGCTGCTGTGCGTGAGGAGCCGATGGAAACCAGCGGTGATGCCCATGCCAGTCAGGAAATACAGCACAACGAACAGGGCGAGATCGGTCCAGTTGATCCAATCCTGCCAGAGCAGCACCATCGCCCAGATTGTGCCAATCAATGGGCCAACCGCCCAGATCAGCAATAC
>JACCVC010000226.1 GCA_013698305.1 Chloroflexia bacterium
TCGAACTCGGCGACTTTCAGGGCCAGCCGGGTTTTCCCAACCCCACCTGGACCGGTCAACGTCACCAGTCGCACGCCATTGGACGCCAGCAACGACTGGACCGCCGCGAGTTCGTCGTCCCGACCGACGAATGTAGTCAGCGCCAAAGGCAGACCGGACGGCGCGTCACCACTTGGCAATGAGCGAAGTGAGTTCGGATCGCACGGAGGCGGATGGGTAGGCACAGCTTGCATACGAGTCCTCACAAACCGGGGGAGTTATGTGATTGCTCGAATATCATCCGGGATTTGGAGAGATATGTCAATAATGCTTTTGCAATGTCAACGGGCGGATGGGTGATCAGTCGGTGATGGGCACGTCTCTCACGAACCGCAAGCCAACGCCAGTTTCCGTGAATGGGAACTGGCGTTGTGATAACGGTGACGGCCCTGTGCGGCGGTAGTGCGTTTGATCAGGCCTGGTTCTGCCAAATGAACTCGTCCGCGCCAGTTTCGACCAACGTCGATATGATCAGTACGGCGGGGAACTCGCCGTCGTTGCGCATCGTGTGGATCGCGCCATCGTAAAAGAGGTGGTCTCCACCGTACATGGTGACATCATCACCGGCCGCTATTTCCCGTTGTACTTCCCAAAGCCCATCCTGCGACGTTTGGGCGACGGTGCCGTGACCCTCGATGAACTCCGTCCCGAACCTGCCGGATTCGACGTGGAGCGCGACTGGACCGGGATGGGAGTGAGGGCTGATGACCGTGCCGGGTTGCAGGGTCACGCGCCTGAGGACGAGCGACGTGCCGGGCATCAGTGACACTTCGCCTGAGCAGAGTGTCTCGGCGGTCAGGCCACGCAACGGATTGCCACTCCCTGCCTGATGGGCAATGGTGTATCCGGGAATGCTTCCGAGCGTGGTGGCCAGACCGAGGACACCGGCGGCGATCAGTGTACGACGACGAGAGATCGTGGTTTCTTGCGTGCAAAGCGTGTTCATGGCGATAACCTTTCAGTGTCTCCAATGTGCTGGCTGCCGGCAGGAGGGAGGCGGGTACCTTCGTCTCACACCTGACCGGACCGTGGTCCGGACTCGCTCGCCTGTTGGCGATCCACGAGTCGACTTCATCGTAGGGCGCGCCGAATCCACGCGCATCGGGCAGATAGCCGATTTTTGCAACCAGTGCCTGTCTACGTGATTGGTGCAATCGGCTCAGGCAATGCCGTGGCGCACCGCGAAGACGGCGGCGGCGGCGCGGGATGAGACGCCGAGCTTGCTATAGATATGCTCGATATGAGTGGCGGCGGTCCGGCGGCTGATAAAGAGGGCCGAGGCGATGGCGGCATCGGATTTGCCCTCGACCAGTTGACGGAGCACGTCCAGCTCGCGTGCGGTCAGGCCAAACTGCGCATCAGTGGACGCACGTGCGGTAGGTAGCGTTGCGGCAAGCGCCTCGGAAACGGCGTCGTTGAGCGACAGCGATCGACCAGTCTCCCAAAGGTCTGCGGCCGCGACCGGATCGGGGACAGGAGACAACGTAGGCCTCGTTGTCGCCAAGGCGTCGTGCAATGGCTGCCCGGAGCCGAATGATTCGGATGCCCGCATCCATGGCTCGGGCAAGCCGAGCGCCCGTTGTCTATCCATCGTTTCCAGGTCGAAATGGATGCCTGCACGGGAGTGAATCGTTTCATCTGCGCCAAACAGCCGTGCCGCTGTTTTCCAATCACCTGCCGCCGCCAATGTGCCGGCAACCCCGCCAAGCGCATACGCTCGAGCCCGGTAGTCGTCGAACCGGTGCGCAAGCTCCAACGCGAGCCGGTAGCGCTCGAAGGCGGTCGCTAGGTCATTCTCGGCGCGAGCAACATCACCGAGGCCCGCTACTGGATGATTGGCAAAGATGTGACTTGTGCCTGGCGCATACCCAAGCCGGTGTTGTTGATCGAGTGCTCGTTCAAACCAGGCCCGGGCGGTGGGGATGTCTCCACGCGCCACGGCGACATTGCCAAGATTGCCCAGCACGGTGCTTTTCGCAAATCGCGCCCATTCCTCATCCTGCATGGACTCGAGCAGCGCCAATCCGCGTTCCTGAGCGGCGCCGGCACGATCCATGTCGCCCATCCGCATCGTGATGAGGCCGATGAGCGTTTGCGCATGGTAGCGAGCAAGATCATCAGTTTGCCATTCGATCATTGCCAAGCCTTCTTCAGCATACGCCAGGGCCAACTGCTCGTCGCCTTGCATATGGACGATCAACCCAAGCGCCGTCAGCCCTTTCCCAAGCGATGGCAGGTTTTCGGCACGTCCCAATGCCACCCATCGTTCCAGCGATGTCCGGCAGTTAGCGGTCTCACCCTCCTTGAGCCAAAACATGGCAACCGGCATTGAGAGGCGAAGCAACTCGACAATTGCCTGCTCGCGCTCCAGCCATGCCAACACCTTGTCAACGCTCGCGCGCAGGATTTTGAGCTGGGCAAGCAGTCGTTTGCCATCGGGGAGGAAAATTGCGGATTGGTACTGTTCGACGAGACCGCCGATACACCGTGCAAGGCGACGACGCACTGCATCGGCGTCATCGTCGTCGGCGAGAAGCTCCGACGCGAACTCGTGGATCGTCTCCAGCATCCGGTACTGCGACGCACCGCTCGGTGTGATCTCCTTTCGGACCAGGTTCTTGTCAATGAGTGACACGATCCCATCCACCACGGACAGCGCATGCTTGCCTTCGTCGTCCGGGATGACCGCTTCGGCGGCGTCGAATGTCCACGGTCCAGCAAAGACGCCGAGCCGCCGAAAGAACTTCTGTTCGGCTGGCGTGAGCAGGTCGTAGCTCCAGGTGATGGACAAGTGCAGCGACTGCAACCGCGGCGCCTGGTCGCGCGCGCCGTCGGCAAGCAGCGACAGCCGAGTGTTCAGTCTGCCAAGCAGATCAGCAGGGGAGAAGACGCTCACCCGGGCCGCGGCCAGCTCAATCGCGAGCGGTAAACCATCGAGGCGCCGGCAGATGTCGGCAACAACATGCACATTGCCGG
>JACCVC010000303.1 GCA_013698305.1 Chloroflexia bacterium
TCATCGGCGAAGCGCCATTGCGGCAACGGTTCCTGATGGGTCGCTAGAACTACGGTGATGCAACGTACCATAGTGGCTGAGACGAGTGAAGGGGAGAGTTTTGTGGGCAAGGTCGTGACATTTCGGAGTGGAAGCGCGCTCCTGCTCCTTGCGGCGGCGATGGTGGGGATCGCCATCGTACTGGAAGGGACATCTGGTCGCCTCATCAATGGAGCAGGTGGAGTATTGTGGTTTGCCAGCGCGGCGAATCTGCTGATTGTGGCGATCCGCACCAGGTCGCCCGCATGGCTGTGGCTTGCGCTCGTCGGATTGACGGTGCTGGTGGCATTTGTCGTCACGCCGTCTGCGCTTCTCCCGACCTTGCTCGGGTTCGTCCCGACGGGTTTCCTGATCGCGTGGCTCGCCCCGCGCGATCGACTACTGTGGGCAGTGATGATCCCCGCCTGGTATCTGCCGGCACATATCGGCACCGCAGTGACGAGAGCCGCGATCCGGTCGGCCATGGGCAGTGACGCTCCGCTGCGTACTGACCCGCCGCCTACGGCGTCGTTCGTGCCGCTGCTGATGGTGATTTGCGCGGTGGCGGGCGGGTACCTGGCCACGATGTACCTGGCTCGTCATCGCGACCGCGTTGGCCCGCGAACCGGCGGCTCGGGTTCAGGCAATTGAAGATGTCAGCTACCCCGATATGACCAAGCCCCGGATATTGCCGAACGCTTCCACTTCGCTCAGGAAATATTCTTCGTCGAAGGGGCGGCCAACGGCGCGGTCGTGCAACGCATTGAGGCACTTTGTTCGGAGCCTGCGCTGGATGAACCGAAATGCCTGGGAAGGAAGCGACGGGGCGATGTTGGCGTTTCGTGAACGATAGGCGTCGAGAAAGTCACATGAACTCGGAACATCAAGTCTGGTTCCATCGTCGATCTGGCAAAACTCCCACATCGACCAGGCGATCTCCTGTTCGCGCCAGTCCAGAGTTAATTCGTCCCAATCGATAACCCCGGAGATGCGATCCTCATTCCACAGGACGTTCCGGTTGTAGTAGTCCCCATGGATCAAGCCCCGATGCCAGCCAGATGATGGTAGCGACACGATCCAGGCATCGAGATCGTCATCGCGCAGTTCGTCGGGGCAGGGATTGGAGTGGGTGGATTCCAAGTGGGGCTGCAACTGCACCGCGGGAACTTCGCAGGAGTCCAGCGCCAGATGCACCACAGCCAGGGCGCGGGCTGCTTCGATCCGATTCTCATGCGTCAGGTATTCGCGAATTCGGCCAGAGCAAACCGCTTGCACCGAAATCGGATTGGAGCCTGACAGGACAACAAGGCTACCCGACGTTGTCTCACATGGCATGGGAACGATATCGAGTGCCGTCGACACCCCCGCCTGAACGCGCAACCTGTATTCAAGGTGGGAAGGGCACATATGTTCAGGGGCAATCCGCACCACGAGGGGCTGATCCTGCGTGTCGATCTTCCATATTGACGAAGCTTCGCCACCGAAAAGTGGACTGAAGCTCTGGATCTCTATGCCCCAATGCTGCCAAAGCACTTGCCTGATGTCGTCGTCAATGCAGCGTTGCACTTTCGCCTCTTTGGCGTATGCATCCTCGGCATCAAGTTTGCCTCGAAGTTCGGCGCTCAACGGTGGGGAACTCCTTCAGTAATGCAAAAGGCAGCGATCCTGAAAGTGATCACTGCCTCGTCTTGATGGGGTGCCTAACGGGGCTTGAACCCGCAACCTCTGGTTCCACAGACCAGCGCTCTGCCGGTTGAGCTATAGGCACCATACGATCCTGGAGAGAAAGGGAGTAAGCCGAGTTCTGTTTTACATGATCATCTCTCTCGACAATTGTCGGTCACGTCGTTGCCTCAGTGACGGCTCTCGACTTCCGGCCTCGGCGAGCAACCTGCAAGCGGCCGAATCGGAGATTGCTGCGGGGAGGATTACCCTTTTCAGCCTGACAACCGTGACGGCGCCAGGGTTGGTCTCTGTTGTTCTCGCGTGTGTGGACACGCGCCGGTCTGGACTGTCAACAGGTGTTGCGCACCTGTTTCCCCGGCTTTCACCGGGCACCCTTGCTCTGCGCAGCTCGGACTTTCCTCTGGCGCCTTGACGGCGCCAGCGACCATACCCGTTCTCTCGCGAACTTTTTCGCATGTAAAGGTGCTGTGACCAGCCTCGTCACGAGGTGTTAGCGTCAGGCTGGTCGCTGGAATTGATGTGGTGCCGAAGGGGAGATTTGAACTCCCACGAGGTTACCCTCACTACGCCCTGAACGTAGCGCGTCTGCCGTTCCGCCACTTCGGCATGTAGCCAATGCGTGTCGCGATGGTTCCGTGCCTCACCCTGGCACAACGCAAGGTGTACCGCTTCGCGATGGAGCCGACCGTGGGATTCGAACCCACGACCTGCTGTTTACGAAACAGCTGCTCTACCACTGAGCTAGGTCGGCGCTCGCATCCCGCAGCGCCTACAAAGTATAGCAAAGGGCTCTTACAGCGCCAAGGGCCCCGTCTGGTATTGTTTTCGGTGGAAAGTCGAACGCTCGATGTGCCCTTCAGGAGAAGCTTTTTTGTCCCAACGCAAACCTGCGCCAGCACGCGCCCGATCCAGAAAGCGATCCGCGCCGACGACACCGGCGTCAGACAACATCGGCTCAAACAAGCTGGTGAGGATCGGGATCATCACCTTTGCGGGCCTCATCGTCTGCTCCATGGTTGCGGGTAGTCTGGCGGTCCTTCCACTTGACTCGATCTTTGGTGGAGGCGATCCGGAGAACGCAAGGAATCTCGCAAATCCCAACGAGGAACTGATTCAGGATCTGATGGCCGACGTTGAGAATGACCCCGACAACGTTGACGCGATCCTGCTGCTCGCCAACGTGATGGGAAACTCGGGGCGCCTTCCTGAAGCGATTCCATATTATGAGCAAGCGCTCGACGCCGCTCCCGACGATGCCTCGGTGCGTCTTGACTTCGCAAGAGCGCTTGCCGATGGGGGATTGCAGCAGGATGCAGAGCTGCAGTTTGAGCGCGCGCTGGAGATGCAACCGGAAAATCAGGAGGCGATGTACTACCTCGCGGATCTCTATCTGGCGTGGAATCCGGCGCGAACAGACGACGCAGTATCGCTGCTGGAACAATCGATTGGCATTGATCCCGACGCGTTTATTGCCGAGCAGGCGCAGCAACAATTGGACTCGCTGTCCGCGACGCCTCCATCCGGCACAAGCCTCGGGACACCAGCGGGCGAAGATTGACGAGTGTATCCGAACGGATGTTCGCGTCAGGGTATAATGGCAAAGCCACATCGGTGTCGGCAAGTGACGACTGAATCACGCTCCTGCATTCAACAATGGAACTTCCATGACGTCGCCAGATTCATCGATAGCCCCAAGAATGATGAGCGGCAAGAACCGGGAAGAAGACACCCGGACTGACCGATCGCTGCGCCCCCGAAGCCTCGATGAGTACATAGGGCAGCATCGGGTCAAGAACAACCTCAGGATATTCATCGAAGCCGCCAGAGGACGCGAGGAACCACTCGATCATGTACTGCTGTATGGACCTCCGGGCCTTGGCAAGACGACGCTCGCTACCATCATCGCCACCGAGATGGGTGTCAATCTTCGGGTGACGTCTGGTCCCGCCATCGAGCGGCAGGGCGATCTTGTCTCGATCCTCACCAACCTCAAGCACGGTGACGTCCTGTTTATCGACGAGATTCACCGGCTCAATCGGGTGGTGGAGGAAGTGTTGTACCCCGCGATGGAGGACTACGCGGTCGACATCGTGATTGGCA
Source organism: Chloroflexia bacterium (assembly GCA_013698305.1). GTDB lineage: Bacteria > Chloroflexota > Chloroflexia > Thermomicrobiales > UBA6265 > JACCVC01. The sequence goes on from JACCVC010000303.1 coordinate 3,805, forward strand.
AAGGTCCCTCGGCTCGCACTATGCGGATCAACCTGCCGAAGTTCACTCTGGTCGGCGCCACGACCCGCCTGGCACTGATGACCGGGCCGCTGCGCGACCGGTTCGGTGCGGTGCTTCGGCTGGACTTCTACGACGACGAGGCGATGGGGCAGATCATCCGGCGATCGGCGAGCGTGCTGGATGTCTCAATTGCGGAGGACGGCGCCACGACGCTGGCTCGAAGATCGCGAGGCACGCCAAGGATTGCCAACCGGCTGCTCAAGCGCGTTCGGGATGTCGCACAGGTCCGAGGCGCAGACAGCGTGACCGCCGAAATCGCCGACGCCGCGCTCGACCTGCTTGAGATCGACGAGCTTGGCCTCGATGAGGTCGACCGGCGGATTCTGCTATCAGTGATCGAAAAGTTCGATGGTGGTCCGGTCGGCGTGGACACGCTGGCGGCGGCGACCAGCGAAGAAGCTGACACGATCATGGATGTCTACGAGCCCTATCTAATTCAACTCGGATTTATCCAGCGCACGCCGCGCGGGCGAGTGGCCACGCGACTTGCGTACGAGCACCTCAGGTTGCAGCCGCCATCGTCCGCGTCATTTTACAATGCGCAGCAGGCATTGTTCGGAGATCCGGAGTGACGCGTCAACCGCGGGCAGGCGAAACCGCTACCTTGATGTCGGATTTCGACTACGAATTGCCTGACGAGTTGATTGCCCAGACCCCGCTCCAGGATCGCGCTTCCAGCCGCATGATGGTGATCAACCGGACCAGCGGCGAGGTCACACATAGTGGTTTCTCGAACCT
>JACCVC010000243.1 GCA_013698305.1 Chloroflexia bacterium
AGGAGGCCGTGGCCGAGCTCGGCGAGCTCGACGCCGACGTGACGCACGACATGCGCCAGGTGCAGCATCAGCAGGCTGAGACGCTGATCCGCGTGACATCGACGGAAGCCCTCGAAGAACTCGCCGAAATCGGCCTGTTGCCTGAGACAATGGCGCACGAGGCGGCCGAGACGATTGCGACCGAGGTCAACAACGACCGAGGTCGGTGAGGCACTGTCCCGCGTAAGGAGCAACACGACCAGCTCTACGCAACCTTAATAGTGGCGCGCGGGCCCTTTAGAGTCGGCTTCGCGCTGATGCGGGCGCAAGTGCTTCCGGCCGGTCGTGCGCATGGCCTGTTCGGGCGCTTCGACCAGGAACGTCGACCAGTCGATGCCGGAGTCGCGCAAGTCCTGCACTCGCACGCGGTTGACGGGCTTGGTCGGGTTATCCAGCAAAAGCTCGGCCTGCTTGCTCCAGTTGTCGGTGGTGGAGAAGACCATGCCCTCCTTGAAGGGCTCCTGACCTGACGCCGCGAAGAACGAATCGAGCTGGGCCTTGTCGAGGTAGTGGCCTTCTTCAAAGAACTTGCATTGGATGCCGACCAGTTGTCCGGAGTCGGCCCGTTGGGCGACGATATCGATGCCGGAGTCGATCTGCCGATTGCGGCCGGGCCAGTCGTGCCACATCCAAATGCTGCTGAACTGATCCGTGTACCAGGGGCTGACCTTGAGCACCCGCAGAATAAGGCGTTCGAAGTAATCGCCCTGCTCACGGGTGGTTTGGGACATGTCCCGGAGCTGCAGCAGCACATCGTCCAGCATCTTCATAGCAGTTCTCCGGCAGGGGCTCATATGGTGTTGTCGTGGCGACAGTGTAGCCGGTTCCTGTCATCCGCGCGCCCGCAGACGGGGCCAAAGAAAGCAGACGGAGGAAAGGATCACCGCCACCGCCATGATTGGTTTTCAAGCTGCCGCCGCAATGGCAGGGACACATTAGGGACACATTTTGAGCTGGACACACGCACGGCCTCACTCATGAGAGGCCGTTTTCATTGCTATCACTGGCATTTCGGGGAGCGGGTGATCGGACTCGAACCGACGACATTTTGCTTGGGAAGCAAACACTCTACCAACTGAGTTACACCCGCACGTTTAGATTCGTGAATCGCAGTATAGAGGAGGTGCACGTACACTTGCAAGTATTTTTTGACTTTGAGGCACAATCCAAGATCAGGCTTGAACTCCTGCCTGATTTACGCCTAGGAAAGTCGCTCAGGAACAACCGATGATTGACGAAGCCCGCGATTTGCCGCTATACTCCCATCGCTCTCGGGGACGTAGCTCAGCTGGGAGAGCGCTACAATCGCACTGTAGAGGTCGGGGGTTCGAGTCCCCCCGTCTCCACCCGAGAACAGAAACGGACGCGGCAAATGCCGCGTCCGTTTTCATTGTGTAAGAACGATGTGAGGAGCTATGAAAAGAGTACGAGCTAGATCGGCTGGGGTCGGAGCGTGCCGAGGCTTCCACTGTCGTCTTCATCCTCGTCGCGTCGCTCAACTCGACCTCCTGACGCTGTCTCCTGCGACAGCCGCGACGGCCTGCCCGTGGGCGGTCCGACCAGATCAGGTCGCGGACGCGGCATATCGAACAACGCCTCCAGCTCCTCGTCCTCGATCGACTCCTCCCGAATGAGAAGACGCGCAATCGCTTCGAGCTTGTCGAAGTGCGTTTGAATGATCTCCTGCGCTCGCTTGTGGGATCGGTCGACGATGTCCTGCACTTCCTGGTCGATCTTCCAGGCGATCTCATCGCTGTAGTTGCGCTGCTCGCTGATGTCCCGACCGAGAAACACCATCTCTTCCTTTTTTCCGAAGGCGCGCGGACCCAGCGGGCTCATCCCGAACTCGGTCACCATCCGGCGGGCAATGCTCGACGCCCGCTCGATGTCGTTGGACGCTCCCGTCGAGATCTCTTCGAACACCAGGTGTTCGGCGATCTGCCCCGCCATGAACACGGAGATGTCATCCTCGAACTGCGCCTTGGTCTTGAAGATGCGGTCCTCGTCCGGCACGGTCCGGGTGTAGCCGCCGGCCATGCCGCGCGCGACGATCGACACCTTGCGCACCGGGTCGGCGTGCGGCAGCATCCTCGCGACGAGCGCGTGACCGGCCTCGTGATAGGCGGTCATCAGGCGCTCCCGCTCGGAAATCACCCTGCTCTTCCGCTGAGGACCGGCGATGACACGATCGATTGCCTCGGTCAGTTCCGGACGGCCCACGGTCTTCTTGTTGCGGCGCGCCGCCAGGATCGCCGCCTCGTTTACCAGGTTCTCGAGATCGGCGCCCGAGAACCCCGACGTCTGCCGCGCCAGGTTGTCGATCGAGACATTGTCCTCGACCGGCTTGCCCCGCGTGTGAACGTCGAGAATCGCCCGGCGACCTGCGATGTCTGGACGGTCGAGAATGACCGTGCGGTCGAACCTGCCCGGTCGCAGCAAAGCCGGATCGAGCACATCGGGCCGGTTGGTGGCGGCGATCACGATCACGTTGGTGCTGCTGTCGAAGCCGTCCATCTCGACGAGAATCTGGTTGAGTGTCTGCTCTCGCTCGTCGTGGCTACCGCCCAGGCCGGCGCCACGCTGGCGACCGACGGCGTCGATCTCGTCGACGAAGATGATGCAGGGCGAGTTGCGCTTTGCCTGCTCGAACAGGTCGCGGACGCGGCTGGCGCCGACGCCGACGAACATTTCGACGAATTCCGACCCGGAGATGCTGAAGAACGGCACCCCCGCCTCCCCCGCTACCGCTCGCGAGAGCAGCGTCTTGCCGGTCCCCGGCGGCCCCACCAGCAGCACGCCGCGCGGGATTCTCGCGCCCAGCGATGCGAACTTCTCCGGGTATTTCAGGAACTCCACGACTTCGGCGAGCTCCTCCTTGGCCTCGTCAACACCCGCTACATCGGTGAACGTGATGGTCGGGCGATTGCTCGAGAACAGCCTCGCCTTGCTCTTGCCAAACGACATCGCCTGGCTGCTGTTGCCCTGGCTCTGCCGCATGATCAGGATAAGGATGCCGACGAGGAACAGGATCGGCAGAAAGATCGTCAGGCCGGTCAGGATTGCGCCCCAGCGGCTCGCCTGTTCCACTTCGATGGGCACCTCGTCCGGCGCGATTCCGGCGCTGTCGAGGACTTCGATGATGTTGGTATCCGGTGGCAGACGGCTTTCGCCGGGCATGCGCCCGGTATCGGTGTAATGCACCTCGACCCGGGACTCCCCCTCCTGGGTTCTCAGAAAAGCTACTTCGCCGTCCCTGATCGCGGGAATAACGGACGAGGTGAAATCAACGGGTTCATAATTCTCGCCGGCTCCAGAGAAGGCTAACCATACCGCCAGCGATGCAACGATCAGGACGATCCAGATCGCACCGCTTCGTAGCCATTTGCGTCGTGGCATGCTGGTGTCTCCGATGACTCGCGTGCGCGTGAATGGGACGAAACTCGAAAGAAAATGCAGTCACGACGAACGCGGTGTACGTTACGTCAATGGTCTGAGTATACCAATCTCTCACTCACCGTCCGAAGTGCTGTATACGGACGGGTCGAGGATCGCGACGTAGGGCAGATTTCTATAGGCTTCCGCATAATCCAAGCCATAACCGACCACGAACTCGTCCGGAATCTCGAACGCCACCCGGTCTACCTGCACCTTCTCCGCATCGGACTTGTTCTTCTTGAGCAGGGCAACGACGCGAATGTCCCTGGGGTTTCGCCGCTCCAGCAGATCGAGCAGGTACTTCAGGGTAAGACCGCTGTCGACGATATCCTCGACGAGAATCACCCGCCGCCCCTCGATTTCCTCGTTGAGGTCCTTCATGATCCGCACCACGCCGGAGGATTTCGTCGCCTTGCCGTAGCTGGATATGGCCATGAAGTCGATCTCCAGCGGGATGGTCATGGCGTTCATCACGTCAACCATGAAGGTGACGGCGCCCTTCAGCACGCCGACGACCAGTGGCTTGTCGTCGGCGTACTCCTCATCGAGCTCGCGGGCGATGACCTGGATCTCGTGCTGGATGTCGCGCTCCGGAATCAGCACCCTGGCGACACCCTCGGCTCGCAGCTCCGCCGGAATCGTCAGGTGCTGCTCGCTCGTGTCGACCTGGTCTTCGGATTTCTGTGTCATCCCTGCCCTCTCATCGCATGCTCGTCATTCCGCCTTGGTGAAGTGTACGCAGAAAACTCCTCGGAGAGACGTCGGTGTATCGCTTGCATGATTAGAACATATGTTCTATTATCAGGTCGTATCTACCATGGTGTTGACCGGGATATCGTTTTCGATACGGAGAGATATGCATGGAACCGCGAATAACGCTTCTCACACTTGGCATTGATGACCTCGAGCGTTCGCTCGTCTTCTATCGTGATGGTCTGGGACTGCCAACCGAAGGCATCACCGGCGATGTCGTCTTCTTCAAGCTCCAGGGAGCCTGGCTATGCCTCTATGCAAACGCGTCACTGGCGCGCGATGCCGGTTTTGAATCCATAGCTGAAGGATTCGCAGGGTTCTCGATTGCGCACAACGTGCGAACCCGCGACGAGGTAGACATCCTGCTTGATCAAGCGCAACAGGCTGGCGCCACAATCACCAGTCCTGCCAAAGAGCTGCATTGGGGCGGCTACGTCGGCTACTTCACGGACCCCGATGGTCACGTCTGGGAAATCGCCTGGAACCCGCAATTCTGGATTGAGTAGAGAATTCGCCATCGCTGCCGAGGAGGCGTCCGTGTCCGTTGCCTGTCTCCACATTCCCCACTTCGGTTTGCGGGTGAGCATGCTGGCTCAGCCGGAACTCGATGGGCATCCGCTGATCCTGAGTGATCCGCATCACGGGCATCCTGTCGTGCTCGACGCCACCCCCGAAGCGCGAAAGAAGGGCATCCGCGCCGGGCATTCCGTGCGGGAAGCGACGGCGCTCTGCCCCGAAGCGATCGTGCTCGCCCCCAACCCGTCGGCGGAGAACGAGCAGATGCGGGCGATATCGCTCGCGCTCGACGACATCAGCCCACTGGTCGAGCCATCGCCCGCGACACCTGGCGCCTGGTACATCGACCTCACCGGCCTGGGACGCCACTACAGCTCGGTCAAGGAGGCGGGCCAGCACATGCTGCGCCTGGTCAACCCCAGCCTTCGCCCGCGAATGGGGATCGCCCTCAGCAAGTTCGCCGCCCAGGTCGCCGCACACCAGAGCGTGGCCGGTGGGATCGCGGCCATTCCTCCCTCGAAGACCACCCGCATCCTGGCGGGCGCTCCGGTCGACCTGCTGCCGCTCAGCGCCGATGCCCTGCACCAGCTTCACCTGATGGGCATTGAGACGCTGGGGCAGTACATCGCGATCCCGCGCGTCAAAATCGCCGCCCGCTTCGGTCCGCCAGGACGGTTCGCCTGGGACCTGGTCCGGGGAGACGCCGACGATCCGGTCGTCCCTCCCCCATGCACGATGGTGATCTCGGAACTCCTCGAGCTTCCCGCCCCGGTAACCACCTGCGACGTCCTCATGATCGCCATTGCCCAACTGGTCCACCGGGCATTCCGCTCCCCGGATTTGCGGTACCGCCAGGCCAGGGAGGTCACCATCCATGCCGGGCTCGAGCACGACCGGTCGTGGCGACGGTCGCTCGTGTTCAGGGAGCCGTACGGGCCGGAGCGGCTGATCAAGGCCATCACCCTGCGACTCCAGCACCTCGAGCTTCCCGGCCCTATCGAGACGCTCGCGATCGATATTCAGGGCATCGTCCAAACCACCGCCCATCAGGCGATGTTGCCCGCCTTGCGCCCCCGCCAGCTGACCTCGCTCGCCAACGCCGTCGCCATGCTGAAACAGCGGTATGGCCTCTCTCCCCTCTTTCGCATCGTGGAGGTAGAACCATGGTCTCGCATTCCGGAGCGCCGCCACGCACTGGTCAGTTTCGACCCCTGAACGGGCCAAGGCAGATCGATGTCGTGGTCGAAAACCATCGCCCAGCCATCATCGTCGAACAGCGACATCGCTACCGCGTCGAGCGCATTCAGGACACCTGGATCATCGACGACGAATGGTGGCGCGATCCGATCAGCCGGCAGTATTTCCAGGTCGTGCTGGAAGACGGCGGCATGCGCACGATCTTCCACGACCGCGTCGCCGACAGCTGGTTCGCGCAGGCATATTAGGTCATGTACACCGAATTACATCTGCACACATCATATTCGTTTCTGGATGGCGCGTCCCAACCAGACGAATTGGTGACGAAAGCGGCAGAGCTCGGGTACACGGCCATCGCGATCACCGACCACGACGGTATCCATGGCGCGCTGGAGTTCGC
>JACCVC010000265.1 GCA_013698305.1 Chloroflexia bacterium
GACGACCCTTCCGTGATCGCCGGTATTTGCCGAATCTCGGAGATGCCGGTGATGGTAATCGGTCTTGACCGCGGCTTTGATCGCTTCCCTGACGATGCGCCGCTCCGCCCCCGTCCCCAGGGATTCCGCAAGGCGCACCGGCTGATGACACTGGCGGCCCGGTGGCGTCTGCCTGTGGTTCTGCTGGTAGACACGCCCGGCGCGTGGCCCGGCATCGACTCGGAGGAACAAGGACTCGCCTCAGCCATCGCCCAGAACCTGGCGCTACTCTCCGACCTACCCACCCCCACGATCAGCGTCACCATCGGCGAAGGCGGCAGCGGCGGCGCCCTGGCGCTGGCTGTCGCCGACAGGATGTTGATCCAGGAGCGGGCCATCTTCTCGGTGATTGCGCCGGAGGGGGCAGCGGCGATCCTCTACCACGACCCTGATCGGGCGCCAGAGTTGGCCGCGTCGCTGAAGCTCACCGGTCGGGACCTGTTGAGATTCGGCATGGTCGATGGGATCATCCGTGAGCCGGAGCGGGGAGCAGCAACGGATGTCGATCTCGCGGCGCAACTGCTCGAACGCGCGATCACCGCGAATCTCGATGAGTTGCGCCGCTATGACACCCGGAATCTCCTAAACAGGCGATACGAACGCATCCGTAACCTCGGCGACGAGTTCGTCCGCACCCCGACTCGCTCCCGTCGTTTCAGGAAGTGGATGCGAAACCGGTTGCCGAAGCGTCAGGCAACGCGATCATCACCACCCATGGAGCCCAACGGCCAAAGATGACTTATCCGAAGTGATCGAATGCGCCCATCGGCAATGCCTCGACATGCCCATTCTCATGGCGAATGTGTAGCTCAGGCTCACCAGAATCCAAAACGACGATGCTCCCGATTGCCGTGACGGTGATGCCTTGCCGCTCCGCCGCCGCGCGGAACGACGCGAACTTGTCCCGTGCCATGGTGAACACCAGCTCGTAGTCCTCACCGCCGTGCAGCGCCAGCTCTCGCCATGAGTCGGAAAACAACGCTCGCGCCGCCGCGATCACCGGCAGCGCCTCCTCCTCGATCACAGCCGACACACCGCTCGCCACGAGGATCTTCGGCAGATCGCCCGCCAGTCCATCGCTCAGGTCCATCGCCGCCGACGCGCCGTGCTCGACCAGCAACCTGCCCGCCTCGATCCGAGGTTCGGGACGAAGATGCGCTGCAATCAACTTCGGCGCGGTGGTGCGCGTCTGGTAGTTGTGAGGCTGCTCAAGTATGCGCAATCCCGCCGCCGACGCGCCGATCGTGCCGGTAACCCCGATCACGTCACCTGCCCTGGCGCCGGACCGAAGCAGCGCCCGGCCTGTCTCGACGTCGCCGATCGCGGTGACGGAGATCATTCGTCGCTCCGGGGACTTCACAATGTCTCCGCCGGCGATCACGACACCGTGCCGCGCGGCCAGCGCGCCCATGCCGCGGTACATGGCCTCCAGGTCGACTACCTGCTCGTCACCTCGCAGCCCGAGCGTGACCACGGCGAGGACCGGACTTGCGCCCATCGCGGCGAGATCGGAGAGGTTCACCGCCAGCGCCTTGTGGCCCAGGTCCTCCCAGCTGGTCCAGTCCAGACGGAAATGCACCGACTCGATCAGAGCATCGGTCGAGATCACCTGGTCCCTCGATGCGTGCGGTCGCCAGATCGCCGCGTCGTCGCCAATATCGAGAGCGACCGATGACGTCGTCGCCCGTGCATCGGCGGGAAGCGCCGCTGTGAGGCGGTCGATCAAGCCGAACTCGCCGATGTCGGCAACGGTCACGTGAGTCATCCTGAGAACCTTCCGAGTGACGTTGTGTCGGTCCGCTTTGGCTCCAACGCGCTATAACAGGTGCAGCGAACGCCAAGGCGGCGGTTCGTAGCGGCCGACCCTGTGTCGGCCAAACTTACGCATCGCAGCATAGAGAGTACAGCAGCATGCCCCACCCAAAACCCGATCCCATAGCCGATGGCCGGGAATCCGTCTGGGACTATCCACGTCCTCCACGTGTCGAAGCGGACTCACGGCGAGTCGTCGTCGAGTTTGCGGGCGCTGTCATCGCCGACTCGACATCAGCCTTTCGCGTGCTGGAAACCAGCCACCCGCCCGTCTTCTACATTGCGCCAGAGGACGTGAAGGTGGAGTTCCTGTTGGCCTCGACAAAGACGAGCTACTGCGAATTCAAGGGCGAGTCGCGCTACTACGACATCGTCGTGGGCGATCGAGTGTCCAAATCCGCGGCATGGTGCTATCCCGAGCCAGACTCGGGATTCGAGCGAATCCAGTACGCCATCGCGTTCTATCCCGGACGTGTCGACAAGGTGACAGTCGATGGCGAGATCGTCATCCCGCAACCCGGCGAGTTCTACGGCGGCTGGATCACCAGCGAAATCGCCGGCCCCTTCAAGGGAGAGCCTGGCTCCGGAGGCTGGTGACTCCTCTGGTAAGGTTCACCGTGACGACGACACGTCGTGATGGCATTGTTCCTCATCGTCGAGTGAATAGCCCACCGAAAGACGCACCATGACCGAGACCCGCGTTACCACGAACATCCCGCTCGCCACCGCTGACGAGGAATCCGACGCCCACGTTCAACCCATCATTGGCGAGATCGAGCCGGAGATCAGGGCGCATATCGACCAGTTCGAAGCGATGTACCCGTTTCCGCTCGACGATTTTCAACGCACCGCCATTGCATCATTTGAACGAGGCGATTCCGTGATGGTCGCCGCCCCCACCGGGTCTGGTAAAACCGTGGTCGCGGAGTACGGCATCTACGCCTCGTTTCGCACCACCGGTCGGGTGCTTTACACGGCGCCGATCAAGGCGCTCTCCAACCAGAAGTTTCGCGATCTCCGCACGATATACGGCGATGACATCGGCCTGCTAACCGGCGACATCAGCGAAAATCGCGATGCTCGCGTGATCGTGATGACAACCGAAATCCTGCGCAACATGCTGTTGCAAAGCCCCTGGGAGCTCGACGATGTCGAGTGCATCATCTTCGACGAGGTGCATTACCTCGCCGACCCTGATCGCGGCACCACCTGGGAAGAGTCGATCATCCTCTGCCCGGAGCATATTCAGCTGATCTGCCTGTCGGCGACAGTCACCAACGCCGAGGAGATCGCCGGGTGGATCGGTCGCACCCACCGCACCATCCGGCTCGTCACCCACACCGCCCGCCCGGTGCCGCTGGCGCTCTACCTGTTCAACGACGGCACATTGAGCGAAGTCGTCGATCACAACGGCGACCAGGTCGGTGACTTCTCCAACGTCGGCGGCGAGCTTCGGCGGCAACGCGGGCGAGAACGCAGGGGACGCGGCTTCGAGCGAGCCGATGTCCTCGAGCCACAGGCGCACGAGATCGTTGAGCAACTCGAGGATCGGCAATTGTTGCCGGCGATCTACTTCCTGTTCAGCCGTAACGATTGCCAGGCGTTTGCCGAACGCCTCGCCACTATGCATCCGCTCACGATCTCCTCCAGCAATGCGGCCTTGATCGCGCAGATCGTCGCGACTTACCTGGAGAGCCTTCGTCCCGAAGATCGCGAGCTCGACCAGGTCAAGGTGATCGTGGGTCTTGCCGCCAAGGGGATTGGGTTCCACCACGCCGGGTTGCTGCCGGTGCTGAAGCAACTGGTCGAAGTGCTGTTTACCCGAGGGTTGATGCAGGTCGTGTTCGCCACCGACACACTGGCGCTCGGTGTCAACATGCCGGCTCGCACTGTCGTCGTTGGACGCATGTCCAAATGGGATGGCCGCCAGAAGCGCCCCTTGATTCCCAACGAGTTCCAGCAGATGGCGGGCCGCGCCGGTCGGCGCGGCATGGACGCGTTCGGCCACGTCGTCATCCCCTACTCGCCCTGGGTGCCGTTCAAGGAGATGCTGGAGATCGCCACTGGCCCGCTGCTGCCGGTGCTGTCAGCGTTCGCGATCCGGTACAACACGGTCCTCAATCTGTGGGACCCGCCTGATGGCGAGCGCGTGCGCCAGATGCTGCAACGGTCGCTCGCCCAGTACCAGTCCAGCCAACGCACCAGGCAGATCGACCACGACATCCTCGAAGTCGAGAGCGACCTTCACGCCATACCTGCCGGTTGCCTGATCGGGCATCCCGAGGGTGACGGGTTACTGGACGATTACTCGGCCACATCGCGGCTGATGCAGTCGCTCCAGACCCAGGAACGCCGGGCGCGGAAGGAAGTTCGCGACCTCGAACGCGCCACCGAGACCGATTCACCCTGGCCTCGTCCCAGTCGCCAGATGATCCGAAGCGCGTTTCGAACCGCCAGGCCGGGAATGGTCCTTCACCATCAAGAGGCCGGCTGGCTGGCCCTGCTCGGTCGCGGTCAGGATCAGGGTGTCGGCATCGCTCTGCGTTTCGATGATGCCGAGATCCTGTCCATCACCGAGTATCGCGAGATCGACTACCTCGCCAACGGCGTCGTCGTCGATCTGCCGCAGTCACTGCACCATCCCGCGACCCGCGCCGAAGCGACGGCGGCGCTGGCCGACATCGACCTGGAATTGCTGCTGGCGGACGTCAAGCTGATCGAACGTCCTGATCTCGACCGGCTCGCCTCGGAACATCGCGAAGCGGAGTGGGAGCGCCGCAGAGTCGAGATCCAGGGGGCCGAAGCACTCCATCGCGACGCCGCTAACGAACTCACGGCAGTCCGCAACGACCGCGAAGCTCACCCATGCCACGACTGCGATCGGCGCAAGGAACACCGGCGCTACCAGGAGCGCCGCGACAAGCTGGACAAGGAACGCGGGCTCCTGATCGAAGGGCTGGAGCGCCACTCGATGGCGGAAGA
>JACCVC010000274.1 GCA_013698305.1 Chloroflexia bacterium
TCGTCCGCGAATGTCACCGTTGGGGCAACTGGAGTGGCCTGCCTCGCCAGCCGTTGTGACTTGACGCTGTTCAAGATGAGCGTGTCATAGCTTTGCATGTTGATCTCCCGGTTTATTCCGATGGAAAATCCATCGGTTCACGAATCACACGCCGTGCGGCGGTGTACGACATCCCTGGAGCTCCAATCTGGGGATGCCGCCGACACCGTTTCGGCGCCGTTATAGAGTACATCGCAATTCCCGCGCCACTGGATCACAACCGACCCTGATCGGTCGATTATGCAGTCCTGTCACGTCCCTTTGCACCAATAGCCGCACATTCAGCGGCAAACCGACTTATGGCAAGCGCGAGTGGCTACGCATCGCCGCTGAGCGCCCCCACAATGATCGGTGAAGTTGTCGGGCCGACGCTTCCGATCGGACCTGGCTCGATCGTCACCGCGAAGGTTCCGATGCGATCCCGATCGACCGTGGCGACGAACGCCCTCGTCTCGCTGTCGACTACGCCGACTGGCCGAGGCTCATCCCCCTCGATCAACCAGACCTGATAGACCTCACCTCCCGGAAGCTCGGGCAGGTCGGGCGCGGTGAAGCGCAGGAGCTGATCGTCATCGGACCAGGTCAGGCGCGCCTCATCCAGTTGCAGTCCCTCTGGATACTGCAACGCGATCGTTTCCACCTGAGGCTCGTCCTCCCGCAACACGAGACGATCCAGCACGATCCCGGACAGCACCGCCAGGATCAGCATCGCGGCCGCCAGCGCACCCCACATTGCCCATTTGACTGTTGTCTGCTTCCGAGGCTGCGCCAACGGCGTGGGCGGGACGAGTCCCTGACGATCAACTGGGCTGACAACTGCCGCCAACCCTGGGTTGCGATGATCGGTCCGCATCGCCACCGCCTCTGGACGTATCTGGTCAAGCAGCCGCTGTCGCAACTCCGGCGATGGCGCGCGCTCCTCAACCTGAAGCGGGATCGCATCCGCCACCGCGATCAAGGCGCCGAACGTCGACCGGCAAGATGCACACGTGCGCAAGTGATCCCGCAGCGCGGCATGCTCAGAGGCCGTCAAAACGCCCAGCGCGCCCGCGGCTAGCATGTCTTCATATTCGCGATGGTCGCGTTGTATGTTCCCACGTTCCATTATGAAAAGCCCTGCTTGTCACCGGTCACCTGCTCCTGATCGAAATTGGCCAACACGGTGCGCAGCTTGTTGAGTCCCAGGCGCATCCGCCCCTTGACGGTGCCCAGCGGCATGTTCTCCTGTTTCGCGATCTCGGTTTGCGACAGCCCGCCGAAGTAGGCCAACTCGATCGTGCGACGCTGATCCTCCGGCAGAGTGTCCATTGCGTCCCGCATCGCTTCCTGTGTCAATGTCCGGGAGACATCCTCCCAGACGTCGGCCCTGGAGCGAAGCTCGAGATGATCGTCCAGTGATACCGCTTGCGCCTCATGCCGGCCATGGCGTCGATGAAGGTCGATCGCCCGATGGTGGACGATGGTCATCATCCAGCCCCGGACATTGCCGCTCTTGTCAAAATCGAACGCGCCTGCCCGGTTCCAAACCTGCATGAAGGCATCCTGCACCGCTTCTTCCGCGCGAGGCGGATCATCCAGCAAGCGGTAGGCGAGCCCAAACGCCAGGCGATGGTACCGGTCGTACAACACGAGATAGGCGTCCGCATCGCGCGCAATGACCGCCCGCAGGAGATCGGTATCGGACTGTGCGGCGGCATTGGAGGTCACGCGTGTCCACCTGTTCGGTACAACGGAAAACGGTGCGGTATGGATCACTCTCCAAGTCTCGCCGTGGCTGCGATTCCCCAATCAAGATCATGGACATGTACGAGGAATGATACGCCTACGCTACCGTATTTGCCGAAATTCGCAAGACATGATCTGCCCGGAGGGCGCAGGATCTGGGCATTTTCGGTCGCCAATACGATAGAATGGCACATAATCGTTGTTACGAGACACCTGATAAATCAGGGAGGCACGTTCCATGCGCAATACATGCTTCGTCCAGACGGTTATCGCCACATTGCTTGCAGCTACCCTGTTCGCCCCCGGAGCCGCGCTCGCCCAGGACGCCAATGCCGGGGTCACGGTCGTCGGCTATGGCCAGGCCAGCGCTCCCGCCGACTCCGCGATGCTTCAGCTGGTCATCGGCGATGCGTTTTACGGAGGGCCATCGCCGGCTCAACCGGGCGAGACGCCCGGCGCCGAGGAGCGTGAGGCCGTCGCCCCGGTCCTGGCATCGCTGGCCAACGCGGGCGTTGCGGAAGACAACATCGACGTACTCGTCAGCCCCTACCTCGGTGATGCCTACGGGTATGGTGGACCCGGGATCGCCTTGCTGCGAGTCGAGTTGAGCGACCCGGACACGCAGCGAATCGTTGAGGTCGTGGACGCGGCAAGCGCCGGCGCAGCCGAGGCGCGTTTGATCGTGGGTGGGGTAAGCGTCAGCTACGGGGTGGACGATTGTGCTGCGCTCGAGCGCGAGGCTCGGGAAGGGGCGATTGCCGATGCCCGCGAGAACGCCGAGATCCAGGCAGAGCTTCTCGGCGTCACGATCGGAAACCTTGAGGGATCGCGTGATCTCCCCGCCCAGGCAGATTGGGCGTTGTCATTCTACGGACCCGTGCAGTCGTCAAGCGCATGCGCGCCAATGAGACTCACCGATGCCGCGTTCGGACCGTA
>JACCVC010000298.1 GCA_013698305.1 Chloroflexia bacterium
CGCTCGTTGACAACATTTCGGTCGACACACTCGGCAATCTCATCGCCACCCGCTCGGGAAGTGGTCCGAGGATCATGTTGGCCGCCCACATGGACGAGATCGGCTTTCTGGTCAAGCACATAGACGACAAGGGGTTCATACGGATTCAACCAGTCGGCGGCTTCGATCCGCGAGTGCTCACTGCTCAACGCGTGTTCATCCACCGCCGCACCGGCGATCCGCTGCCCGGTGTGCTACAGCCTGGCACCAAGCCGATCCACCTGCTGCAGCCTGGGGACGGCAAGGAACTCAAGCTCGACGACCTGTTCGTCGATACTGGTGCATCTGCAGAATCGGTGAGATCAACCGTGTCTATCGGGGACATGATCACGCTCAACCGCCCGACCACCCTGATGGGCAACACCGTGGTCAGCAAGGCACTGGATGACCGGCTGGGTCTGTACGTGATGATCGAAGCAGTCCGCGCGGCGACCTCGGGAACTGCTGAAGTAATCGCCGTCGCCACCACGCAGGAGGAAGTCGGCCTGCGCGGCGCCCAGACCGCCGCCTTTGATCTGCGACCAGATATTGCCATCGCCCTTGATGTCACGCTCGCAGCTGACATCCCGGGCACGCCCACCGAATCGTCCGTCACCCTGCTTGGCAAGGGAGCGGCGATCAAGGTGTTCGACAGTTCCCAGCTTCCTCACCCCGCAATCGTCGACACCTTGCGAACGATTGCCGAGCAAGAGGACATCCCGCACCAACTTGAGGTTCTTCCCAGAGGCGGAACCGATGCCGGCGCGATCCAGCGCAGTCGTGGCGGTGTCTACACTGGCACCATCTCGATTCCGTGCCGTTACGTCCATACGGTCAACGAAATGGCCCACGTCGATGATGTTGAAGCATGTGTCACGTTGCTCGCCCGCTTCATCGAGACCGTTTCGCTCGACCAGCTCCGTCACCCTTGACCGCCGAGCGTAACGGTTTCGCGCGCTCATGCGTATCAGACGCGAGAGACACCCGGCGTCATCAATGACTCGACCGTCCCCCAAGGAGGCCGCATGACCACGAACCACAACGCACCTGACCCAACAAATATTAACCAGTTTTCGCTCAACACCTCCCGACGAGCCGTGGTTGTAGCCGGTGCCGCGGGCATGGCGACGGCCCTATTGCCCGCCCCCACCATGCTCGCGGCTCAGGATGGAGATGCTTCCCCGTCGGACCAGATACTTTCCCTACCCCTCTATCCCTATGGTGAGCTGGTCTTCCTCGATCCGCATCGCGCGACCAATTGGGGTCACCATTGGGTGCTGCTGCCCCAAGTTTGGGCTGGTCTGCTTCGCTTGGACGAGCACGGCGCGGTGATGAATGATCTCGCAAGCTCTATCGAATCAGAGGATGACGGCCTGGTGTGGGTCGCGACCATCAGGTCTGATGTGACCTTCGCCTCAGGGAATCCGGTCACGGCGGAGGCGATGATTCAGGGATGGCGGCGTGCGCTGAACGCCCAGCAATTGGCGCCAATGGCGGGTTACATGTCTCGCGTCGAAGGCTTTGACGCGTTCATCGTCGGAGACTCCGAGGAAATCGGTTTCGAAGCTCGCGACAATTCCACCGTTGCCATTCGCCTCTCGGAGCCGTATGCGCACTTCCCGGAAGACCTCGCCACCTTCGTCTGGGCGGCGGTCGACACCGTGGCTCTGGACGGAGTTCCCGGAAGCGAGGCACCCTTCGCAGACGCAAGCGCGGGCCTGTGGCGCTTCGCGATATCGGAAGACGATACGCTCGTTCGCATGATTCCGAACCCGAACGCGCCCGACGCTCTGCCCAATGGATTTGGTGAAGTGCAGTGGCGCGTGATCGACGGTGCCCAAGCGGCGGAGACGGCGTTTAGTGCCTTTCAAAACGGCGAGCTGGCGATCGCCGATGTCACCAGAGACGTGAGTGCTGCTGTCCAGCAGGATCAGGCGCTCGCGGACCAGATTCAGACCATTCCCTCTTCGGGTTCTACGATGTTGATCGGCATGGATTTTGCCCAGGCGCCGTTCGATGATGTGCGTGTCCGCCGGGCGGTCGCCGCATCGATCGACCGGTCCGTCTGGGCCACCGAGATCACGGCGGGCGAGTTCACGGAAGCTACCTCGATCACGCCCCCGGTGCTCATGGAAAGCGCCAACTATGCCGCACCTGACCCGCTAGGCTTCGATCCCGATCTTGCACGATCCCTGATCGCTGAGGCAGGCATCGATAAAACGAACCAACCCGTCATTGCCTACTATCTGACAGCTGGTGCGTCGAATATACAGCGCGAACAAGCGACGGCGTTGCTCGACATGATCAACGCGAATTCCGGCCTCGTAATCGAGCTTGATGACACGCTCACCACCGAGCAGATAGAAGCGCTCCGAGGCGACAACGGTGGCCTGCAATTCGATCTGCGTTGGTGGTGGCCGCTCACGAACTCACCCTCCGGTCTGGTTTCGCTCGCGGCATCGGATTCAGCATCAATGTCCGGCTGGTTTAACTGGTCGGCGGACCTGGAAAACGCGGATGCGTCCGCCGCCGCGGAGACATTCGCGGCGCTGGCCGCCGACATTGTGCTGACCATGGACGCAACCGAACGCGCTCAGATGTACGCGGAGGCGGAGCAGATCCTTATGGACAATGCGGTATTCGTTCCGCTTGGCCATTGGGTGCAGACCTATGCGCAATCATCAGCGCTGACCGGTACGAGACAAGGAGCCTTCACCGGATACGCACCGCTCGTCCTGGACAGCGACGTTGTGTACCAGCCCACGTCGTAATCCTCAGCGCGGACAGAAATTCGAACAGCACGTACGGGCCGGCCTTGTGTGCCGGCCCGTAGTCGCATTCGGA
>JACCVC010000014.1 GCA_013698305.1 Chloroflexia bacterium
TACGGGCCGCGGCGGGAATCGATGTGTAGCCCACGTAGACAAAACCGAGCACCGTTGCCCGCTCGCTCAACCCGAGAAATTCCCTGACCTCGTCGCAGTAGGTTACCCACCCGCTGCGCCAGATCGCGCCAAGCCCAAGCGCCTCAGCCGCCAGCAGCATGTTCTGGGTTGCCGCGGCCGTGGCCGCGATCTCCTCGATCTCGAAGGTCCGGTCGCTCGCATCAGGTTCCGCCGCTACCGCGATCACGTAGGGCGCTCGCATCGGCTTTGGCGCCATCCGACCGCGGGCGGCCTCAGCCTTGTCCGCTTCGGTCTCACGACGCGCCGCCGCATCACCCATGACTGCCCCAAGCTTTGCGCGCGAATCTCCCCGGAAGACGAAGAACCGCCATGGCTCCGTCAGGTGATGATTCGGCGCCCACGTCGCCGCTTCCAACATCGTCCTGATCAAGGCCTCGGGTGGCTCCTCATCGGCGACCCTGCTGATGCTGCGCCGGTTCTTGAGCGCGGTGAGCAGGAACTCGTCCTCGAGCACGATGTCCTGGTTTCGATCCTGCTGGTTCAACGTTGTGTTCAAACGGACTCCCCGAATTTTTCGCGGCGGCAGTCACGGTCATTCACGACCTCACGCCATGATCCAATCCCGACCAATCTTATCAGATATGGTCGGCCGAGTTCGAGTACACGCTCAGAGTGGCACGTCATCCCAGGATCTAAATCCCCCTGCGAGCGCCCAAAGGATGACCGATGAATCGCAATCGCGTACCATCGTGTCATGAATCGCTCGAATGCAAGCAAGGGGACCAAACATGGTCGACGCCAGTGACTCCGACCGCCGCCGCGCGCCGGTCAAGGGCATCACCAACCTGCTCTCCTGGATGGGTGACCGGGATCGTGGCGATGCCACTATCCCCGCGACTCCTCCCGCGCACTGCCCACGTTGCAACGCCATGCTGCCCGCCTCTACCCGCATGTGGCGCATGCGTGTGTGCCCATCCTGCAACCTGCATCTCCGCCTGCCTGCCCGAGACCGGATCGCCACGTTGATCGACGACGGTTCCTTTCAGGAGACCGCGGAGGAACATGCGTCCACTGACCCGCTGGAATTCCACGATGATCGCCCGTATGCCGCCCGGCTCAAGCATCAGCAGGCCAGCCACCACCAGAACGATGCGATAGTGACCGGATCGGCGAAGATCGGGGGTATTCGCATCACCATCGCGGTGCTGGATTTCACCTTCATGGGCGGCAGCATGGGGCTCGTCGTAGGAGAGAAGATCGCCGCGGCCGCTGAGGAGGCGGTCGCCGCCGAGCGCCCCCTGATCACCATCGTCGCCAGTGGCGGCGCTCGCATGCAGGAGGGGATGTTCGCGCTGTGGCAGATGGCCCGGACCGGCGCGGCGATCAAGAAGCTTCGCGCCACCGGCATTCCCTACATCAGCGTGCTGACCGATCCGACCACCGGTGGGGTGTTTGCCTCGTTTGCCAGCCTTGGTGACATCATCCTGGCCGAGCCCGAGGCATTGATCGGGTTTGCTGGTCCCAGGGTGGTCGAGGCGGTCATCGGCGCTCCGATGCCGGAGGGCAGCCACAACGCAGAATACCTGCTGCAACATGGCCATATCGATGCCATCGTCTCGCGGCCCGCGCTGCGGAACACCGTGCTCAGGATCCTCAGCATCTGGTCGGACGCGAGCAAGCTCGACGACCAGGCGGTACGAACTCAGGCGCCCTGGCAAGCCGATCCCGAAACCTCGCTCCCCGACCCCTGGACTCTCACCACCGAGGTCAGGGGCAGCGAACGCCCGTCCAGCCACGCTTACATCCAGCGCATCGTAACTGATTTCCTGCCCCTTGCGGGCGACCGCGCAGCCGGCGACGACCCTTCCGTGATCGCCGGTATTTGCCGAATCTCGGAGATGCCGGTGATGGTAATCGGTCTTGACCGCGGCTTTGATCGCTTCCCTGACGATGCGCCGCTCCGCCCCCGTCCCCAGGGATTCC
>JACCVC010000035.1 GCA_013698305.1 Chloroflexia bacterium
TCTCGATCGCCGCCTCTGGAAGCTGGAAGGCAGCCGTCGCAGCACGCTCACGGAGCATGACTGGTAGGCCCGTTTGCCGTTGATACTCTGCAGCAAGTCTGAACGACGCCTTCAACGAATCGGCGTCGTTCTGCATCGCGCAGGTTAACAGCCCGGGCTTTGCGGTGGTTCCATCGAGTCCCTCCGTCAGCTCTTGCTTCAGCCACAAGGTGGCAGACGGATTGTCAGGCGTCCCACCAGGATTGACGCCCGAGGAGGCGACGATGTTGACGGGCGCATGCTGGGCCAACCACACCAACGCCTCCGTCGACCGGCCGTTCTCTGCGCTGGTGGTATCGACAATCGTGCGCCCGCCGACCGTGAAAAACGTCTCCAGATCGACCAGTGCAGCCTCGCGATCGGTCAGCTGGTAGTTTGCCTGGTCTGATTGCAATTGTGCCGGGTTGGCGTACAGATGCTCGCCGACGAGCGTAATACCAGCGTTTTCCGGGGAGATAGGACCGAGCACTGTCTGGATGTATGGTTCGTCCGCGACCGGCACGAATGCCTCATCAACCTGAACGTCAGGCTCGAAGGAGTCGTCGTGTCCAAGTCCATAGTCACAGTCACGGTAGCGATCGGGATTCCACATAAGCTCACACTCTCTGGTAGCACATTCACGATGTCGGACATCGAGAAAGTCCATGCAAGTATGCACCAGCAAAGGTTGCAAATCGGCGCTGGACCTGTGGTACAATCTGGGCGGTTCGAACATTCGAACGTGATCCTCGATAGCTCAATGGTAGAGCGACCGGCTGTTAACCGGTAGGTTCCAGGTTCGAGTCCTGGTCGGGGAGCCGCAAGCCGCGCCTAAAGGGCGCGGCTGTTTTGTCTCACCACCGGTTTCCTGTGCTACTGATCGGGGTGGCGGAAGCGTCATACCGGTTTAACCCGAAAGGATCAAAACGCGTGGCTGATCTCTTCAAGAACTACATCGGTGGCAAGTGGATCGAATCACGATCCGGCGAGACCTTCGAGCGGCATAACCCCGCCACTGGCGAACTCATCGCGACCTTCACCAGGAGCGGGCCAGCCGATGTCGATGATGCAGTCGCGGCGGCCAATAAGGCGTTCCGAAGCTGGCGTCTCTACCCCGCTCCCAGGCGCGGAGAGATCCTGTTCAAGGCGGCTCGGCTGCTCGAGGAGCGAAAGGAAGCGTTCGCCCGCGAGATGACCGAGGAGATGGGCAAGGTCATCGCCGAGACACGAGGCGATATCCAGGAAGCCATCGATATGACCTACTACATGGCGGGCGAGGGCCGTCGCATGTACGGTCAGACGACCCCGTCGGAGATGCGCAACAAATTCAACATGTCCATCCGCAAGCCGCTCGGCGTCGCCGGGCTGATCACGCCGTGGAACTTCCCGATGGCGATTCCGTCCTGGAAGATGATGCCAGCGATCATCGCCGGCAACACGGTTGTCCTGAAGCCCGCGACATATACGCCCAAGCTCTCAATCCGCCTGGTCGAGGTGCTGGAAGAAGCAGGTTTGCCCGGTGGCGTCGTCAATATCGTCCTTGGCTCCGGCTCTGACGTCGGCGATCCTTTGGCGGTTCATCCCGATGTTCCCCTGGTTTCGTTCACAGGCTCAACAGAGACGGGCATTGGCGTCGCCACCGAAGCCGCCCGCATGAACAAGCGCGTCACCCTGGAGATGGGCGGCAAGAACGCCGCAATCGTCATGGACGACGCCGACCTCGACTTGGCCGTCGACGGCATTCTCTGGAGCGCATTTGGAACGACCGGCCAGCGATGCACGGCATGTAGTCGCGTGGTCGTCCATGAATCGGTCAAGGACGAGCTTGCCGATCGATTGGCCGCCCGGGTTGTCAAGCTCAAGCTCGGCAACGGTCTCGACGAGACAGTCGATGTGGGCCCCGTAGTCAGCGAGTCCCAACGCACCGGTATCCAGCGCTACGTCGAGGTCGGCAAGGGCGAGGGCGCTAAGCTGATTGCCGGTGGCGCTGCTGCCAGTGAAGGCGATCTCGCACACGGCTTTTTCCACGAGCCGACAATCTTCGCCGATGTGCGGCCCGCCATGCGCATCGCGCGCGAGGAGATCTTCGGACCGGTCCTGTCGTTGATCCCGGTCGGTTCGCTCGGCGAGGCCATCGACGTCGTAAACTCGGTCGAGTATGGCCTCTCGGCCTCGATCTTCTCCGCCGACGTGAATAACGTCTTTTTGGCGATACAGGACATAAATACCGGCATTCTCTACGTCAACGCCGGCACGACGGGCGCCGAAATTCACCTGCCGTTCGGAGGCGTCAAGGGAACCGGTAACGGCCATCGCGAGGCTGGCACCGCGGCGCTCGACTTCTACACCGAGTGGCAGAGCATCTACGTCGATTACTCGGGGAAGCTCCAGCGAGCCCAAATCGATCCACTCACGGAGAACGAGAGCTAGCGAGCATTGGACGTTTTGGTAACCTCGGACCTTGTGTCCGAGGTTTACCCAGAAAAGGTTCCTGATCCCGCTACATTAACCGACCGGCGACAGCCGCAGCACCTTATCCGGGAGCCCAGCGTTCTGGCTCCCTGCCCGGTAGCCTTCAAGATCGAGCGTCACGTACTCGTACCCCGCGTCCTTCGCGGCAGCTACGACATCATCGCGAAGCGCGAACGCCCGCTCCAGGTCGTCCGGCAGGAATTCGAGCCGGGCGACCCTGCCGTGGTGACGCAGACGGAATCCTCGGAATCCGAGCGCCCGAATTCCCGATTCCGCCGACGCAACCTGTTGCAGTTTCTGCTCGGTGATCGGATCACCATAGGCGAAGCGCGAAGACAGACATGCGACCGCAGGCTTCTCGGCAGTCCGCAATCCCATCTCTCTGGATAATGCCCGGATCTCCTCCTTGGTCAGGCCCGCTTCCTGGAGAGGGGAGCGCACGCCGAGGTCACGAGCAGCCCGCATCCCGGGCCGAAAATCATCGAGATCGTCAGCGTTGGATCCGTCGATGACATACCTCAGGTCGTGTGCCTGGGCAAACTCAGTCAGCTTGTCATATAGCTCGTGCTTGCAGAAGAAGCAGCGCTGATGGGTGTTGTCGGCATACCGTGGATCGGTAAGCTCCATCGTTTCGAGCAACTCGTATCGCACGCCGAAGTCGGTGGCGATCTCTCGCGCTTCCGCCATTTCCTCGCGCGCATAGGTTTCGGACAATCCACTGGCTGCCATGCAGCGCTCACCAAGCTCCTGATGGGCGACGGCGAGCAGGAGGGTCGAATCCACGCCTCCGGAAAAGGCGACAACCACCGATTCCATATTGTGTACGATCTGTCGCAGGTGTTCGAGTTTCGGTTGATTCATAGGGTTCGTGTACTTCCTCTTCTGCGTCGATGCTGGCAGGCACGCAATGTTGGCATCCTACCATCCCGCAACCATCCTATCGCACATTCCATCGTCGGCGGCTACCATTGACTGTCGGTGACTAACGGGCCTGAGCGCCAGGTCTGGTTGTCGGTGTGCCCCTTCTGATCTCGATCACTGGAGTGATCCGTGCCTCTCAACCACGTCTTGAGACAACTTGGCGACATGGACCTGATCGCCAACATTACCTCGTCGCTGGCAACCGGAGCCTCCGCCGGTGTCGAGGATATCCCCGACGCCGCACGGCCGGTGATCGCCGCCGCGGCGATCCAGGCGACGGGCTCGAATGTGCTGGTCATCACCTCGCAGATGGACCGTGCCTTTCACCTCGCCAGCATGCTCGCTGAGTACCTCCCTGGCGACACCAATGTCGAGATCTGGCCCGCTCCTGATGCGCACCCCTTCGATCAGATTCCTGATGATCCGGACATCCGTATCCGGCGGCTGGCGATCCTCTCGGACCTCGGATCAACAAGCGCGCGATCAGTGATCGTATCGCCGGTGACTGGCCTTCTTCACCGGGTCATGTCCCCAACACAATTCCATCAGTTGACACGAACGCTCCGACCGGGCAACCGGATGGAGCTTCGAGAATTTCAGGCATGGGCGACCAGGGTCGGGTATCGACGCGTGCCGATGGTCCAGGAGCCGGGGGAGATCGCCTTCCGCGGCAGCATCATCGACATCTTCCCTCCAGCGCACGAGGTTCCAGTCCGGCTCGACCTGTTCGACATCGACCTGGAAAGCATTCGCGCCTTCGATGTCCACTCTCAGCGATCCCAGCAACGCCTGAATGCCGTCACGGTGATGCCGACCGCAGATATACCCATCTGGCAGCTCAACGATCACCTCTCGTCGCTGGAACGCCTTGACACGAGCCATCTGAGACAGGAGGTCGCGGACGATTGGCAGCGACAGCTCGTGATCGTCGGGCAATCCGGGTCTCCACTGTCTCCGGACCTGTTCGCTGGGTATGTCACTGAACCTGAAGACACCCTGCTCGCCTATCTTCCAGACGACACCCTCGTAATCATGGACCAACCAGATGCCATCAATCTGTCCGCGACCCAATGGGAGCAGCAGTCCAGGGAGTTGGAGGAATCGCTTATCCGCAACGGCGAGATGGTTCGAAGCATCGAACCGCCGGTTACGATCTGGGCCACTGCCAGCCAGCGTCTGGATCGCCTGACCCACATCTCACTTGGAGCCTCGCAGGGTACCGAGGACGCCAGTGGGGTCGAGTTCGGCAATCCGCAGGTGTATGCGGGCCGCCTTGACGACATGGCCGTCGATCTCCGCAGCCGATTGGATGCCGGCTGGCGAATCACCGTTGCCACCGACCAGGTCGATCGGGTCTCCGACCTCCTGGAGGAACGAGACATCTACCCTCGCCGAGCCAGGCGATCAGGGACGAGCGCGCTCGCGCCACTGTTGCCGGGAAGCATCGAGGTACAGGATTCAGGACTGGACGCTGGCTGGACCTGGCTCGAGGGGAAGGTCGGGGTCTGGACCGACTTCGAGATATTCGGGTTCAGAAAGCGCGTTCGACGCACCAGCAAGCGGTCGTTCGCCGAGCATCGCGCCTTCGCGACGAACCTGAGAGCCGGCGAGCATGTGGTCCATGTCGATCATGGCATTGCCCGGTTCGTTGGCCTCACCCGAAAGGAATCGGGCGGCGTCGAGCGTGAGTACCTGCTGCTCGAGTTCGAGCGTGGGGACAAGCTCTACGTCCCTATCGACCAGAGCGATCGCGTCACGCGGTATGGCGGCGGTGGGCAATCCCCTACCCTCAACCGCCTCGGCTCTGGCGAGTGGAACCGCGCAAAACGCCGGGTGCGCCGCGCAGTCCGCGAGATGGCGTTCGAGTTGATCGAGCTATACGCTCAGCGGGAAGCCGGATCCGGCCACGCCTTTCCTCCAGATTCGCGATGGGACGTCGACCTCGCCGAGTCCTTTCCGTGGAAGGAAACCCGCGATCAGGCAACCGCGATCGAAGCGGTGACGCAGAGCATGGAAGACAGCTCGGCGATGGACCGGCTCGTATGCGGCGATGTCGGATTTGGAAAGACCGAGATCGCGATTCGCGCAGCCTTCAAGGCGGTCAATGATGGCAAGCAGGTAGCAGTGTTGGTGCCGACCACAGTGCTGGCGCTGCAACACTTCAACACCTTCCGCGAGCGGCTGGCCGCGTTCCCGGTCCGGGTGGAGATGCTTTCCCGGCTCCGGTCAGGCTCGATCCAGCGCAAGTCGCTGAACGACCTCGAAGCGGGCAAGGTGGACATCGTCATCGGCACCCATCGGCTGGTGCAACGGGATGTGAAATTTCATGACCTTGGCCTGGTCATCATCGACGAGGAGCAGCGGTTCGGCGTGCGCCACAAGGAGTTCCTCAAGCAGGTCCGCATCGATACCGATGTGCTGACGCTGTCCGCAACGCCCATCCCACGCACGCTGCATCTTTCGCTCGCCGGCATACGTGACATCAGCATGATCGAGACGGCCCCACAAGCCCGCCTTCCGATCCGCACGTTCGTCTCTCCGTTTTCCAACACGCTCATCCGGGAAGCGGTGCTGCGCGAGATGGATCGCGGTGGGCAGATCTACATCGTCCACAATCGCGTCCACGACATCGACGTTCTGGCGGAGCGAATTCGTCGCTTGGTCCCCGAGGCGCGGATCGGCATAGGCCACGGACAGATGGATGAGCGGGTGCTTGAAGAGGTGATGCTTGGCTTCTACCGGAAGGATTTCGACATCCTGCTCGCGACGACTATCATCGAATCTGGCGTCGACAATCCGGACGTGAACACCATCATCATTGACAACGCCGACACGCTCGGCCTGACGCAGCTGTACCAGCTCAGGGGACGCGTTGGTCGCAGCACCAACCGTGCCTACGCCTACCTGCTCTACCGACCCGGCAAGGCGCTCAGCGTCGAAGCGAGGGAGAGGCTCGAAGTCATCCAGGAGGCCAACGAACTCGGCGCGGGGATCAGGGTAGCGATGCGAGATCTGGAGATCCGGGGAGCGGGCAACATCCTCGGCGCTGAGCAGAGCGGCCACATTGCAACGGTCGGATATGACCTGTACATGCGCCTGCTTCGGCAAGCCGTCGAGGAGATCAGGTCTGGTCGGCCAGCATTGGACGCTGGTCCGGTCACCCTGGACCTTCCCCTCACCGCGCTCATCCCCGAACAGTACGTGCCGGATACTGAGCTCCGCCTTCAGCTCTATCGCCGCATCGCAGGTGTCGATCGGCTGGATCAGGTAGAGGAGTTGCGAGATGAGCTGGTCGACCGCTTCGGTGATCCACCAGTCGAGATCGAGCATCTGCTCGCCCTCATTCGACTCCGAATCCGAAGCTCAATGCTCGGAATCGAATCGGTCGTCGAGCGGGAGCGCGAGATCATTTTGCGCCCTGTCGACACGACGCTGCTGGACGCCGACGTGCTACAGCGTCGACTCGGGGACGCGCTCAAGCTCACACGCTCGACCGTTCGCCTCAACCTGATGCGGCTGGAAGGCTCCTGGCAGGATGCCCTGGAACTGGTTCTCGATCACCTCGAAGCGACCGAGACGCGACAATCAGCCTGACCGCAACCAGGCGACCGTCGCGCCATCGCCACCCTCGTTTTGCCGGGCGGTTTCACTCCGCTCCACCACCGGATTGGATTGCAGCACGTCCCGCACAACCTTGCGCAACGCGCCGGTCCCCTTGCCGTGGATGATTCGCACCCATGGCAGCCCCGTGAGGTAGGCATCCTGCAGATACTGTTCAAGCCTCGGCTCGACATCGGCGGCGCGCAACCCTCGGATGTCCGTTTCCGTTGATACATCAGGCGTTGCCTGGGCCAGCGGCTGAGAAGCGCGGTTTGATTCGCCGACCCCGTCATCCCCCAGTCCCGATGTGCGCTCAAGGTCTCCCACGGCCACCCGGGACCGCAATGCCCCCATCTGCACCATGGCGTCGTTGCCGTCAACCGAAAGCACCTCGCCGTTCTGCTGCAACGAGTGGATCCGCACGCGATCGCCGGCGCGGACTGGACGCCTCTGTTGCACTACCGGTGGCTGAGGAGAACGCCTTCTTCGCGCTTGCTGGGTGGCGTCCAGCGCTTCGGAAATTTGCGCGGATACTTCCCGACCCGATGAGGCAGCAGTCCGTTCTCGTTCGACCATGGTACGGGAGCGCTCGAGTTCCCCTAGCAATTTCCGGGCGCTCTGAAGTTCCTGCTCGATCTCCAATGTCGCTATCTCACGCGCCTCCCGCCTGGTCTGGTCCGCCTCCCGTAGCGACCGTGCGGCCCTCCGGCGCAGTTCCTCGACGTCGGTGCGAGTTCTTTCAGCGTTGACAAGCTCCTCGGCTGCCTGTTCTCGCCGCCGTCGGATGTCGTTGATGAGATCGTCCGCCTGCTGATCGCCGGCATGAAGAATGTCATTGGCCTGGTCGATCACCTCGCCGGGCACTCCCAGGCGTCTGGCGATGGCCAGCGCGTTGGACTTTCCCGGAATCCCCACCGTGAGCCGATAGGTCGGCGACAACGTCTC
>JACCVC010000050.1 GCA_013698305.1 Chloroflexia bacterium
CAGCGCGTCCAGCTCGGCGGGCGTCTCGATCCAGGTGCCGACGTGGTTGTGAAAATGCACCCGTACCTCGTGACGCCGGGCGAGCGCGCCGATGGCGTGGAGGTTGGCGGCCATCGTTGGGTAGGCGTCGGCGGGCAGCGAGGCGGAGCCGTCCTCGGGGATCTGCCCGGCCAGCGCGATCCGCTCGGGACGTCCCGGCTCGGCGACGACCAGATCGTGGCAGCCGATCGAGGCAAGCAGCCCCACCAGCGCCTCGATGCCGGCGAGCTCTTCGTCAGAGAGAGCGTCGTCGACCAGATCGACCGGGCAGTAGCTGCCGCACCAGGCGATCTCCCGCTTGCCGGCTTCGGCGAGCAGGGTCGCGGCATCGTCGCCGAACAGCGGGTGGTACTCCATCGCCCGGTAGCCCGCCTGGTGGGCGAGATCGAGGATCGCCGGAAAGCCGACGCCCTGTTGGGTAGGAGGGAGATCGGCGTTGTTCCAGTTCACCGATGCGGTCGCGACCTTGAGCATGTGGAGGCTCCCTGACGTGGCTGGGTTCGGCGCAAGACAGGATGTCGCCATGAGTGCGAAAACATCCCGTTAGGATGGTCCATCATCGCATCAATGGCCTGGTTCTGGGAACGGCAAGTGCCCACACCATGTAACAAACCGCATCGCAGCAATGAGCAGCAGGTCAACCTGCTCCGACCCCGACGCCTTACGACGATCTTCTATATGGCCAAGCAAACAACTTGGCCAGTGGCAGCCTAGAGCGCTTTAGGGATTGATTTGGTTGAAGCTACGGCGTTTTCTCCAGCTTGCCAAGTTATCCGAATTGCAAAAAAACCTGGCAGCCTTGGTGAGGCTGCCAGGTGGCCAAGTTGCAGGTTAAGGGGATGGTGGCAGTGTGAGCACATCCGGCTTACAGAGCCCCCGATTGGCCTACATCAACTCTCGCAACCGACACCGTCACTATCGCCATCCAAGCCGTGTGGATCTGGTTGCAATGTTCGGATATTGGTAAAAGGCAGATCCCCAGTTGACATCAGGCGGATAGAGTGGAACGCAGACATCTGGATGTGAGGGTCGCAACCGGCAGACGCGGCAACGGGCGCTTCCAGACCCATGCAATATGGCGAAATGGCTGCCAAGTCGCGCCGTCGGCTCGTTGCAGCCAGTGGCCAGAACCTGACGACGGAAGGGTTCTTGCGCCACCAGTCGGAATACCAAAACTCGAACCAAGTTCCCCTTGACACGCCACAACCGCCTCTGGGAATATAGACGAAGTTGTTCCGGGTCCCAAACAATTTCAGATCATCGCAGCACTGCATCTTCCGGCGCTTCCGCATCATTCCGCGGAACACCTGTTGTTTTCGTTATGTCTTGTGGAGGCACTGTCCATGACCGTGGAGAGCGTGGGTCTTGTTCACCGGTGGCACTGGGTCGCCGTTATGGCGTTGGTGATCGGGATGATGGCGGGAACGGGGCAGCCGGCGGGGGCGGTCAGCATCACGTTTCGAGCGGAGTTCCAGCCTACGGATGGGAAGTCCGTACCGCTGCCGATGACCCTCTGCCTCTACAAGGCGAATGGCTCAGAACTGATCTGCCATACGTACACATCCGCAGGCGACATCACCAGCGGGTTCACCATCCCCGACTGGTCACACGGTGTCGTATACACCTATACCCTGGACGCACCGGGTTACTACACAACGAGCACGACAATTCGCACGACCTCGGGCACGACGGTCACGCCCATCATCAGCCTGTACCCCAAGGTCTCGACACCGACCCCTGCTCCAACTGAGACACCGACACCTGAGCCAACCCACACACCAACACCAGAACCGACCAGCACCCCGACTCTCGACCCAACCGAGACACCAACTTCAGAACCGACCGAGACGCCGACGCCGGACCCGACCGAAACACCCACGCCCGACCCCACCGAGACTCCCACGCCTGATCCGACTGAGACTCCCACGCCCGACCCGACCGAAACACCCACGCCCGACCCAACCGAGACGCCCACACCTGACCCGACCGAGACGCCGACGCCAGACCCGACCGAGACTCCGACGCCTGATCCGACTGAGACTCCCACGCCCGACC
>JACCVC010000075.1 GCA_013698305.1 Chloroflexia bacterium
CTCGGTGGCGACCACGCGCTCGGGTTCGGCAGCCTCACCGGCGCCGCCAGGGCGAGCGAGCGCACCGGCGTGATCTGGATCGACACGCACCCTGATCTCAACACCCCTGCATCCAGCCCAACTGGTCACATGCACGGGATGCCGCTCGGCACCGCGATCGGGCTCGACGGTCGGGCGTTGCCCGAGCTGGAGGCATTGGCGGGCCGCACGCCGATGATCGACCCACACAACGTGGTGATGCTCGGCGTGCGGGACATCGATCCCGGCGAGGCTGACGCAATCCGCAAGCATGGTATCTGGAACCTGCCGATGGACGCCTGGAACGACACCGGCATCACCTCCGGACTCGAGCGGGCGCTGCACCACCTGGAGGCGAGAGGCGTCGACGCGGTGCATGTGTCGCTCGACTTCGACGTCCTGGATCCGTCGGTGATGCCCGGCACCGGCACCCGGTGGCCGGGCGGGTTGAGCTTCCGCGAGGCCTCGCAGCTACTGCGGGCGCTGAACGGGTGGCATGGTCCGATCCGGTCGCTGGACGTGGTAGAGCTCAACCCGGTGATAGATCCGAGCGGGTTCAGCACGCTGTCGGCGTCGTTGCTGCTTGCCACCGCCCTTGGCGCGGAGATGATGCCCCGAGAGACGTAAAGGCGAACGACGGTCTGCACAGAAATCGGCATCCTGATCACCGAAACACGTAGGGGCAGACCCTGTGTCTGCCAGAATGCAAAACGTCGAAACCAGGCCGATACAGGATCGGCCGCTACGTGACGACGACCTCGGTATCCTGTCACATTGCGTGAAGGCCAAATCGGACCGGGACCTGTAGCTTCGGACACAAGGTCCGAGGCTACAGGTCCCTACGTGTTGGTGGCGGGCGCTTTGTCCGGGACGATCATCGCCAGGGTCGCGGTGAATCCGTGCAGCAACGAGCCTTCGCGGCGACCACCTGGGCCGATCTCGCCATTGCAGAACATTCCCGCCAGCGGCAGCGATCGAAACACCCCGCCGACGGACTCGGTATCGTGATGCTGCCGACCGAACAGCTTCTTGCCGCGCCCGTTACAGGTGAAGAGCAGTCCCGCGACAGGCGGGGTATCGGTCAATGCGGCGCGAAGATCGACCAGGTGTTGATGAAGGTCGACGCCGGCCATGCCGGGATCCCGCATCTGGAACTGAACGGTCTGTCCCACTCTGGGGACTCCGCCCACGACGATGCCC
Organism: Chloroflexia bacterium; assembly: GCA_013698305.1. Taxonomy (GTDB): domain Bacteria; phylum Chloroflexota; class Chloroflexia; order Thermomicrobiales; family UBA6265; genus JACCVC01. The sequence goes on from JACCVC010000075.1 coordinate 1,219, forward strand.
TTTCGCTCCATGTCCCCGCCGAGCATGCCCCGGATGACGAAATCGCCCCGGTCGAACCTGTCCCGGTATTCGTCGATGGCGAACCCGATCATCCAGTCTCCAAAGGGCAACGACTCGCGGTCGATCGACGCCCCCACGGCACGGGCAGTGTCCAGCAGCACATCGAGGGCGGGACGATTGGAGATCTCCAGGATCGTGTTGCGGTCGGCCCTGGTAATCGTCCACGGCTCTCCGACCGGCTCGCAGCCCTGCGAGACCATGGGCGTCAGCCGCACGGGCCCGGTCAACACCAGCGCGACACCGCCTTCGTCATAGACCTGCTCGTCCAAAAAGGTCCAGGTACGTCGATCGTGATTGGCGCCCGAGGTCATGCCACCAACGATCGGTGTGTTGGGATAGCAGCGTGACATCCCCCGTACCAGCAGGTGCGCATCCATGCGAAAGGGGTCAGCCAGCAGGATTACGCCGCGAGCCTGGTCGGGGTCGACGCCGGTCGTTGCATGCCACGTTTCTGGCACGTCCAGAAGCGGCAGTGATTCCTGATGAAGCCGGAGCAGATCGGCGATCACGCCTGGCAACCACAATGCCAGACAGGAGAGCGCCGGCACGCACTCGTGTTCCAGGTGATCGGCCAGCACCCCGGAGGCGCTGCCGCCGATCATCGTGGTCGCGCCCGTGCGCCGGCGCAAATCCGCCAGCATCTCGCCGAAATGATCGGACCAGCGGTCGCTGGCGAAAACGAACAGGAGGTCCGGAGCGCGATCGGGCGGAGACCCGGCGTGCAGATCAGCGACGACGAGATCGACGGCCAGCTTCCATGAACCCGTTGCCACCGCGGCTGAACGCGCCGCCCAGGGCTCCGTTCCCGCAGAGGGGTAGGAAGTGCGTCTGATTTCGTGATCCTGCCGCATTCACCGCTCCCTGATGTGGACAACCGACCCGTGGCATCGCTGATGGATGCCATTCCGTGCATCGTGTGGATTGTGCCAACATAGCGTCGGGTAGAAGCAGGATTGTACCCTCCCCCTCAGAAAGCGCAAGAGGTAGAGATGCAAAACGACCCTGATTCAGGAATCAGGGTCATTGGTGACATGATCGAGTGCGGGCGAGGCTCTAAAACGCTGGGACGTAATCCTCGTCGACTGGGCGGATGCCGCCCTCTGGCGGCGTGAATCCATTGCTGGCGAGATAATCGACCACTTCCTGGATGACGTCATCGGGCGTCGATGCGCCAGCAGTCACGCCGACGTTGGTCACGCCCTCGAGCCAGTCCGGGTCGATCTCCTCCGGGCGCTCGATGTGATACGAGGTCACGCCGCGCTGGTTGCCGACATCCGCCAGCCGGGCGGTGTTCGAGCTCTTGCGGCCACCGACCGCGAGAATCAGGTCGACCTCACCGATGAGCCGCTTCAGCGCTTCCTGACGCTCGGTCGTCGGCTCGCAGATCGTGTTGCACAGCCGGAACTCGCCGCCATTCGGCACCACCATCGCCTGCAAGGCGTTCGCAAATTCCATCAACTCGTCGATGTTCTTGGTCGTCTGGCTCACCACCGCGACCTTGCGCGGCGGGGTGATCTTGCCCTCGCCGGTCTCGCCGCGTTTTGCGTTCCACGGAAGCTGCTCGATCTTCTTGGTCGCGACCGCCTTGCTGGTCGACGCCCAATTCAGCACCCCCTGGACCTCCGGGTGGTAGTCGTCGCCGTAGACGACGAGGTAATACCCCTGCTTCACCAGCTTCTGGGCCAGTCGCTGGACCTTGGTGACCAGCGGGCAGGTGGTGTCGATCATCTCAAGGCCGCGAGTCGAAGCTTCCTGGGCGAGCTGCGGCCCGAAGCCGTGCGCGGTGATCGCAACCCGCTTGAAGCCACGGGACTCCGCTTCATCCAGGTCCTGAGCGCCCTCGACGCCCTGGCCGCGAAGCCGATGGACGACCTGCGGATTGTGGATGATGTCCCCGATCGGGGCGACCCGGCTCTCCGGCGTGGCGGCGTCCTCGATGATGTCGAGCGCGCGCCGCACGCCCCAGCAGTAGCCGAGCTCTTCGGCGACGATGATGCGCCGCTCGCCGGTGATCGCGGTGTCGGTTGATGTTTTGACGGGCGCCACTGGCATGATACGTTCCTGTCGTGATGTGTTAACTGATAAGAGTCGTCGATCGCCGGTGCCGACCTGTTGGCGCATCTGCGGCGCCACCGGCCGGTTCGCCGGCGCCGGGATCGTACTGAACGAGCGTCTTGCCGCTGGCGGCGATGAGATCGAGGTCGAGTGTGCCGTCGAGCCAGGTCGGCAAGGGATCAGGAATCGTGACCGTGTCGGGGTTCCCGTCACTCGTGTAAAGTATAACGCCCCCGTTCTCGAACATGGGTAGCCATCGCGCCAGCTCATCGTCAAACGCCTGGATACGCGGAATCCAGACTTTGTCCCAGGTCGCGCTGGACGGGGAAGGCGCGGGTTCGGAACCAACCATCAACGATCCTTCCATGACGTGCCATTCACCCTGATACATGAAGCCATCCCGGAGCATCGCCCGCTGCGCCTGGTGCAGATCGCGGTCCGGATAATTGCCATACGGCATGGCGATCACCGACGGCAGTTGGCCCGCTTTGGGTACGTTCTGCTCGATCCAGACCCATGCCTCGCCAAGCTGGCGCTGAAACTCATCATCGCCGATGTCGAGCAGGTCTTGATGATCGATGGTGTGATTGCCGATCTCGTAGCCATTGTCGGCCAGCCACTGCGCCTTGCGATCGCAGTATTGCCACTGGTCCGGTTCGGTGGGATTCGCAAAGCAGTTAAAATTGAGGATGGCGAAGAAAGCGCCACGACCAAAGTCCGGATGAGTGGAGAAAAACAGCTCCATCACGCCGACAGCCGAGTTGGGATCGATTACCAAAGAACCGTCAGTCTGCTCGATCAGGCGAAACTGTGAGGCGCTACTGTCATCGAACGACAGCACCACCGGATGCTTGCCCGCCGGAGCGGAAATCTCGTCTCGCACCAGATCCGACATCGAGATCACGTAGAAATTGTGGTCGTAGAGCCACTGCAAGTCAGCCCGAAAATCGTCGATTGGCCTGGTCAGATAGTCCTCGGCGCTGGAATCCGTGGTGAAGAGGTGGTATTGGAGGATCGGGATCACCCCGAGCTCGTTGGACAGGCCGTCGCGGCGCTGGTCCGGCGTCGTCACCTGACTGGTGTCCGGGGTCGCCGCCGGGGCGCCGTCCAGGCCGGACGACGGCGTAGCTCTCAGTGAGTTCCAGTCGAAGCCGGGTGTCGCGGTTCCCGATGGGACGTCATTGGTAGCGGAAAGGTCCTCCTGATTCGCGTCGTTCGTATCTCCTCCACAGGCAGACAGGACCGTCACGATCAGTAACAGGATCGCGACCGCCACCATCCGCCCGACCTGTGCCTGGCGCTTCAACTCCCCACCATCCTTGATTTTCGTTGGCTTCCTGCGTAATGAATTGTACAAGCGCTCCATGTCAGCCGAGATAATGCCACATCGGCCGGCCTTGACGAAAAGATCACGAGCCGAACATAAGCGATCATGGCAGGAAATAGGTCCACGCTCGGGTGGAGAACTGGGTCTCAACGAGGCGGCGCATCTCCGCGAGCTCATCGTCGGTGAGCGAATCGTCAGCAAGCCCGAAGCGGCTGCGAAAGTGGCCGATCAGGTGATAGATGATGTCGTCGCGTTCCAGCGCCGTCTGGTTGCGCAGCGGACCGACACGCCGTTCAGCGGACCGAATGCCCTTGTCGCTCAGCTTTTCCTCGCCCACCCGCAGCACCTGACCCAGCAGCGAGGTCGTCATCTGATAGGCCATGGTGGTGTGGTGCAACACCGCGCCACCACGACGGGCCTGGGCGGCGCCACCGATCTTGCCGGCGTCGGAGGTGATGTCGTTGAGCGGCTGATACCAGGCGTTGACGCCCAGTTCACCCAGCGCATCGATCACCCAATGGTCGAACATCTCGTACGAGTCGGCGAAGCTCATCCCCTGCACGAAGTCGTCGGGGACGTAGATCGAGTAGGTGATCGCCCCATCCGGCTCGACGAACATCGCGCCGCCGCCGCTGATCCGGCGCACCACGTCGATACCATGCTCGGCGGCGACATCGGCATTGATCTCGTTGCGGACCGACTGAAACCGCCCGAGAATCACCGCCTGCCTGCTCCATCCCCAGAACCGCAGGGTCGGCTTCCGCTCACCGCTCCCCACTCGCTGGGTCAGGACTTCGTCGAGGGCGAGGTTCTCGGCGGGCGCGCGTGGCGTGGGCGCGATCAGTTGCCAGTTCTGCGCCTTCCAGCGCCGCTCCATCTCGTCACGCATCAGTCACCTCCGTCGCCCCTTGTCGCTGGGCTCGCACGACCGCGACGGCGATGGCGCGTGGGGAGAACCCCAGCAGCTCTGCGCCCTCCGGCACCGCTTCGGAGATGAGCTGCTCGTAGGTTGCCTCTTCTTCTCCAGCGGACGCGCCTTCGAGCGACGCAGTCAACGGCTCCAGCGCCTCGTCGGGATAGAGAAAGAAATCGCCCGTGAGGCGGACATCGCGCAGGGCATCGCCGTCAACCTCCAGATCGACCACGACCAGCTTGCCTTTGGGAACCTTGAACTCACCGTGCATTTTTTGGATCCTTTGTCATTCCGAGCGTAGTCGAGGAATCCTGTTGTCGCGATGGTGACGTGTATTGCCTTCATCACCTTCGTGTTGGTTGCTCTATGCGTCAGCTTCGCTGCCGTGCGCTTCGCGCGGGGGGCCTTCTCTCCGCTCAGGATGACGGGTCGTTTGGCTTCGACCGTTCACCGTTCAAGAATCGTTACAACTCGGCGTCACCAAGCGCCATGCGAACGGCGTGAGCGGCATCCTCGCCGCTCATGATCGCGCCGTTGACGGAGGCGTCAACCGTCGCGTCAGAGGCGAGATAGAGTCCCTGTACCCCGGTCGTCGTGTCGGGCAATCGCCGGTGGATACCAGGAATCTGATGATAGAAGCAAAAAGGTACTGGCACGATGTCGACCACCCGCCAGCTTGCGGGGTCCTGTCCCAACATCGTCGCGACCGATTGCCGGGCGGTTTCGCCGCTGCGGTCAACATCGCCGCCAAGCCACTCCTCGCCCAGCAACACCGCCGCGACGAGGTGCTGTCCCTCCGGCGCATAGGCAGGTTGGACCGACGACAACGGCGCGATGTGATTGACCGGTTGTTTACCGGTGCCATCGAGCGTTAGCGATCTACCGATACCGGGATCATCGAACGACGCCAGGTAGACCGTGACGCAGCCAACAGCGCCTGTCGGAATGACGTCGATGCCGGTCAGCGATGCCGCCGCCGGTGGATCGGTCGCGATGACCACCGCCATCGCCGGACGCTCCTCCCCGTTGACGCGCACTCCGGTCACGCGCGACCCGTCGAACACCAGGCCATCGACCCGGCTGGAGGTCTGGATTGCCCCATCGGGGAGATCGGCGGCGATCGCCGCCGGGACCGCGCCGATTCCCGCCTCCGGCAGCACCGCGTCACCGTCCAGGAACATCTTCGTCGTAAACTCCATCGTGCCGGAAGATGCCGCCAGCGACCGATCCAGCAGAATCCCGCCCCAGAATGGCCGAGCGAGCCGGTCGATGAAGGCGTCGGAGAAGCCACGCCGCCGCAGCGCCTCGAGCGCCGAGATGTCACACCCGGCGTTGGCCGCTTCGGCGGCGGTGGTCCACTGGCTCCGCGATACCTCGGCGGCCCAATTCGCGAGCCGCAGCTTGTCGGCCAAACCAAACACCGGGCTGGTCAGATCGCGCAGCAATCCCGTCGGGTGGCGCAGCGGGTTGCGAAGCGGCACGTGACGGCTGCCGGTCCAGACCTGCGCGCCAGAGGTGAACGGGCGAGAGCCGAGCTGATCCAGATTGACCTGACGCCGCAAGGCGGGATAGCCGGATAGCATCACCTGGAACCCGCGGTCGATCAGGAAGCCATCCGCATGAACTGACGTCCGAACCCGGCCACCGATCTCGTCCTCAGCCTCCAGTACCTGCACAGAGAACCCGGCTCGACGCAACTCGCGGGCGGCGGTGAGCCCCGCCAAACCGGCGCCAACGACGATCACGGGATGGTGTTCTGTGGTCAACGCGTCGACCCTTCCTGAGATGCTTCAACCCAATGCAAGCAGAATCTGAAAATTGACCTGGACAAGGGGTTGCGCTCATAGAACATTTGTACTATTCTCTACGAGTCAGGGTGAACGGACACATGGCGCTCCCCCACAACAGCGCCGATCCGGATCGTCTCTGACACCCCATCCCAATCCTGCGAAAAGCGCCTTTGGCTCCCCGCCATCGGCGTTTTTTGCGTGTGCCACCTCACCGTCATCCTGCGCGAATGCGAGGGACCTCCCGGCGAAGCCGCTGCGCGAAGCGCAGAATAATGATCCCATGGTTGGACGCGGCAGCAAGCTGCCGAGCGCTTCGCGCGGGGGTTCTTCACTTTCGAAGCTCAGGGTCAGAATGACGAGTTTGAGGTTGCGGGCTAGTTTCCATTTGGCTACCCTCAACCTCACGCCAGCATCGTCTCGAACCGCTCCTGCATCTCCTCGTCCCAGGTGAGATGATCGTCGATCTCGTCAGCGAGGGTGATCTCGCCCTTCTCGTCGTGGTCGACCTTCTGATCCCAGTCACGCAGCGTGAGGTTGACCAGCAACGAGATCAACTCGCTGCGCTCGTTGTTGAACACCTGCAGCATCGCTTCTGGCTCGTCCGGGGCGCTACTCGGGTCGGCGACTTCTGGTTCGTACTGGATCGGACGAAGCCGCGCCTTCCGGTCGCGCATCACGACCTGGACGCGACGCACCTCGACCTTTTCGCGATTGCACAACTCCGCCAGCAGGGACCGCGCCTCATTGGACACATTGTCCGGCACGGGACTGCCGAGCAATTCCCGCAGTTTCGATGGTGTGGCCGTGAGACCTTCGATCAGATCCTGATAACTGTCGAGCATGAATCTATCCCTGTAGTGCGGCGGCGCGGTTCGCCCTGGTGTTGGATGGGGTGATGATCCAGATGGCATTGAATGGATCGGCGAAGCTCAATACTCCGGCATCGCTGTCGAGCAGGGTGTATCCGTTCATCAGGATCCTGCCCTTGATCGTGGCAAGCTGGTCCGGCGACGCGGTTGTCCGGATCTGGATCGGATTGGTTCCGTATGGCAAAGGCATCCCGCGGGACGTTCGCTGCAACGTCACCCGCAAGGGACCATTCTCCAGGAAGACGTAATCGGCCTCGATCGCGGCAAGCTGCGCCTGAATCGGGCGATACTCCTCCTCGATCACTTCCAGCTCGCCGTGTTCGTCCCGGTGCGCTCGCGCCACGACCCGCAACTCGAGCATCTCGGCATAGAACTGCTCTGCCGGGGCCAGGTTGTGGGTGGCGATCGTCGGCGCGGAATCGAGCCGGTCGATCAGCGACTCCGGACGGTCCAGCGCCAGGTTACGCGATGTCTCCTGGCCCGCGACCATCCCGCCGCGTTCGAGCCAGGGCTTGGGCTCGTGACTCCCGATCATCGGCATGCTGGTCTCGACCCAAGGTTGGTCGCGACGGATTGCGCCGATGATCAGGCTGGCATCGGCCCGATCCAGCCGTACCCGGCGACCGTCGTGCAACACCACGCGAAGCTCGGGATAGGGCTCGCCGAACTCCGCCAGCCACCGATAGATCGTTTCGACCACGGCCAACGAATGGGCAGCAACGGTGAGATCCATGTACCGGTCGTCGAAGCCGAGCCCGTGAGAGTTGCGCATGATGAGCACCTGGGCGTCCGGCACGGAGCTCACCACGGTGTTGGCGTCATCAGCCAGGGATTCCGGCGCCTCTAGCAAGAACCGGTAGGCCATCGTCTGTCTCTCCTGTCATCGGGGTGGCGCGATTGTCCAAGGCAAGGGCCGGCATTATGCCGGTCCGGTCCTGTTGATTGTACCAATCCACGACCGCGCCATTGACACAACCTGCCCCGTTCAGGGGGCAATATCAACATCCGGGTGTCCGTTCAGTGGTGACGATCCGGCAAGTCGTGCTAGCATCTGCCCCGGTTGTCTGTAACAGCGCGACCATCCCCCTGGCGCCATGGCTGGAGGCTACGGGGGAGCATTCACCCACGCGATACCCATGCATCATGGGAGGTCGCCACACCGAACCGCGGAAAGGAGACATCACCGTACGCCTGATCGTTCGGCTCCGGATGATCAACGTCCGTTTGCGGCCCGTGCATCACACGGACCGCGATCCTTGAGAGGGAAGGGTCTTTCCACACCATGTCCATTATCACGCAACCGTCCAACCAGACGGCCCGCGAAGCGTGCGCCCCGCGCGCCTCGTCATCGATCAACTCCAATCGCCGACCCAACCGCATGAGCCACCTGGCTCGCCTCACCGTCATCGCCGTCGCCCTGCTGGGTATGGTCGGCATGACGATACCCGCCTCCGCGCAGCAGTTCCCGAGCGATTCCATGACCGGCACGCTGGTGAACTCACTCCAGACGACAGCGGCCGCGCAACCGGCTCCGGCGAATTCCGCGCCGGTCCAGACCGGCACCGGCCAGATGATCGTCAATTTTGCGATGCAATATCTCGGCTCGCCTTACGTCTGGGCGGGCAATGGTCCTGGCGGTTTCGACTGCTCCGGATTCACCCAGTTCGTGATCGCGAACACGGTCGGCATCGACATCGGGCAAGGCGTTCCGGGGCAGACCGGCTACGGCGCGTGGGTCGATTGGGAATCGTGGGCGCCAGGCGACCTGGTGTTCTTCGCCAACACCTACGCGGCGGGACTCTCCCACGTCGGCATCTACATCGGCGATGGCCAATTCATCCATGCCGAGAACCAGTCGACCGGCGTGACGATCTCAAGCGTCTACTCCGATTACTACAGCGGCCACTACTACGGCGCCTACCGCATCGGCTAGAGGCGGCGAAGAACACGAACCACGTAGGGATCGACAGACCTCGGGCACAAGACCCGAGTTCTGTCGATCCGAGCCGCGGGAGGACACGAGGTCCTCCCCTAGGTGTCGGTTTGCATCGCTCCCAATGAAAACACCCCTGACGCCTGCCCGGCGTCAGGGGTGTTGCTACTGGAATCAAACTTGCGAGAATGAAGACTGTCGATACACGCATGATCGCTGGTGCGCAGGTATCGCGTAATCCGCGATCGACAAGAAGGGACCAATAATGGCCAGCACCAAGACGACATCAACCATGCGGATCGAGTTCTGCACATCCTGAGGATATGACAAGCGCGCCGCCAGTTTGGCGGAGCATATCCTCCACGACCGTCCTGATGACGTCGCCGGTGGCGTCACCCTCGTTCCCAGCAGCGGCGGGGTCTTCGAGGTCACGTACAACGATGCGCTGATCTACTCCAAGAAGGCGGAAGGCCGATTCCCCGACCACGCCGAGATCGACGCGCTCCTGAACAGCCAGACGCTGTAGAGCAAGGGACGACTGAGCGGCGGCAGGGGTCGAAATCCCTGCCGCCGTTCCCCGCTGCAATCCTGTAGACCCGGCTCAGAGCCTGTCGAATGTGTGACCGGGTTCCTTGATGTGCCCACGGCGATCCACTACTCGGACCGGACGACCTTTCACCCAGGGGTTCACGTTCACCATACCGAACCCATTCGTGTCGACCTCGGCCACTTTCCGGCCGAGGCTACCTATGGTTCGAGGCCACCTACGTCCTTGGCATCGCCCGCCACTCATCGGCGAGGTAGTCGAATACGGCCATGTTGTCGAACGTGCCCTTGTTCGTGTAGAGCCAGTTGATGCGACCGGCCTCTCGGTACCCCTGCTTCCGCAGCGCCGCCGCCGAGCGGGTGTTCGGGAACAGGACCCACGACGTGACCATGTGCAGGTCCAGCCGGTTGAAGGCGTAGTCGAGCGCGAGGTGCTTGGCCTCGGTACCGTAGCCCTGACCCCGAAACTTCGGCAGGAACAGGCTCTCGGTCTCGCCGCGCCGGTCGAGGTAGTGCATGTCCAACATGCCATTGCCACCGACCAGCTCATCGGTCTCGCGATCGACAACGGCGAACCGGATCCAGTCGGGGCGATCCTCCTTTTGCTGCTTCTCAAACATGTGCCACTTGCCGAGCTTGTTGTCCATGTAGCGGCCAACGTTGAATGTGGACAGCTCCTCTCGCCGCGACCAGATCGAGAATTGCTCGGCGTCCTGTTTTGTGAATGGGCGCAGGTAGACCCGCTCGCCGACCATGATCGCGTTCTTCGGCGCGTCGCCGTTCAGCGCTACCGGCGCGGGAATGGGACGTGGCTCGCCTGTTCCAACTCGCGGCAACTCGACCTCGTTGGGGTCGCCGAGCGTCTTCACCCAGGCCGGGTTCAGGTACTCCAGCACCGCGGCGTCGACCCGCTGGCCGTTTCGCAAGAAGTGCTCGCGGAACCGCGCGGTCTCCCGCATGCCGTTGTCCCGCGCGCTGTTCAGCAGCGCCGCGTCGTTGGCCGGCACGACGAGGTGCAGGTTCGGACGATGCTGCTCGACCACCGACCAGGGGATGATCAGGCGCAGCGCCTCGGCTTTCCACCGGTCGGACCTGACGCCGAAGATCGGGTCGACGAACAGGTCGAGCCAGCGACCGCCCAGCGGCGTCTTGCTGATCTTTGCCAGCCCGACCACGCGCTCGTCGCTCTTGCGGCGAATGCCGAGGTACTGCTTGCCCTCGCCCTTGAGCATGTCGCCAGTGATCCACTCCTCGGTGATCTCGGGCGAGAGCGGGAAGATCGAATCGCGGATCGACATCGACCACTTCGCGTCGTCCTTCTCCAGCGGACGCAAGTAGATCTCCTCGCCGACGAGGTAGGTCTGTCCCTCCCAGGTTAGCTTGAACTCCTTGTCGTCGGTGTCGGTTTTCGGTTTCGTTTCAGTCTGTGCCATGATCGGCTCCTTTCTTGAGATTTGCCGCCTTCGGCGGCCGGGCAGACCCCGTGTCTGCCCCTACGTATTCGTCGCCGTCATGGCGAGGCATCGCCCGCCAGTCGGACGCCAGCAGGTCGAACGCCACGAAGTTGACGAAGTTCCCGTCCCGGAACTCGACCCAATGCTCCCGGCCCGTCTCGCGATACCCCTGTTTGCGCAACGCGGCGGCGGATCGCGGATTCTCGAACATTACCCAGGATTGCAGCGAGTGGAACCCGAGCGTGTTGAACATGTAGTCGAACAGCAGGTGCTTGGCTTCGGTGCCATAGCCCGCCTCGCGGTAGGCCGGGTTCAGCATCATGCTGGCCGACTCCCCGAATCGATGTTTGTAGTCAACATCCATCACGCCGACCAGGCCGATGAACTCGTCGGTTTCGCGCAGGCAGACCGCGAAGTCGACCGTCTCCGGCGGGATGTCCTTCTGGAAGTCGTTAAACCACTTCTGGACATTCTCGATGCCCGACGGGTACCTACCGTTGTCCCAACTGGCGTCGATCTCGCGGGTCGACCAATGCGCCACCGCTTCGGTATCCGACTTCTGCGGCGGTCGCAAGTAGACACGCGGCCCGATCCGGATCGCGTTGACGGGCGGATCTCCGTCCGGCATGACCGGCGCGGTGACTGGTCGGGCGATGCCTGTCCCGGTTCGTCGAATCTCGACCTTGGCGGGGTCGCTTAGCCGCTCGATCCACTGCGAATCGAGGTACTCGTACCAGAGTTCATCGCCGCGCCCGCCGCCTGGCATCGCCAGCTTCTCGCGGAACCGGATTGTCTGCCGCGCCCCGATCGACTCCAGCGCGTCAATCACGATCGTCTCGTGCGCCGGAACCGTCACGATGGCCTTGGGCCGCTGCTGGTCGTCCACGACCCAGGGCAGCACGAGCGTGAGCGCCTCCGCCTTCCAGCGCAGCGCCTGCTCGCCGTAGAGTGGATCGACGAACGGCATCGCCCAATGCGTCGGAAAGTACTGGTATGCGGTCTCGACCGAGCCCACCGGGCGGTCGTCACGCTTACGCACGATCAGGTGCGTGGTGGCCTTGTACGGATTGCTGCCGCCCTTGAAATCATCATCGATCCAGCTTCGCACCCGTTCCGGCGCCTGCGGGAAATCTGTGTCCCGCCAGGCGCTGGCATACTCGGCGTCGGCATGGACCAGCGGCCGCAGGTAGATCTCCTCGCCGACGAGGTAGGTCTGGCCGTCGCTCGTCAGCAGCTCCGGATTCGTCTTCGTCCGGACTTCTTCGGATGTCGTCATTGCTCTCCCTCATCTTCTTCGGCACGGTCTGCGGGAGGACACAAGGTCCTCCCCTACGAGGATTCTGTATCGACACGGCGGGGCATGGCTCGCCACTCCTCCCCCAGCAGGTCAAACGTCACCACGTTTGTAAATGCCCCATCCCGTGGGATATCCCAATGGCTCCTGCCCGCCTCACGGTATCCCTGCTTGCGCAGCGCGGCGGCGGAGCGAGTGTTCTCGAACAGCACCCACGATTGCAGCGCGTGCAGTCCGAGCGTGTTGAAGGCGTAGTCGAACAGCAGGTGCTTGGCCTCGGAGCCGTACCCATTGCCGCGATACGACGGGTTGACCAGCTCGCTCTCGGACTCGCCAAATCGGTGGGTATAATCGATGTCATCGATCCCGACAAAGCCGATCGCCTCGTCGTTGTCGCGCAGGCAGACCGCGAAGCGAACCCACTCCTGTGGCGATTCCTTCTGCAGCTTTTCCATCTCATGCCACCACGCCCTGCCACTCACAACGCCCCGGCCATTCCCCCAATTGGCATCGCTCTCGCGCATGCTCCAATGCGCGGCGTGAACCGCATCATCCTCCTGAATCGGGCGCAGGTAGACCCACGGCCCGACCCGAACGGCGTTTGCGGGTGGATCATCCTTCAGGGCAACAGGCGCGGTGACGGGACGAGGCTGGCCGGTGCCGGATCGTGGCAGCTCCCGCTCGGCGGGGTCGCCAAGCCGCTCCATCCAGTCGCCGTTCAGGTACTCGTACATCAGCCCATCGACGCGCTTGCCGTTGCGGCTGTACATCTCCCGAAACCGCATGCACTCCCGCGCACCGATCTTTTCCAGCCGCGCGATCGTCGCCGTTTCATCAGCCAGGGGCGCGAACTGGACGATCGGTCGTTGCCACTCGTCGACCACGAGCTGCATCACCATGACCGCGGCTTCGCCCCTCCAGCGATCGCCGGCCTCGCCGAAGATGGGGTCGGTGGCGGCTTCGACGTAGTAACTAGGGAACCAGCTGGTGTGGATCAACACCGAGCCGACCGGCCGGTCGTCGCCCTTGCGCACGATCAGCAGATGAACCCGGTTCTTGCCGGAACTGTCGCCGGCTTTCCCCTCATCCAGCTTGCCTCGAACACGATCCGGCGACATTGGGAATCGGCTGAATCGCCAGGATTGCGAGAATTCGGCGTCGGCGGGCGCGAACGGGCGAAGATAGACCTCGTCGCCGACCAGATACGTTTGCCCCTCTCCGGAAACCAGAAGCGGATTGCTTTCGCCGCGCGCGGCGTGAGTCACAGGCATGGTGTCACCTCACGGTGGACAGGGCGGGACGGCACGGCGACCGCGGCTCCAGACCGCACGGATGCAGCAAGGGCACGGCATAACGCACGATGGCGTTCCCACGTCTTCAATTCGATGTTGGGGATGTGTTGGTTGAAGGTCAGGCGATCACAGAACCGGGTGGCCCCGTCACCTGAAGCATCATCCGAGGATGGATGATGTCAGTTCTGCGCAAACCTGATTGAGAGTATCAGCATCGGATACACCTCCTGGGCGTTCTGCCGCGTGGGCCTGGACCCGGTCTGTCTCCAGCCAGTGGCAGCGTTGCGCCTGAAGACACCGCGAGTGTACACCATCACGCGGCGGAAATGTTCTCGACGGATAAAAACCAAACACGCCTCAGGAGGAACGTCCCGATCGAGGTCCATTGGGGCGGTGTTCGACTTATCCTCGACGGGCAGACACGGGGTCTGCCCCTACGTGATCCGAGTCACGGCGTAGAGGCAACACCCTGGGACGCGATCCAATCATCGTAGATCGCGCGGGTCACTGGTGCAGCGTACTGAACGCCCTCGCCCACCTGCTCGAACATCACCGCCGACGCGATCGTCGCCTCCCCATCGGCGGGGCCATAGGCGGCGAACCAGGAGTGCGGTGGCACCGATCCGTCCTGCGGACCGTTCTGCGCGGTGCCGGTCTTGCCCGAGATCGGCCAAGTCATGTCGCCGAAGATGCGGGAAGAGCCTACATTGTTATCGTTGCTGGTCTGGTCCCGCAGGGCGCTCTGCAGCTCGGCGATCTGGGTATCGGTGAGCGGCAACTCGCGTACCACCTCGCGCTCGCCAATCTGCTGCACGATGTCGGTGCCGGTCATCTGCGCCCGATCGACGATATATGGCTGCAGCACCTCTCCGCCGTTGGCGACCGACGCGTAGGCGTTCGCCATCTGCAACGGCGTCACCAGCAGGTAGCCCTGGCCAATGGAAAGGTTGACGTTGTCGCCCGTGGCCCAGCCGTCCTCGATGTTCTCCAGCTTCCACTCCGGATCGGGCACGACGCCACCCGCTTCCGGAAAGTACGGAATGCCCGTCGGTGCGCCAAGCCCGTACGCTTTCGCCATATCCGGCAGCAGGTTGGGCCCCTCGATGTCGAGGTCCGCGCCGATCTGGTAGAAGACGGTGTTGCAGGAGCGCACCAGTCCGCTATGGAGCGTGAGCTGCCCCTGGGCGCTGAGCCCGTTTTCCACGACCCAATCATTCCAGACATTGTCGCCGATGGAAAACGACGCCGGACAGTTGACAGGCGTGTCGCCGGTGTAGCCAAGGTCGGCCATCGCCGCCGAAGCCGTAATGAGCTTGAAGATGGACCCTGCCGGGTAGGATTCGATCGTGGCGCGATTCGCCTGTGGCCGCAGCACCGGGTCGTTGAGCCTCGCCAGCTCCTCGTCATCGAAGCCGCCGGTACCGGTGACGAACCCGTTGGGGTCGAATGTCGGATGGCTCACCATCGCCAGCACCGCGCCAGTCTGGGGGTCGAGCACGACGGCCGCGCCACGGGATTGTTCGCTCTCTTCGTCGATCAGGTCGTCGAACGGGCTCTCCGGGTCGGCATTGGGAACGCTCTTGAGTTGCTCGATATTGCCGACCGCGGCGTCGACCTGTTGCTGGAACTCCAGGTCGATGGTGATCGTGATATCAAGCGGAGGCACGCCAGGCGCCTCGGCGATGACCTCACGCACGGCGCGGGTATCACACTCGACCACGCTCAGGGAGCCACCTGGCTTGCCAGCCAGGATCTCATTGGCGCCATATTCGAGCCCGGATCGACCCACCGTCTGGTCTGGCTGGACCGAGCCGGTTTCATCGGCGGCGACATCCTCCGCCGTCGCGGGGCTCACATACCCGGTGACATGGGCAAACAGCGGGCCGTGCGGGTAGGTCCGGCCGAATCCGCTCTTCACGATCACGCCTTCCATGCCCTGCACCTGGTTCAGGAGCTCGATACCCCGGTCGGCAGGCAGGTTCTTGACCGGCACGAACCAGCCTGGATCGACACCATCACGCTGATAGGTGGCGCGAATCTCATCCGGATCCATGTCGATGATCTGGCCGAGCGCGTTGATCGTCGCGTCCTCGTCCGCCAGTTGCCCTGGCATCACGCCGACCTGGGAAACCTCGGCGTCCTCGGCCAGCACCACACCATCGCGATCGAGAATGCGTCCGCGCTGGAGAGGCTCGCCCTGCCAGGCGACGCAGCCGGTGTCGCCGATCTCCCTGAAGATCAGGGCCGGCGTCCAGTTCACGCGCCATTCGTCACCTTGCTCCACCAGCATCATGCCGTTTTGCTGGGTCAGGTCTCCGACCAGGGTGGACTCGTAGGTCACGGTAAAGGGCATCCGCCCATCCGGGGTCATCTCACCGGCGATCCCGGCGGAGAGCGACTTGATGCCGGCCATGGTCTGGATGCCCTGGTAACGCTCGATGAACTCCGCTTCGGAAACCACCGTTCGGGTCGTGTCACTGGTCAATTGGTACATCCGGAAAAAGTCGTCATCTGCCCACAACGAGAACCACATCTCCGCCAGGCGCGCCGGCGCTTCGTCATCATCCGGCGTTGCCGTCTCTTCGGATCCGCCGGTGGGCGCGGGCGGCTCGGTCGGGGTCGACGGCGTCTCCCCACCAGCTAATTCGGCAGGGGCGCCCTGCTGCTGGGCGATCTGGTCGGTCGCGATGTCCTGGTCGGTAAACGGCCCGGTGCTGGCCGCCACGCCCGCAAAGGCGATGAGCGCGACCAGTACAGTCGCTCCGGCAAACCAGGGCCAACGTGGGGGACGGCGACGCGCGGCGTAGGGTGCGGCGTAGGGAGAACGAGCCATCGGGAATCCACCTGATTGGGAAGGGGCATGCAGGACCAACCAAGCCGTCGGCCACCGCTGTGCCCCATATGATACACAACGTCGAAACAGGGCATTGGTTCACCGTAACGTCGTGTCTTATGATCGACGCGATACGGCCCTGACACTACGATCAGGGCCGTATCGAAAGGGAGAGCACGCGATTCCCGCCAGATTGGTCGCACGAGTTCGGCTGCGGGAGATCGCGCCTACCCCTTTCTACGCTGAAAACCCGGTATCGGATTAATGTTCGCCATGCCGGAGCTGTCCATCATCGAGCCACCGCTATCGACTGGCGCCTGTTATGGCGCAACTCCGACGTGGATCGCCAGGTTGGCTTCGGCCCCATCGGTGACGGGCGCCGGACCGGGAATCAGCACACCGGCGACGGGTGCTGGAATGCCGGTATCGCTTAGCGCGATCCGCTCGCATGCAAGAATCTCCCGAACGATGCAGAGGGCCACCTCGGAGACCATTCCGGTCAACCAGGCCGTGCCGCTCCAGTAGTCCGCAAGCAACTTGCGGGCGCGGAGTTCCAGGCGAGGGGCGGCTGGATCATCCGCGAAGCATGTCGGCGGCATCCCGGCCGCGCGGTCAATGAGCGAAAGCGTCGGGTACTGATGCGGGTGCGTCGCCATCTTGTCACTCCTCTTTCTGATTGGGGAGCCACCTGCCAGGACATGACCGGCGTCCCTTGCCAAAGACGGATCGCTATGACGCCGGGGTGGACTCGGGGGTCGCCACCGGCTCGATGGCCATACGCTCGCCACGCACACCACTAACGGGTCCGGCGTCGAGGACGTTGCCGTTCGGGTCAGCCACGGTGTAGGCGCCGGTGGTGGTGAAGCTCTGCCCATCGGCGTTCACCTCCCGGACACCGCTGATCGTCACGAGCGCCAGCATGTTCCCCTCGGCGTCGCTGTTAATCTGCTGATACATGTAGACGGCCGAGTCAGGGCCGGTCGCTTCCCAGACGCCATGGGCGCTGCTCAGGAACAGCGGGCTGACAGGGGATCCCGGCGGCGCAATCGTCGTCACAGGGTCGGTGGCCGTCATGGTCCCGTCGGCGGCGTGCGTCAGGAGGCCATGTACCACCGGGCTGTCGCCGAGAAACACCTGCCACGTGCCGACAATCGGGTGCGTATCGGCTTCGCCCTCCTGGGCGACGACGTTGAGTCCGCTGCCGCCTGCCAGGACAACCAGGCCGACAACGACGAGCGCGAAGACGGAAATCGATAACGATGAGCGTTGCATGATGTTCTCTCCTGTTCCCATAAAGCATGCCAGGGTGACAGCGCCTCCGGCCGTCGTCAACTGACGAACGCTCCACCAGCATGCGCCGATGGATGGCAGTGCGCATCAGCCAAAGTACGGATTCAACATCGTGGATGATCCGGAACGGAATACGTACTTTGCACGATGTGCTCGAGGGAGCAACAGGTCATCATGGGATCGAAGCCGCCGATGGTCGGCGGCGCTACATGCAGGGGCGGCGGGCGCCCAGGAGAAGAATCGATGATGCAGACAATCGAACATGGCCGGCGCCAATCAGACCGAACCCGAACCATGCTGAACGCCTATCTGGAGGACTTGCTGGGCGGAGGCGAATTCGGGCAGCACATGGCGGAAACCGTGACCTTCACGATGATGGAGACCGGGGAAGTGACTCAGGGGCGTGACGCTGTGGTCGGGTTGATCGACTTCATGCACCATCAGGCGTTCGACGCCACGCCGGTCGTCGGGAACCTGATCGTCGACGATAGCCAGGCGGCGCTGGAAGCGGACTTCGTGGCGACCCACGTCGGCGAGTTTGCGGGCATCGGCCCGACCGGACGCCAGGTCAGCGTGCGCTACGCTGTCACCTACGACATCGATGGCGATTCGATCACGGCGCTGCGCACGTACATGTCGATGGGATCGCTCGTTGGCCAACTCCGCGAGGGGTAGCAGTCTCATCGAAGGATGCAGGAGACCAGGACAAACGCAAGCTGCCTCCCGGCGTCGGCGACTCAAGGGTCGTGCCGATACCAGAAGGCAGCTTCATGTATCGAATTACGAATTGTTGAGGCTACCCGGCGAGCCCGGCCTGGATCTCCAGGTTGAGCTTGACCTCGTCGCTGACCAGCACGCCGCCGCTTTCGAGCGCCTGATTCCAGGCGAGTCCGAACGCCTTGCGGCTGAAGGAGGTCTTCGCCTCGTAGCCGATTACCTCTTGGCCCCAGGGGTTGGCGCCACGCCCCTGGAAGGCGGCGTCGAGCACGACCGGCTGGGTCACGCCCTTGATGGTGAGGTCACCGGTGATGCGCAGATCGTCACCCCCGGCGGATTCAACGCTGGTGGCGTGGAATGTCGCCTCCGGAAAATTCTCGGCGTCGAAGAAGTCGGCGCTGCGCAGGTGGCTATCACGGTCGTCTGACTGAGTGTCGATGCTGGCCGGCTTGATCGTGACATCGACGGTGGAGTTGGCGAGGTTCCCTTCATCGAGCGTGATGGCGCCCGAGAAATCCTGAAATCGTCCCTTGGCGGTGGTGAACATCATGTGCTTGACGGCGAACTCGATAGCGCTATGAGCGGGATCGATGTTCCATGTGGTCGTGGCGGTGCGTGAGTCGGTCATTATTGTCCCCTTGCTCGATTCCATCGGCCCACGGTGCGCTTCCGGAATCGCGTTGATACCGTTTAGCGATAAGCCATCGCTTCAATGAACGCAAGTATAGGTTTAGCACTAAACCTTGTCAAGCACCGATCTGCCGATCGGACGTAGGGTTGCGTAAACCGCCTACGCTCGACTACGGCTGCTCAACGTTCTCAAGGGAATCGGCGGTGTACCAGGCAATGTAGCGCTGGCGAATCTCCGCCTCGTCCGCCTCCGGATCATCGTAGGAGGGTGAAGTCACCAACTCGACCGACTCGACAGCGACCAGTACCGCTGCACGGATGGGATTCGTCAACAACCGCTCCTCACGATAGAACCGCAGGATAGGTTCCAATTCGACGTTATCGGTGATAATCCGGCAGGTACCACGAAACCGGTATCCCTTCCGAGTCAGTGGATCGACGACGTTGATCTCGGTGGCAGGGCGGTCGCGCAGGTTTCGCATGGTCCGGGGCGACCTGATGTCCGCCCAGAGCAGATGGGTGTCGTCCCACACGACGACAGTGCCCTTTGGCGACAGGTTCGGAGTGCCATCGGCGTTGACCGTCGCCACAAATCCGAGCCGTTGCCGGTCAACCAGCGCCCGCATCTCTCGAGTGATCACGATGTGCTCCCCGTTTCCGGTTGATGCCGTTAGATATCGTCGGCACGGAATCCCTTGGGACGGTTCCCGCCACTCTCATCGGAGTAATCCGGGCGGGCGGGAGGGATGTAGATCACCCGCGATACCCGTCCCCCATCTACTTTGAATCGCACATCCGCCTCGGGATCTCGCATTGCTGCCAGCAGGTCCCGCTCCGGGTTGCTGTTCTCATTGCTCACGACGTAAACCGCGACGCTGAGCATCCGCACCGCCTGGCCGATGGCGTTGCCGTCCTCGTCGGTGTAGACCGTGCCGATGAAGTCATCGTCCTCGATGATCTGCTGCTCGATCGCCTCGACGGTCTCCCTGGCCTCTTCGGGCGACGCGAAAATTTCGCTCTTGACGCGGTCGAGTATGTATGCGCCGACTGTCGCTGGAATCATGTCGTGTCCTCTCTATGAACCGAGGTTCATGTACTTAAAACTCTCGGCGAACTCTCCAAAATCATCGGGCCGGTCGGGATGCTGTCGCGCCGTCTCCCGTCCCCATTCATACATCCGCTCGGTGGGGTCGCCTCCCCCAACCTGACTCACATGCTCCTTGAGCGCGGCGATCTTGGTGTCGATGGCTGAGCTGATGTCGACCCAGATGTCCGCCTCCCGCGCCCCGTAAATGTAGATCTCCGGGGTGACGTGCGGCTCCAGCCCTTCGTCCAGCAGCTCGGGGAAGGTCTTGTGGTCCCGCGCCGAGGGAAACACTGCCGCCAGCGCCGCTTCCCCGGCGGCCAGGTGATCCGGATGGTTGATGTATCGCTGCCCCGAAAACCGCATGGTCGGATCCTGGCACATCAGCGCATCCGGCTTGACCCGCCGGATCACTCGCGTCAGCTCCCGCCGCAGCGCGAGGTCGGGCACCAGCGTTGCGTCGAGATAGCCGAGAAAGGTGACGCTCGTCACGCCGAGCACGGCGCAGGCGTTTCGCTGTTCTCGCTCCCGGATGGTGGCGATCTCCGGCGCGCTCAGGAAGGGATCGGCCGTGCCCTTGTCGCCGCTGGTAATGGAACAATAGTGCGCTTCGGCACCCTCCTGCACCCACTTCGCGACCGTGCCAGCGCACATGAACTCAGCGTCATCGGGGTGCGCCTGAATCAGCAGCACCCGGCGTGGAGCGGGGCTCTCGTCGGTGGGAGGCGCCTCGGGCGCGTTGGGCGGCGCCTGTTCGATATCACGCGCGCGATTGTCGGTCATACTATCCTCTGCATCCGCGGGTTGATTGCGATCTGCCCTGGCGCCTCGCGGTGGACACATTGGCAGCGGTACACCGCAACACGGTGCCGTCCTGATGCTTCCATCATACTTGGCGCGAACGGTGCATGTCCCCACCGGATGATTCGACCCGGAGCAAACTCATGACCGACCATCCGAACCAACCCAGTCACGCCAGCACGGCGTCATCGCCCTCGCCGCGCATCATCGACGTTCCTGAGCGACTGCCCGAAGCGCGCTATCAGCTCGATCCCCGCGCGAAATCACTGTGGCGGGCCGAATGGCTGATCAGCGGCACGATCATGACGGGCATCACCGCGGCCATCACATTCGGGTTGCGCCTCTTCCTGTTCGACTACGGCATCGAGTGGGCGGTCGGCATCACTGGCGCGGTACTGCTGTTCTCGCTGCTCAACCTGTGGCTGTCGCCGAACCTGCGCTACCGCTACTGGCGCTATGAGATTCGCGCCGATGAGGCCGACCTGCAGCATGGCTGGGTCACGCGCACCCGACAACTGATCCCGATGTCGCGCATCCAGCACGTCGACACCAACCGAGGTCCGCTGGAACGGCGGTTCGGGCTGGCGTCGGTGGTGCTGTACACCGCGTCCGGCGCGTCGCTGATCCCGGCGCTGGCCACTGACGTCGCCGCCGACGTGCGGGACCGGATCGCCACGCTGGCCAACGTTCACGACGATCTCTAGCGAACACGATTTTCACCACCGACAGGGACGTTCATGTCCGATATCTCATCCCAATCAACCTCGCCCGGCGATGCCCGGACACTGGCTCATCCGCAAACCGAAGATGCCGGACGGCCCAATCTCACCGACGAGACGACGTGGCGCAGGATGTCGATCCGGTTCATCTTCACCGGCACCGTCCGGCAGTTGCGCAGCCTGCTGCTGCCGGCGGTGATCCTGCTGTTCGCGGGCGGCGGCGACACCAATCGACAACTGGTTTATCTGGGCATCGGCGTCGTGTTCGCGATCATGTCGGCGGGATTCAACCTGCTCGAATGGCAATTCTTCCGCTATGCCTTCACCGATCGCGAGCTGGTCGTCCGCTCCGGCGTGTTCCAGAAACAGGAACGGGCGGTGCCATTCGAGCGCATCCAGGCGATCAACATCGAGGAAGCGCCGCTCGAGCGGCTGGTCGGCATCGCGCGGGTCAAGGTCGAGACCGCCGCCGGTGGGGCCGCCGATGTCAAGATCGACGCCATCGAGCGGGCGAACGCCTACCGATTGCGGGAAGACCTGTCAGCAGCCCGCGCCCGTGCCCGGGGCGATGAGCCGAAGACTGCCGAATCTTCAACAGCGCCAGCTTCGTCCGACGAGGTCACCGCATCGGCAGCACTGCTTGCCTCGGAAGGAGAGCTGCTTCGGAAACTCTCGACGCCGGAGCTGCTGGCGCTCGGGGCAACCTCCGGTCGGATCGGCCCTGCCGCGGCAGTGGCCGGCGCGCTATTGCAGTTCGGCACCGACCTCTTTCCGGAGTCGTGGTGGGAGCGGCTACCGATCGAGCGGGCGGAAACGCTGACCAACGTCAACGTCGCGATCACGCTGCTGTTCATCGCCGCGTTCCTGGCATGGATCATGGCGATCGTAAGCACCGCGCTGGCGTTCGGCGGCTTCGAGCTGAGACGGTCGGGCGACCAGTTGCTCGTCCAGCACGGGTTGCTCGACCGGCGCCGCACCACGATCCCGGTACAGCGCATCCAGGCCGTGGTCGTCGGCGAGCAGTTGCTGCGCCAACCGTTCCACTACGCCGATGTCCGGTTCGAGAGCGCGGGCGGAGGTGGTGGTGAGGCTGGCGCGCAGGCTGGCTCCGGCGTCCTGTTCCCG
>JACCVC010000118.1 GCA_013698305.1 Chloroflexia bacterium
GGCGCGCCAGAACTCCATCGACCGGCCCGCGACCACATGGTCGATGCCGAGGTGGTCGGCGTAAGCGGCCAGCGCCAGTCCGTAGGGTCCCGTTCCAATGATCAGAAAATCGGTGTTCCGCTCCGCCATTGCCGTCACCTACCCGTCGTCCAGGATGCAACGATTCACGCCAGGATCAATTGTGGTCTCGATCACGCCGGGCGCTCTGCCTGACGTCGACCCGGTTTGTACATTCTATGGTCCCTTCAAGCAGTATATTCGTTTCCGTTCGTCTGGTATAGCCCTGACGACGATCAATGCGCATGCCGAGTCGATCCAGTGTTGGCCCGGCGCCTCTACGACTTGCAAACATGATCCCGGAGGTGCGAGGCGCGCGTGTAGACCGCGACCGTTGGCGCGTACACTAGCGCCGACGTGATCAATGCCGCCCGGACCCCGAAGCCGCTGCCGATCCAGCCCAGGGGCGGGCCGCCGCCGATCTCGCCGAACGACGCGACCTGCTCCCGGAACGAGATCACCGTGGCGCGAGTGTCGCTGTCGATGTTGCGCTGGATCCAGGCGTTGCTGATCGGGCCGGAGACAGAGCCGAGCAGCCCGCGCATCCAGAACATCCCCAGCGCCAGCCACAACGATCCCGCCAGCGCGAACAGCAGTGTCGCCAGCACCCTCCCGGCGGCAAGCATCGCCAGCATCCTGGTGGGGGTGCCGGGGCCGAGCGATTCTGGATGGAAGCGTTTCAGGGCCTCGGCGGCGATCAGCGACAGGACGGTGCCGGTCAGCGTGATGATGCCAAACCAGAGCACCAGGTCGTTATCGCCCGGCAGGTTGGGGAAGTCGAAGCTGTCGATCAGGTGATTGACCCAGAGCCGGTCGAAGGCCTCGCTGGAGAGTCCGATCAGGAAGCTCGTCGCCAGCAGCACGCGCACCACCGGGCGGTTGCGGGCGACCGCGAATCCGGCGCGGGCGGTGTCGGCCATGTCCCGCCAGGATAACCGCTCCTCTCGCGGTGTTGGATGGAAGTTGGTCTCCGGCATGACGCGCAGCAGCACGAGCCCCAGCATGAGGAACCCGACGCCACCGAGCACGATGGGAAGCTGGATGGCGACGAACCCCAGACCGGTGCCGAGCAGGATACCGCCGATGGTGCCAACCAGCTCGGCCTGGTTACCGCGCAGCAGCACCGGTCCGACGTGCTCCTCTCCGACCTCATCGGTGATCCACGCTTCGGTCGCGCCGCTGGTGAAGGTGTAGCCGATCCCCCACAGCGCCTGGGCAGTGAGGATCGCGACGAACACGGGGAAGCTGCCCTCGACGATGAACCCGGCGCCGATCAGCGCGAACCCGATCAGGATCGACCGGCGGCGGCTGACGAGGTCGGCGACGACGCCGGTCGGAATCTCGAACAGCACGATCACGGCTTCGAGCATGGTGCCGACTAGCACGAGCTGGATCGGCGACAGGCCGACGGTCTCGACGTGGTAGAGCAGATTGACTGTAAAGACCATGAAGAAGAGTAGGGCGCTGCCGCCGCTCAGCAGGAGATAGACCGGGATCGCCGTGGCAGATGCGCCACGACGTGAAGGTATGTCAGGCACCTTGGAATTAACTCCGGACGGACGATGTCAGGAGCAGGAGAAACCGCCTGTCCGACACCGGATCGGCAGATCGTCGGGGTTGGTGAACGTGTTCTGCCAGCGTCCGGTAGCCTCGCACCTTGTGGGTGAGGTTAAGGCCTATCGTTCCA
This sequence comes from Chloroflexia bacterium, assembly GCA_013698305.1. Lineage (GTDB taxonomy): Bacteria > Chloroflexota > Chloroflexia > Thermomicrobiales > UBA6265 > JACCVC01. The sequence goes on from JACCVC010000118.1 coordinate 1,745, forward strand.
TTGGCAGGAACACGCGGGTAGAGGTGACTGACATCGAAGCAACTCTCCTACGAAAGTGGCACATGACGTTGACCAGGATTGTGGCAGGAACCGAAAAGAACCGCAAGATGTCGTGGCCTGCGTCTTCCTTTTTGGGCAAAATCTGCTAGGATTATACGTACGGACTGTCCGTACACTACGCAGCCGGCACTCGTGCGTCATGTCAGGCTGGCGGAAGGAGATCAAGTCATGCGTTGGACCAACCATCCGGGACGGACACTGATGATCGCGCCGCTGCTGGCAATGCTGCTGGCGATGTTGGTGGCTGCGCCTCTCGTCGTCGCGGCGGCACAAACCGACGGAACGCCGGTAGCGGGCATCCCCTCCGAGGAAGCGCCGCAGTCGATCTGGCAGACGCTGGACGGAGTTGAAGGGGCCATCGTCCGTACCTGGAGTGACGTGCCACCTCCCGGCACACCAAGTCCTGAAGGGCTGGATCTGCAATTCGTCACCGGGCTGGTCGTCCAATTCGACGACGAGGCGAGTGCCGGCGAGAGCCTTGATGGGTTACGCGACTGGATGATTGCCTCGTTGCAGGTCAACCTTGTGGACGTCGAGTTGACCCAGCAGATCGGCGCGGTCTCGAATCTCGGTGACGACGCGACCGCCGTCAACGCGACGGGTACGACAGGTGAGAACCTGCTGACGATCACGGTGATCGTGGCGCAGGACGGTGATCGCCTGCTGGCGGTTGGGGGCTCGATCATGGCCGAGGAGGAGCTGCTGCCGGTCGTCCAGGGTATCGTCACGGTGATGCTGGACCGCGAGCCGGGCGAGGACGCCGTCGAGGTCGATGACATGGGCCGCTTCACCGGCGGCAACTGGTCGATCTTCCCGGAACAGGAGGACGCACCCCTGGACAACCTGCAACGCCAGGGTGACCTGCCGCTCTACGACTCCGCCACCCCGACACCGGTGGGTTGACGTAGACAAGGAAACCGGCAATACGCAGGGGCAGACCCTGTGTCTGCCCGGCGTACGCGAAGCGTGCAGAATGGTGATGAAAGCGATCTTCGCCACGCAAACGCATTGTCCGCTGCGATCGGCGAACCGGGTGGATATCCTGCGGAATCCACCCCTACGCGATATTGCGCTATTCCCCAAGCACCGCCCTGCCGATCATCCCGACGGCGACATCGTCCAGCGGCGGATTGCCCAGGCCGGCGCGGACATCGCGGAAGTATCGCTCCAGCGGATGCTGCCGTTGCAGGCCGACTGCGCCCACCACTCGCAGCGCCTGGTCGGTGATGCCGATGGCGTTGTTCGTGACGATCACCTTGGCCCCCGCCAGTTGCCACCCCAACGCTTCCCGTAGCTCTGGTTGCTCCTCCCACTGCTGGACCGCACCGTACAAGGTCGACCGCGCCGCGAGCAGCTTGAGCTCGATCTCGGCAATCCGGCTCTGCACGTTGGGCAGCGTCGCGATCGCCTCGCCGCCGAGAGCCGCCGGTTGCCTGGTCTTCGCGAAGGCGATGGTGAAGTCTCGCGCCGCGACCCCAATCCCCAGATAAACCGCGCTGGTGAGAATGCCCCAAGGCGTGTTTGCTGGCTTGCCAGCCGCCGGCAATCGGTGATTCGCCGGGACCAATACATCCTCGAGCAGCAGGTCGTGGCTCCCGGTCGCGCTCATGCTCATGTTGTCCCAGGTCTCGTCGATCCGCACGCCGGGCGCGTCCATCGGCACCAGGAAGTTCGCCTTCTCGGTGCTGTCGCTGTCATCGTCTCCGTCCAGCACCGTCGCGCCGACGCCGACGTAGCCCAGCGCCGGGGCTAGCGTCGTCCAGGTCTTGTGGCCGTTGAGCCGCCACGAACCGTCCTCGGCCCACTCGGCGGTAGTGGCGTAGGCGCCGCCCCGGCTGGGAGAGCCGAGTCCCGGCTCGCTGGCGGCGGTGTTGTAGAGCGCGCCGTTGTCGATCACGCCGGAGATCAGCTTGCGCCGCAGGTCGTCCGGCCACTCCAGGCTGGTGGCGACGCCGTAGATGTGCCCGAGGTGCATGCAGATCGCCAGCGCCACCGAACCGTCGCCTCGGGCGAGCCGCTCCTGGGCGATCATCGTCTCCAGCGGGCTCGCGCCCATGCCGCCCATCTCTTCGGGGATCGTCAGCGTGTGATAACCGGCATCGACGATGGCCCGGAAGGTATTGTGCGGAAAGGCGCCGTTGCGGTCATGCTCAGGCGCGTTGGCGGCGGCGATCTCCGCCAGCGACTCAGCTAGTGCCAGGAAGCGCGCCTGCCGCTCCGTTTGCGGAAAGTTCGGTCCAGGGACAGGGGGCACGGTAGTCTTGGGCAGGGTTGATATCACCATCGGGGTCTCCATCAGGGTTCGTGTTCGGGGCGGTCGGGGGATTAGCGGACATCCCCGCATCGCGATTTCATGCATGAAAGGGACCACCGAGGGGCCGAGTTGTCAATGTTGCCGGGGTTCAGCCGATACGGCAATGCCGTGGTCGTACATTCGCCGCCCATTTTCAGCACCCTTGCCCGTCACATGATAGCAATGTGTCAGCAGGCTAAGGCCTCTCTCGTTGCCTTGCCCAGGTGTCAGGAGGAGAGAATTGTTCAGATCCGCGTGACAGGTGTACCATGGCGGGACGATCACGCCGAGTGGGTGGGAGGCCAGCCATCCCGAGTGCTGAGTAAGCAACCTGTCGGGAGGGAAGCGGGTAATGGAGATTTCCGGAACACCCGATATCTGGGGAAGCGGTGAGGCCTACAAGTTCTACGTCGGGCGTTGGAGCCGTCTCGCCGCGCGCGAGTTTCTCGCCTGGCTGGCCATGCCCACCGGCGGCCGATGGCTGGACGTCGGATGCGGCACTGGGGCGCTCAGCGCCGTCATACTGAAGATGGCAGCGCCGTTGGAGCTGGTGGGAATCGATCCGTCGGCCGGCTTCGTGGCCCATGCCCGGACTCGTGTCACCGATGCGCGCGCGCGATTCGAGATCGGCGATGCCGTCGCATTGGCTTTCCCTGACGCTGCCTTCGACGCAGTCACGGCGGGGTTGAGCCTGAACTTCGTGTCAAATCCGGTCGCGGCCGTCGCGGAGATGGCGCGGGTGGTCCAGCCGGGTGGGATCGTGGGTGCCTATGTTTGGGACTATGCTGGCGGTATGGAACTGATGCGTCGGTTCTGGGACGCAGCGGTGGCGCTCGATCCCTCGGCGCGAGAGATGGACGAAGGCCGTCGCTTTGCCTCCATCTGCCATGCCGACGCGTTGGTTGATCTCTTCAGTAAATCGGGGCTACGTGAGGTGGAGACGTGTGCCGTGGACATCCCCACGGTGTTCCGCGATTTCGACGACTACTGGACGCCGTTTCTCGGCGGGCAGGGACCAGCCCCCGCCTATGCGATGCATCTGGGAGAGGTGCAGCGGAGCAAGCTTCGCGAGCGTCTCCGTGCGAACCTCCCCGTGGAAGAGGACGGCCGGATCGTGCTTGCAGCTCGTGCATGGGCGGTGCGCGGCGAGAAGGCGTCAGACACACACTGACCTGTAACCCGATACTGGCGCTTCAGGAACTGGCATGCGATGAGGCGCTGCCCGTCGCCGTGATGTCGGTAGCGAAGTGGTCGGGCAGCCCTTCTGCAGCGCGGATGCGGGCGGCGGCATGGGCGACATCGTACTCGACGCGATGCAGCGTGACCTCGACACCGTCCCCATTGACTTCAATCAGTAGCCAGGCGGCGCGGGCATCGCCGTCCTTGGGCTTTCCGGCGCTGTCCGCGTTGACGAAGCGAACGC
>JACCVC010000119.1 GCA_013698305.1 Chloroflexia bacterium
CGCTCGACGAGTTGCTGAGCACTCTTGAGCGTTCAGCCCTTGAGGAAGCGCTGTCAGCCAGCGACGGCGACCGCGCCGACGCCGCCGCGCTGCTCGGCCTCAAGCTCGCTCAGTTCAACAAACGCGCGTCCAGTCACGAACTCTCATAGGGAGAGGCCTCGTGTCTGCCCGCGCCGGCGTGGTCGCTCCCGCGGGCTGATACCGGATCAGTCCAAATGGCGATTTGCAGGTTGATTGCATGGCGTTCCAACACCACGAACACGTAGCGGCAGACCCTCTGTCTGCCAGAGGTGATAGATCGCCGAGTAGGGCCGATACAGAATCAGCCACCACGCGTTAATCGTCACGGGATTCGCTGTAGGCGACCCATCACGTGGAGAACTGATAGTTCATCTGATGGGTCCTGTATCAATTCCCAGGCGACTTGTCCGTCCTGTCGAGTGCTGCCTGGTCAACCGACACCTCATCCTGCCGGCTGATTCGCAGCCTGGACGCCGTCTCGGACGCGCGTTTGGTGAACTCTCGCAAGTGCTCTCGCGTCGGTTTCTGACCGTACCGGTAGTAGTAGTCAGCCGCCCTTCCGAGCACCACCGTGCCGACATACGCGATCGCCACCTTGGGCACCGTCCCCGCCGCCAGCGGCAGAAACGAAGCTGCCTCCCGAGCGACGGTGCGCCAGACGAATCCAGAGCCAACCACGGGCGCCAGCTCTCGCATGATCCGCATCTGGTCGCCCAGATCCTTCTCGTGCGCGGCGGCGATCTTGTAAACCATCATCACCTGATTTTTGGTCAGCACGATCAGGTCAGCGCTGGCGGCGACGAGCCCACCGATGAACGGCACCACGGCGGGCACATTGGAAATCAGGGAGAACTGCGCGTTGGCCTTGGCGGTCTCGTCGACAATCGCCTTGACAGCCGCCAGGCGCAATTCCGGAAACCTCCGCCCCAACGCCGGAGTCAGATCGGAGTTCAACGCCACCAACTGATCGCGGGATTCAACCACCTGGGCATCGGTCTGACCGGCGTTGTCCGATTTGAGGAACACCAGCTTCTGGCTCGCCTCGTCGCCCAGCGTTCGTTGCACCTCCGTAAGAACCCCATAGCCCTCAGGATCGAGCACGCACACGAGATCGTAGCGGCTGCGGTCGACACCACCGAAATCCGCTGTCCGGAGGTCGACCCTGGCTATCGCGTCGTCGCCAAACAGGCGCTGGATGGCCTGCTCTCCTCGACCCGGGTCGTCCGTCACCAGCAGGATCGATGGAGCGGTCTCCGCCCGGCCACGCACCTCATCGAAGTCGACTTCGCGAACGACACTCAGGAATCCGCGTATGCTACCCAGTGCGCCAAGCGGCGAGAATTTCGGCATCCGATCTTGTCCCTTTCCTCTGGCGATCTGGTGGATTTCAGGCTTCGGATCGCAGGCGCTCCATCGCGTCCACCAGCCCCTGGACCGCGTCGGCTGAGCTTCTCAGCGCGGCTTGCTCCTCGTCGGTAAGTGAGATCTCGATGATCTGCTCAACGCCCCTGGCGCCAAGCTTCACCGGCACGCCGACATAAAGCCCTTCGATGCCGTACTCACCCTGGAGCAACACGCTGGTCGGCACGATCCGCTTCTTGTCGAGCAGTACCGCCTCGACCATGTCCACCACCGAGCTCGCGGGCGCATAGTAGGCGCTTCCGCTCTTGAGCAGCGATACGATCTCGGCGCCGCCATTGGCGGTCCGCTCCTCTATTGCCTTGATCCGGTCCGGAGCAATCAGCTCGGGGATGGGAATACCGGCCACGGTCGAGTATCGAGAAAGCGGTACCATCGTGTCGCCATGCCCACCCAGCACGAAGGCCGAGACATCCGCGACCGACACGTCGAGCTCCATCGCGATGAACGTGCGGAACCGGGCTGAGTCCAGAACGCCCGCCTGCCCGATCACCCGCTCTCGTGGCCATCCGGCGGCGTCGAAGGCGACGTGGCACATGGCATCAAGCGGATTCGACACCACAATGATGATGGCGTTCGGAGAGGTGGAGACGATCTCCTTCGTGACCGACTCGACGATTCTCATGTTGGTCTTGAGCAGGTCGTCGCGGCTCATGCCCGGCTTTCGCGCTATACCGGACGTGATCACCACCACATCGGAACCAGCGCTCTCGTCGTAGCCGTTCGCTCCCGTCAGCCGGCTGTCATACCCAAGCACCGGCCCGGCCTGCATAAGGTCCAGCGCCTTGCCCTGCGGCATTCCCTCGACGATGTCGACCAGCACGATATCGGCATAGCCCCGCTGCGCCAGCAGTTGCGCAACGGTACCACCGACCATTCCCGCACCGACCACGGTGACCTTGAAGCGCCCCGAGGAGCCTCCCTCGCGGCGAGCGATATCCGTTGCCATGATTCCCTGCTCCTCAACGTGTGCTGGATCGTAGAGCAACGTCGATCACCTGTGCATTTCACACTGATCCACACTGTCACACGAACCGCAACTTCGCGGATTTCCTGTCGGGTGGCATAGTAGCATAGGCATTCCTGATTTCTCGCCTGTATCCAGGAGAAACGATCCGCCGTGACCACCTCCCGAACCGTCCCGTTTGGACCCGCTACCATCGACGTCTCGATCCCTTCCGAATATCAGGTCATCGATGTGGAAACCAGGCAGCCCGCCGGACATCCGGACCCGGTCGAGCTTGCCGAGCAGGCGCTCGCCGAAGCCATTGGCGCTCCATTGCTTGCGGAGCTGGCCGCTGGCGCCACGTCAGTCGTAATCGCCGTGACCGATGCCACCCGATCGTGCCCCGATTCACTGCTCCTGCCACCGATGCTCCGGCAACTCCACGCTGCTGGACTCACTCCGGAGCAGGTCACGATCATCGTTGCCATCGGCACCCACCGTCCCAGCACCGAAGGGGAGAAACGCGACAAGCTCGGCGACGCCATCGTCGACCGATATCGCGTGGTCGATCACGACCCCTGGACACCCGCCAACCTCGTCACGGTCTACGAGCATGAGTCCGGCGTTCCATTCAGGATCAATCGCCTGGCGGCAGAGTGCGATCTCCTGATCGCTACCGGAATCGTCGAGCCTCACCAATACGCTGGTTTCTCTGGCGGAGGCAAGACCGTCGCCATCGGTTGCGCCAATGAGGACGTCATCGCCTGGACACACGGACCAGCGATGCTCGACCACCCCGGCACTCGCTTGGCGAAACTCGAAGGCAACCCGTTCCAGGACGCCGTGAGGGAGGTGGCTCGTCGGTCTGGACTAGCATTCGTCGCCAATGTCGTCAAGAACACGGCTGGCGAGATCGTCGACATTGCCTACGGCGCTCCCGAAGCGGTGCATGACCATTTGGCGCGGCGCGCATCGTCGTTCATGACCGCATCCATCCCCCATCAGGTCGACGTGGCGATCGCCGGCGTGCCCGCCCCCAAGGATGCCAATCTGTACCAGGCCAGCCGCGCCGCGAGCTATCTCCAATTCGCCCCAACGCCGGTCGTCCGGCCCGGAGGCGCCATCATCATTCCGGCTCGATGCGAAGAAGGGATTGGTGATGGACCAGGCGAGCGCCGATTCGCGGAGCTCATGCGTCATCCGGAGGGTCCCGCAGGGATCATCCGGGACACCCGGCAAAA
>JACCVC010000124.1 GCA_013698305.1 Chloroflexia bacterium
GGGATGAGGACGATTCGCAAGTCATTCGCCAGTCGCCAGGTTGGTCGACGAACGTTTCTTCAGGGTTTAGGCGCCGGAACTGTCGCCGCGGCAATCGGCGGCCGTTCGGTAGCGCATGCGTCCGCGAACAGCGGCGTGGCTTCCCCGGACGTGCCGTTTGATATTGCCACCGGGAACGCGCCAGTTGAGGTGATCGTTCCCGCGGTCGTCCCGGCAATTTACTCGACAGTGTCGCCGGGCGCGAATGACGCGACACTCGTCCTCCGCATCACCACGATGATCACCAACGCCTGGTTTGACGCGATCGCCCCTTATCACGCGACCGCCATTGGCGTCTACTCGAATCTTGGCCGCCGCCCGGCGAGTGAAGCCAGCGACGCCAACAGGAACACGGCTATCTTCCATGCGTCCAAGCGTGTATTGGACAGCCTGCTGCCTCAACACGCGGCGGAGTGGCGCGCGATGCTGGAAGCATTTGGGTTGGACCCAGACGACGCGCGCCAGGACTTGACGAGCGCCGTTGGCATTGGCAACGCCGCCGGCGGAGCTATCATCGACGAGCGGGAACACGATGGCATGAACCAGCTCGGCGACGAAGGTGGCCGCTCTCACAATGGCCAGCCCTACGCCGACTATCTGGGCTACGAGGCGGTTAATACCGAATTCGAGCTGAACGACCCCGCTCGCTGGCAACCACAGATGATCTCCGACCGCCTGGGCATCTTTCGCATGCAGCGGTTCGTGACGCCGCAGATGCGCGTGACCCGCCCATATTCCTACGAAACGTCTGTCGCCATGGTGGTTCCTCCGCCGGAGATGAGTGATCCGAATCATCCTGGCTACAAGGAACAGGCCGACCACGTGCTGGAGGTCTCGGCCAACCTGACCGACTACCAGAAGATGGCTGCCGAGCTCTTCGACGACAAAGTCCTCGGTCTTGGGTTTTCCGCGCTGTTTGCGTCCGGGCGACACGGATTGAGCCTGGAAGGGCTTGTTCAATACGACTTCCTGACGAACATGGCCGCGTTCGACGCCGCGATCGCAACCTGGAGCATGAAGCACCGGTATGACGCGGTGCGCCCGTTCTCCGCGATCCGATACCTCTATGGTGATGATCCCGTCACGGCCTGGGGCGGACCCGGCATGGGCACCGTCAGCGACTTGCCGGCAAGCCAATGGCGTAGCTACCTCCAGACCGCCGATCATCCGGAATATCCCTCCGGCTCCACCGCCCTCTGCGCCGCTCACGGTGAGGCGAGCCGCCTCTACCTCGGAACTGACGCGCTCGAGTGGACGGTGCCCGCTCCCGCGGGATCATCACGCGTCGAGCCGGGTATTACTCCCGCCACAGACATGGAGCTTGGTCCTTGGGACACCTGGACCGACTTCGTGCGGGAATGTGGCCTCAGCAGGGTCTGGGGCGGCGTGCACTTCATGGCGGCGGTCACTGAAGGCGAACGATTGGGCACGCCGATCGGCAGGACCGCGTACGAATTTCTCATGCGTCACATCAACGGTACACAAACCTGAGTCCGCGGTTCCCTATGTGCCGCCTGAAACCGCTCGGAAAGTGAATCAGGAGGTACGCAAGGGATCAATTTATTAACTTTCGTTACGCTTCAGGAACAGAGGAAGATCATGAACCAGCGAAGCAAATTCCTTGTGAGTGTCGTGTTTGCCGTAGTGCTGCTCCCGATCGGAGCCGTGGCCGCCAGTGCCGCGCCCAATGTATGCGTGAGCGTGAACGGTGTTGAGGTGTACCAGAGCGGTTCCGCCGTGTGCGATTCCGACATCGGTTCGCGCGCAGTTTCAGTTGGCGAAGACAGTGGGGCGTCGTCCGCGGATGGCGACAACAACACAGCGGTCGCCGTTGGGAACGACAGTGGAGCGATAGCCACCGACGGCGACAACACGGCTGTCGTCATCGGTGAAGTCAGCGGAGCGATTGCCGAAGACGGAAACGGCAATACAGCGATAGTCGTCGGAGATGACAGTAGCGCGGACACGGGCAATTCGGGCGACAACACGTTGATCGTGATTGGCGACCAGCAGGGTTTTTCCTTTCTCTTGCAAACGGGCTGTACCGTCGTGCTGGTGAGCGGCGAGCTGTACGGCAGTTGCCCATAGCTCTCACTGCCGACTCATATCCGAATGATCGGCATGAATCCACCGGTCCCGACCGACTAACGCTGAAGAGTGAAAGAGTGGCAAAATCATGAACCGTCAACGAACTGTTTTGTGGAGTTCGATGCTGATCGCACTGATTGCAGCCGTGAGTGCATCGCCAGCCAATGCTGCACAGGACCTGTGCGTGCATGTCGACGGAGTGCCAATTTTCCAATCAGGCTCCGCCACATGCGAGTCGATCGAGGGCACGACTGCCGTCGCTGTCGGCGATGCAAGTTATGCCTCGGTTGAAGAAGATGCCGACAACACCGCCATTGCCATCGGCGATGGCAGCGTCGCGGAAAGTGGCGATGTTGGCGCAGGTAACTCGTTGATTGCCGTCGGCAATGACAGCATTGCCTCGAATTCCGTTGGCAACGACAACGACATCATCGCGGTAGGAAACGGCAGCGAGGCATTCAATGCTGACGAGGGTGACTCTAACGCCCTGACGGTGATCGGTGACGGAAGCGTCTTCTCCATCCAGGGTGAATCAGGCTGCATGGTTATTGTGATCAACGGTCAGGAATTCGGCGGCTGTTAGAGCGAGTTACATGCTCGTTGCGTCGGTGTCGATCTCGCTCCCATCCCGCGGGCCGCTCCAGAACAGGGATAGAAGAACTGATAGAGCGGACGCGAGGCAGCCGCCGCCAGGAGCAGCGGGCGATGTCAGTATCGACTATCTGGAGCAAGGTCATCAATCATCGTTCTCCAAGACGCCGGGCCGACTGCTTGGGCACGCACTGGTACCTATACGTTCGGTGGACCATGCACGATCCGGCGCTTGAGGTTGCCGAAGTCAGGGCTGTCTTTCTCCGGACGATTTGCGCTAACACGTTGCGGAGGTAGCGGCAGAAAGGAAGTTCCTCTGGAAGCATCAACGATAGCGGCCTTTGCGGGTCCGGCGATCCTGCTGCTGGTTGTTCCCGGACCGATGACGTTGTACATCGTTGCACGCGGGATAGAACAAGGGACAAGGGGCGCCTTGGTAGCGGTTCTCGGGATCCAGACCGCACATGTCCTGCATATAGTGGTAGCGGTCCTGGGAGTCAGCGCACTCCTTGCATCTTCGTCACTCGCGTTCGACATCGTGAAGTACAGTGGGGCCGCATACCTGATGGGGCTTGGAATTCGAGCGATTCTCGATGCCGCGGACCAGCCAGGAGACTTGGCGCCTCCTGCCCGATCCCTCTGGCGAACCTTTGCGCACAGCGTCACGATCAGTGTGCTGAATCCGCTTACTACCCTGTTTTACCTTGCGTTCTTGCCTGCATTTGTCGACCCAGTGCAAGGCGCAGCGTCCACGCAGTTCGTGAAGCTCGGGCTCGTGTATATATGCTTCGGATTTGTCGTAAAAGGCGGATATGCCTTGGTTGCTGGATCGATCAGAACAGGCCTGATGGATCGAGCGCTTTCTGTTCGCACTCAAGGCTGGATTGTGGGCGGAGTATATGGCCTGATCGGAAGTGGAATGGCTGTCAGCAGTCTGGTAGAGGCACACATTGCTTAAATCACCAAGGGCTGACTGTCGAGCTTGAGAAAAGACCTTGACGAGCATGCCAACCGGGTCGCACGCACACGCTGGAGGTGACACATGACTACACACTACGGCCCAATCGGATTACGACATATCATCCTGGCGGCGCTCATGCTGGTCACGCTCGGCGTGGTCAGCCTGCCAACAGGAAGCGCCGCCGGAACACTGGGGATCCTACAGCCCACCGTCGGCGATATCATGGTGGACACCTACAACTGCGAGACGGGCGAGTTGGCGTTCCATGTGCCGGTCGCCGACCTCTTCGCCATCGACCCCAACGTCACGGTCTTCAGCGACTATCCCCTTGTGTACGCATGGGCGGCGAATTACGGAGCTGAGGACGACCTTCAACAGGTGTTTTCTGGCGTGCTTGTTTGGACTCCGGACCCGGAGCAGTCGCCATATACCGGCGTCGTGAACCTGGAGGGCGTTGTGCCGCCAGCGGACAACGGAGAAGCGATCGCGTACATCGCGTTCCAGGTTCAAGTCGGCCCCAGTGATACCTTGGAAAATCCCAGCGATTTCAGCTACAAGGAGTACTTCACCGACTGCGACACCTCGGGCGATGATCTGGTGTCCCAGCTGATTGCCAAGCTGAAGCAGATTCTGCAGGACGTTCTGAACGCATGATGCGACAGACCGGGTGAGGTCGACCAGCCAGACCGTTGGCGTGCCAAACCTGCCTTGTCGGGCAAAGCTGATCTCGACGGTCATGGCCCACGTACCCTGTACGCTGCGATCCAGCCATGATCCATGTGTCCGCCGAGACCGCCAATGTCCTGATAGACGTGATTGGCTGCGGAGATAACCTGCGTCTCAACATTTGTGACAAGTCGATCGACATGTATCCCGCGCTGTCCCATGACCTGCATGTGTCTGGCTGCTACCGAGGCGGGCCCTGCTCGATGCGCCGCTTCAGTGCATCGAAGTCGACGCCGCCCTCCCACATCGACTCGATCCACCAGGTCGCGCCAGCGTCGGCGAGGGGTTGGAGCTGTCGTCGGATTGCATTCGGGTCGTCGCCCGGTGTCGTGCCCTCCATCACGATCTCGAATGGTGTGTTGTCACCCCGCCGCTCCGCGATCCAGGTCTTGATCTCCGCGATGTGCTCCGGACCGAGCTGCGTCTCGGTGTTTCCGCGCAAGCTCGGCAGCACGCCCTCGTACTTCGCGGCGCGTCCCATCGACCGCTCGCTCGGCCACGCCCCGACCACCCAGATCGGAATGTCGCCGTTGACCGGAGTCGGCTGGAACACCATATCCTCCATCTGATAGTGGACGCCTTCATATGAAAAGGACTCGCCACGCCATGCCAGTTTCATGATCTCCAGCGTCTCGTCGAGCCGCGCCGCCCGCTCCCGCAGATCGGTGACCTCGGGATGGACCCGGCTGAGGCCGCCGTCATCGACCGCGCCCATCGCCACCGGAATCACCAGACGCCCTCCCGAGAGGTGGTCGACGGTCAGCGCCTCCCGCACGACCTTCCACGGCCGGCGGCGGGAGAGGGGATGCACGATCGCCCCCAGCGTCACCCGCGATGTCCGGGTCGCCACCGCCCCGAGCGTCACCCACGGGTCCCAGGTCGGCATCGGGCCGACCGATATCCCGTCCCAGGTGAAGAAGCCGTCCCACCCGTGCCGCTCGGTCAGCTCGGCGAGCGCCAGCGTCTCGTCCATCGTCTGGGTGAAGGTGGCGATGAATCCATATTTCACGATGCACTCCTCATAGGGAACTTGGAAATAGGATTGACAGTCTACCGGGACGCAGATCGGCATTCAATCTCCATGCGCAACGTTTCCTCATCGGATTCCTCTGCGCGAGATGAATCAGTTCCCCCGAACATACGCCTCGGCTCACAAAATGTGAATCACGCAAGAAGTCTTGGGTCAGGTGATACCATAACCACAAACCTTGAGATCCGCGACGCACCGCACGATTGATGACGTCATGTCCTATTCCAATCGACACCCGGCATCAGTTCCATCGTCGGCTTCCGCCAGAAACGTGTGGCGCGGTGATCATGGCTCCGTCACTGAGATGCGCGTACCCGTGACCCGCTACGCCCGGGTCGGCGAGATCAGCATTGCTTACCAGGTCGTCGGGGACGGACCGCTCGATCTTGTCCATATTCCCAGTTGGATCACCAATGTCGAGGAAAACTGGAATGAGCCCGGCTATGCGCGGTTTCTCCGCAGGTTGGCGTCATTCTCACGGCTGATTCTCTTCGACAAGCGGGGCACGGGGCTGTCCGATCGTATCTCGAGCACACCGACGCTGGAACAACGCATCGAGGATGTGCAGGCGGTGATGAGCGCGGTCGGGTCCGAGCAGGCGGCGCTATTCGGTAGCACCGAAGGGAGCGCGATGTGTGCCCTGTTTGCTGCGACGTATCCGGAGCGGACGCGGGCGCTGATCATGTATGGCGCCTATGCCAAGCGCATTCGATCGATTGATTATCCGTGGGGACCGAACCTCCAGGAGCGTCAGGCGTTCTACGACGCCCTGATGCGGGAATGGGGCGGTCCCGCCGTGCTTGGTCTTCTGGCGCGGAGCGCCAGGGACGATGACCGATTCCGTCAATGGTGGGCGGGGTACCTGCGCCGCAGCTCCAGTCCAGGCGCCGCGCTGTCGCTGACGAAGATGAACACCGACATCGACATCCGCCATGTCTTGCCCGCCATACGCGTGCCGACGCTTGTCCTCCATCGAACGGGAGATCCGTTGTGTCCAGTGGAGGGTGGCCGCTACATCGCGGCCCACATCCCCGACTCGACGTATGTTGAGGTTCCTGGTATCGATCACCTGCCCTTCGTGGGCGACATCGATGCGCTCGTGGATCCCGTTCAGGAGTTCCTGACTGGCGCCCCGCCCGCTGTCGAGATCGATCGGGTGCTGACCACCATTCTCGTGGTCGATATTGTGGGATCGACCCGCCTCGCGACCGAACTGGGCGATCATCGCTGGCGGTCCTTGCTCGATATGTATCGCACGATCGTGCGCCGTGAGCTTGATCGGTATCGGGGCGTTGAGCGTAATGTCATCGGAGACGGCTTTGTCGCGACGTTTGACGGACCCGCCAGGGCGATCTATTGCGCGAGCGAGATAGTTCGGGCGGTGCGCTCGCTCAGTATCGAGGTTCGGGCAGGGTTGCATACGGGTGAGTGCATTTTGTCTGGAGAAGAGCTTGATGGAATTGCGGTCCATGTCGCGGCGAGGGTCAGCTCGTTTGCGTCGTCGTCAGAGATCATTGTCTCGAGCACGGTCCGGGATCTGGTCGCCGGGTCCAACATTGTGTTCACCGATCGGGGGCGGCATACGCTTGGCGGCATACCGGGAATCTGGCGGCTCCTGGCCGTTGATGCAGGTGGACCGCCATAGTCAGGCGGGCGGCTCTGAATCAGGCGAATCGGTGTCGTGGTGGATGGTATCCCGATACCGGTAGACCCGGCTGACCAGCAGGTAGACGATCCCCAGCGCGGCAGCCGTGCCAGCCATGGTGAATACCTCACCCAGATTCAGAACGTCATCGGCATGTTGGTGGCTTCCGTGCGCCATTGCCGGCACGGTGCTCAGGGTAAGCCCCACGGTGACGACCGCAAAGATGGCGGCAGCGTTTCGAACGTCTTGTTTCATGATGTATCGCTCCATTCGGTTTAGACGCCCCGGAAGAATGCCGGGAGCCATTCGAGGTTGAGCATGACCACCACGCCCCAGGCGATCAGGATGACGCCGATCGGGGTGGCGAGGCGGTTGCCGTACCTGGTGACCTTTTCGATCACCATGATGCCGGCCAGGGCGGTCATCCAGACCACGCTGCCCATGCCGACGGCGAACATGGTCAGCATGAGAGCCCAGCAACATCCCAGGCAGAACAGTCCGTGCCGGATACCCAGCTTCCAGGCTGCCATGGGACCATGAGCGTAGAACCGCCACATGAACGAAAGCGGATCGCGACATTCGTCAAGGCAGCGCTCCTTCAGTGGCGTGAACTGGAATGCCCCGGCAAGAACAAGCACAGAGCCGCCGATCAACCATGGCCGGTTCGCCAGCGCCGGTAAGACATCGACAAGCCAATGAACGCCCGCATCATTGACAAGCGCCACCACAGCGAATCCGGTCCAGATGACGAAGTATCCGAGCATGAAGACGCCGAAGACCAAACGTGACCGATCCTGATTTTGGGACACGCGAAGAAATATCCTCATCATCGGCATGCTCGAAGGCAGCATCATGGCGGCGGTCATGAGTTGCCATGAGGCGATGAAGAGCCCGATGGTCAGAACCCAGGGAAACCGTCGTTGGTCAAGCACGGCATCGTGGTTGACGATGTAATCGCTGCCGCCCGAGGCGACAAGCAGTAGCGTTACCGCCCACGCGGCCACGACCGATCCCCAGATCAGGACCAGATCGGGGCGGCGGACGGATGACGAATCGGACAGGGCGGATTGCATGGGAGTTCCAATCTGTCGTTGGCTGGGTTGCGTCGCCTCGCCCGGCTACTCTCCACCGGACGAGACAACGCAGGCGCCGTCAGGCAAAGAACCGGAATGAGCCCTGAATGGCGTTTTGGCCCGTGATATCGATGTCGGACATGCCGTGACTGGCTTCGTAACGACGAAAGTATTCAGCCTTGCCAACATAGGCCGGTGAGCCGGGGATCGTCGAGAACGCTGTCTCCTGCAGGGCAGTTGGCTTGCCGGTCGCGCCCATGAAGGGAGCCAACTTCATCTCGGCGATGTCGCTGATCGTCATGGTCCCTTCGCCTTCCTCGACGTTGAAGGTGATAGGGACGCGTTCCACCGCGATGACTTCGCCGATCAGCCCCGCGATGTCGGCGATCGCGCCACCGAGCTGGCCGGTGAAGACCTTGAGAAGGGCATCCTGCTGTTCCTGGGTGCTTTGGTCATCGACATACACGACGGCCTTCCAGTTGCCATCGAGGACGTTACCGGGTATGTGGACCGAGAGCCCGAGGATGCGACCGGAAACGTCGACGCCTTCGATGATGCCCTTGTCGACCGCCCAGCCGAAGACAGAGTCGCAGGTTCCACCGTCGGGATCCTCGCCGACCCAGCAGGGACACAGGGTGTTGCAGGTGCAGACTTCCAGTAGGCGGCCTTCGATCTCGTACGTCGATGTCATCACCATGTGGTCTTCTCCTTCATGAAGCGACGCGGTGGGCGCCGCCGCAGAACTGGTGTTCGCGAACATTCTCCCGAGCATCCCCGCGCCGGCCCACGCGCCAGCGGCACGCGTGATTCGTCGCCGGGTTGTCGTTGCGCTTCGTAACGATGGCAGTCGTTTCTTGTCTCTCATGTCATGCCTCCGCATAAGGTTGGTCGGCGGTGTGATCGGCTGTCAGACGGCGCGCCAGTGGACTGGACCACCATCTGTGCGTGAGGGTATCGTTGGTACCTCCTTTCGACTCGTGCCTCCGGTGATCTCGTCCGCCGTGACGAGCACCGTCGCGGCTCGGATCAGCTGCCCGCGGACTGCGACGCAGCGTGCAGTGTTGCCCGAGCACCTTCAGCTTATGGAGACATCTGGATGCAGACATCACGGAGGCTATGTAGAGGTACATGTAATTCTGGCGAGATGGTGCGCAGCGCGCCGGGCGACACCGGTATGGGTGCGCGGCGTCTCTGCGATGCATGAGCGGGCTCGGAGATCAGTCGGGATCCGGGTTCAGCAATCCTCGCTGAGCCACCCAGACCGCGACTCTCGCACGCGAATGGAGTCCAAGCTTGTTGAAGATATTGGACACATGGCGCTCAACGGTGGCAACGGATATCGACAGCTCGTCTGCGATGTGGCGATTGCTCAACCCGTGTCCAACCAGCACCGCCACCTCTCGTTCCCGAGGGCTGAGAGGCGTTGACTCGGACACAGCAGTGCCGTCTTCATCGACGACATCGCGGGGCACGACGCCCGTCGGCTGCGTGCGCGGCGCCACGCGAAACAGCTGCAGGGCGCGATTGCTGCCCGCCATGAGACGAATGTCGACGGGCTCGAACTCGATGCCGGAGCCGGCGACGAGATCGGAGACCGTGCTGGTGACCAGAACGTCGCCCGGTGCAGCCCGTGCCGCCACGCGCGTGACGATCTGAACGGCCACGCCGTGGGGCTCGCCATCGATCACCTCGCACTCGCCCGTGTGCAGGCCGGCACGAACGTCGACGTGGCGTGCATGCATCTGCCCGGAGATGGCGCGGGCGCAGTGGATGGCACGACCTGGTCCGTCGAATGTGGCGAGAAACCCGGCGACCGTCGCCTTGACCTCGGTTCCGCGATACCGTGCCACCGCCTCCCGTACGACCCGGCCATATGCGTCCACGATGTCGCGCCAGGCGTGATCGCCCAGACGAGCGGCAATTCCCATCGCTCCGGCGATCTCCACATACAGCAGCGTTACGAGGATTCGTCGAGGCTCCAGTCTGGGCGGCATGCCCGTGAGAAACGCTTCGATCTCGTCGAGAACAGCGTCCTGATCTCCGGCGAAGACGAGGTGGTCCACGCCCGGAAGCTCGACGTAGACCGCGTTCGGGATACGCTCGGCCATGTACCGTGCACCGCCGACGTCGATGTCCAGATCGCCAGTCCGATGCAGGATGAGCGTCGGCACGTGGATCGCCGGCAGCACATGGCGGATGTCGATCATCGTGTTCATCTTGGCAAGAGCGAGGGCAGCTCCCGGGCTGGCGCTCCGCACAAGTTAGGTTGCCCACCATTGCCGGAACGGCTCATCGCCAATGGTGCTGGGCGCCAGCGTGTCGAGATCGACCACGCCGCCCCAACCGGTCTCGATGTCCGTCAGGAACTGCTTGCGCTGCTCCACGGTAGGCGCCCAGGGGTACTCCGGATGCCACAGGCGCTTCGCGTAGGCGCCGTACATGACCAACGCGCTGGTCCGTTGTGGATACGTGGCCGCGAACACGGCACACATCGCTGCGCCCTCGGATATGCCAAGGAGGGCGGCGCGCTCGCATCCGGCTGCGTCCATCACGGCCCGAACATCGTCCATTCGCTCCTCGATCGTTGGCAGCTGCGCCACGCGATCCGAAAGTCCGGTGCCGCGCTTGTCGAAGAGGATCAACCGGGAGAACGATGCCAGCCGGGCGAGAAACGGGGCGCTGGGGCCCTCCCAGAAGTAGTCGAGATGAGAGATCCAGCCCATGACAAAGACGAGGTCAAGCGGCCCATCGCCGATGATCTGATAGGCGATGTGGACGTCGCCACTCTTGGCATATTTGGTCACCGGTCTCATCGTCGTCTCCTCGAGACAACGTGCCTGAAAGGGCGCTGGCCGAGGGCGCGCCTACCAGCGTGGAACCGGACACGTTGATCCTGTCATGGCACACAGTGTAATGGACATGGCGCGGCACGCGTCGAAAGCTATCGTGTCTGCGCTCGACCCCGCTCCGATGCTGCTGGATGAACACCGGTGACGAGTTCATGGGCCGGCGGGATCATCCTGACGAGTGCAGGCGAAGCCGCTTGCGATGGCGTGTGCCGCCTCGACATGTGAGCAGCGCCCGTACGCACGGCGTGATGGATTCATCACGGCAGGTGGCGTTGTGGAGTCGCTTGGCGCGGCGTGGGTGTCAGCTGAGCCGCAGCACGGTGAACGCCTC
>JACCVC010000125.1 GCA_013698305.1 Chloroflexia bacterium
GTTGTTGAGCACGTGTGCTCAGAGCGTTTGGAGGAATCCCGCATGGCGCGTCAGTTCCAGATCGGTCAGTTGGCGTCTTCGATGGGCATCAATCCCAAAACGATTCGCTACTACGAAGACATTGGCCTGCTGCCCATGCCGCACCGCGCTAACAACGGCTACAGAATCCATGATCAGATGGACGAGGCGCGTCTGCGATTCTCCGCCAGGGCCAAGCATCTCGGTTTCAGCCTTGATACGATTCGGTCAATCATCGCGTGGAAGAACAGCGGCGAGCCTCCCTGCGATCATGTCCATGAGCTCATCGACGGAAGAATCACAGAGCTCGATGAACAGCTCCAGGCGCTTGCGACATGTCGAGATTATCTCGCCCGGCTCAAGGATCAGCCGGTACATGGCGCCGCCAACGGTGCCACAATATGCAGGATCATTGAACGCTGATCTCGCGCCGCGAGTTTCCACTGCCGCCCCATACGTCACCTCCTTGCAGGACAGTTCCAGCTCACGACTTGACCTTCCAGCTGACTGGAAGAGGTAGAGTGATGCTGTGTCCGATCCGGAAGAACCCCGGCACGCCAGACCGCCACGCCGCATACGATGGGAGAGGGAACGTTTATGCCAACACTCATCAGGCGGCTGGGAAGCGTCGGCCATAGTTATGTTGATGTTGCGCGGAGTCCCCGGTACTTTCCGCTCTGGCTGGCCCAGCTCACCTCGACCTTTGGGGACACGCTTCACTATATTGCGCTGGTGATCCTCGTCTACCAGATGACTGGACAGGGAGCGGCAGTGGCGATCCTGGTCGCCGCGGAAGTCGTGCCGGTGCTGCTGCTTGGTCCGATCGCCGGGGTGGTGATCGATCGGTTTAGCCGCAAAGGCGTGCTGATCGCGTCGGATCTCCTGCGGGCCGGTCTTGTTCTGTCACTGGTGTGGCCGCAGGGTGTGTGGCACGCCTATGTGGTGGCCGCCGGCTTGGCGGTAGGCAGTACCTTCTTCAACCCAACCGTGCAGGCGGTCATCCCCGCCCTGACCACCGAACAGCAACGGTTGGCGGCCAATTCGGTCGCCTGGTCCACGGGCCGGCTCGTGCAGATTCTGGCCTCGGCTCTGGCTGGTGGATTGATCGCTCTTGTTGGTACCGATGTCGCGTTCGGCATCAACGCCGGGACGTTCGTGGTTTCGGCGCTGCTGATCCTGCGGTTGCGGATACCCGCCCACGCCGGGCAATTAGGAGCCCAGGCGACGCGGGGTCTGAGCGCGTTCTTCGGCGAAGCGCGGGCGGGCCTTGCATTTTCGTTAAATGATCGATTCGTCTCTCGTCTCGTGCTTGTCCAATCTCTTGCTTCATTCGCCGTGGGCGCTTCGGGCGCCATGCTGATCGTGCTCTCGGAGCGCCATCTTGGTCTTGGACCATCAGGCTTTGCCTGGCTGATCGGAGCGATCGGGGTGGGCGCGTTGCTGGGCCCACTGATCCCAAACCTCCTGGCAAGGGACTACCGCGATGCCCGCTGGCTCTTTGTGCCCTATGTCATTCGAGGCGTCGGTGATGTCATGCTGGCCATTTTCACCCCGCTGCCTGTTGCGCTCGTGATTCTCTTCGTCTATGGGCTGAACACATCGACAGGCGTGGTCGTTTTCAACTCGACCATCCAGAGTGTGATTCCCGACCATGTCCGAGGCAGGGTTTTCACCCTGCTCGATGTGAGCTGGAATGCGATGCGGCTCCTGTCCCTGGCGCTGGGAGCGCTCGTCGTCGACTGGCTCGGTGTCCAACCATTGTTCTGGATCAGCGGGGCTCTACTCACGCTTGCTGGCGTCCTCGGCCTCGTGCTGCTGGGCCGGTATGATTTCCGTCAGGATTCGCCGCCTCATACGGCATCCGCGTGACATCCTGGAGCACGCCTGGCGGTAGGGCCATCCTGCAATCGAGGCTAGCTGGTCACCTCGGACTTGCTCACATCTTCGGCCTCGATCGCGGCGTCGATGTGCCGTGATTGAGCAGGAGTGCTTACTCCCTCGTCAGCCGCTTCCAGTCTTGAAAACTGTGTGGCACTGCCCTCGGGATGGTCGCGACGATCATTGGCTGAGCGTGGTTTTCGAACGATACGCACCCCATCGGGCAGGCGCCTGTTCACAGGCTCTCCATCATCCACGGGGGACGCATCCGTTGCCGGAGCCTGGTGGCGTGACGCAGCAGCCTCCTCGGGAGGGGTGGCTCGCGCGGAACGGGTGCTCGTGGTCACCGAGTCGTCTATGGACTCCAGATCCGGTCGTGCCCTCAGCCGTTGCACGATCGTCTCCGCCTCCAGCGTGCTGACGCCGAACCCCCGGAGCGCATGAAGTCCCATCTCCAGAGCGAGCTCCCACTCGCCCAGCACGACGGTGTCCACGCCGCGCCGGAGTAGCCACTGGCGCTCGGTGTCACTATGGGTGCGAACGATGATGCGCAGCCTGGGATTCATGCGCCTCGCCCCGTCGACCACCTGACGCGTGACCACCGGGTCTGGCAGGGCGACGACCAGCACCCGCGCCCGGTCGATCTGTGCCCGCTCAAGCACGGCGGGAATCGCGGCGCTGCCGCGGATGACGGGAATATCCTGCTCCCGCAGTTGTGTTACCACGCGAACGTCTTCTTCGATGACGAGAAAGGCGAAGCGATGGCGCAGGACCGTCCCGATCACGGCCCCGACCCGACCATAACCGCACACCACCGCATGATTTCTTCGCGACGCGCCATCGCCAGCCGGGTCCAGATCGGCTGCATCACGGGCGAAGGCGGGTCGGCGAGCATGCAGGAACCCCGCTACTGGCAATGCCCCCTGATAGAACGCCGGCAGCAGCACGATACTGGCGGCGGACGCTCCCAGCATCAGGCTGAACACCGACGGTGACACCACCCCCAGATCGCTGCCGACCTGGGCAAGCAGGAACGAGAACTCGGCGCACTGCGCGACTATCACGCCAGTGAGGACGGCGGTGCGCGTCGGGGTTCCCAGCAACCACGCGATCAGGGCGCTAACCGACCCCTTTACCAGCATGATCACGACAATGGTGAGCAGCAGGAGCGGCCAGTTGCGCACCACGAAGATCGGGTCGACCAGCATGCCGACCGAGACGAAGAAGAGCCCGGCAAAGATGTCTCTCAGTGGCAGCACGTCGGCGAGAATCTGGTGGGAAAGGTCCGATTCGCTGACCACCACGCCTACGACGAAGGCGCCAAGCGCCAGCGACAGACCGAAGAACGAGGCGCTGTAGGCAAGCCCGAGCGCGACCACCGCCACCATCAGCACGAACACCTCGCGATTGCGAAGCCCTTCCACGCGCTCGAACAGCCACGGCAAGACTTTCAGGCCGATCGGCACGAGCAGTAGCAGGAAGAGCGCCGCCAGGCCGACTTCGATCGCCAGATCCAGCAGCAGCGTGTCGCTTTCGGTGGCGAGGGCCGACAGCACGACGATGAGAATGATGGTACCGAGGTCCTGCACGGTGGACCAGGCGAGCGCGAGCTTGCCGTGGGGCGAGTCCATCTCGCCGCGCTCGCCGAGAACCTTGCTGAGCACGGTGCTGGAAGAGTTGGACAGCACCGCGCCGAAGAACAGCGCTTCGAGCGAATCCCACCCGAGGAGAATGCCGATACCGTAGCCAAGGCCAAGGGTGAGCAGGACCTGAACCGTGCTGCCGAGCACCGCCACCTTGCCGGAACGGAGCAGGTCGCTGAGCGAGAACTGCACGCCGATGGCAAACAGCAGCAGGATGATGCCGATCTCCGCCAAGGCCCCGACCGTCGCGAGGTCACCCTCAACCCCCGGCGTAAACGGGCCAATGACGATGCCGGCGACGATATATCCGAGGATGATGGATTGGCCGAGGCGCACCGCGATGATCGCTCCGACCAGGCCGGCGAGCAGAGCGATGACCAGATTGACCAGGAGCATGGATTCCCCCATCTGGCTCACCTCTCGTTTCGGATACGACGATGACGGGCGGTAATGACTCCCGTCGTCTCATTCGGTCGTTGGGTCTGATGCTTGTGGATGCGCGTTGCTGTGAGTGCGGGGATGCGGCGCGGCTCCCGGCGCGTGTGGTGCGTTTGCCTGTCTCCTATAATGGCAGACGCGACGGGTGTTTGCCCAAATCACGAGCCTTTTATCGTTCTTCGTGCAGAGCCGGGGACGAAGCCCACGCCTGCTCTGAGGGTAGTCGAAGGGTCTGACCGCGCCGTTGGCATCACACCCGCCGGCTGATACAGCAATGGGCTCTACACGACCCGACTCGTGGAACACCGGCTGATCATCCGGAATCGGCAACAGTTCATACTCGATCATTCGACAAGCCCGTGTTGATTCGAAACGTCGGGCCAGCATTCAGCCACTCATGCCGAACGCGATCGTGAACATGCGAATGGCGGTGGCGTCCATCGCTGGAACACCACCGCCACTCAGGGATGTGGGGAGGAGAGTGGAAGAACGACGCTGTCGCCCTTCCAATATTGAGTATGGCAGCCATCCCTTAAGTCCCACTGATCGCATGGTGAAGCGTTGCTGAAGTCCGCCAAACTGCCCAGTGCGCGGCATTGCCTGCAGTACGTAGCCGAGACGTCTGTTGGGCACCGCGCGTTTAAAAGCGTTGTCGGCGGTCCCGGATTCCGGAGCCGCCGACAACAGGGGGAGGAGAGACGAAGAACGTCGGAAGATTCTCGCTTCACGCTGTTCTTCTGCTCTGAAGTATGGCCCCGCCGTCTTAATCGTTCCTTAGCGATACCTGAGCATACGCTGAAATCGCCGCCAGAATATGCTGCCGTCACTGCCCGTCTTAAAAAGTTATCGGCGGCTCCGATCTGCGGGGCCGCCGATAACAGGGGTGGGAGGAGAGAAGAAAAAGAGTATGACTCAATTCCTTACAGATACGAATATAACGCGGGGCGACTGAATAGTGGCTGAAAGAAACCTGAAATTCGGCTGAAGAGGTTCGACATGATCGTACGTTCGCAGGCTACGGCGGCGATCCGAGCGTGATCTCGACCATCGTTGACTCGCCCTCGCGGTCGAACGCCAGCGTTACGGTTTCACCCGGATTGTACTGGTAGAGCAGATCGATAAACCAGCCGCCGTCGTTGACAATGCGATCATCAATGCGCGTGACCACATCGCCCGGCTCCAGCCCGGCGATCTCAGCAGGGGAGCCGGGCTCCACGTCGAGCACCACATGACCGTCGTTCGAAACCTGGCCGTTGATCCCGAGCCAGGGACGGTTCGCGGAACCGTCGGCGATGATCTCATCCGCGATTTCGATCGCCGCGTCGCCATCGATGGCAAAGCTGATCACGTCGGCATTCGACACGTCACCGTTCCGCGAGACGCGGCTGGCGACGTTCATGCCGACCACCTCGCCATCCATAGAGAACAGCGGTCCGCCCGAGTTTCCGGACGCAAGCGCGGCGCTGTGCTGAATCAGATTTCGGATCGAGTAGCCGCTGCCAGTGTTGATCCGGCGGTCGACTCCGGTTACCGCGCCGACCGAGACCGTGTTGGCGTAACGCCCACCGGGTGTGCCGATGGCAATGACTGGATCACCCACTGCGAGCCGCGAGGAGTCGCCGACCGTGGTGGCTGGTGGAAGCGCCTGATCGTCGTCGGGCTCGAGCCTGATCACAGCCACATCCTGATACCAGTCGGCGCCGACGACCGTAGCCGGCATCACCTCGCCCGCAAAGGTGATGACATCGACCTCATCGACGCTGTCCACAACGTGCGCGTTGGTGATCACGTAGCCGTCGCCGGTGTACGCCCAGCCTGACCCAGAGCCGGTCGGGGCGCGCCCGGTCGCGCCGGGCGAGAACGTGGGGGAGTAGGTGAAGACCGAGACGACGGATGGGTTGACGGTGTCGGCAAGGTCGTCCGCCGCCGACGGTTGGTTGCTGGTGATGATGGAGCTAGCTTCCTCGCCGTCGCCGCCCCAGGGGTCGAGCGCCATGATCGCGGCGATGCCCGCCGTCAGCAAGATCAGCGCGATGACGATCAGCCAGCGCCGAACTCTCCGGGGCGCCAGATCGTCATCGTGAGTGGCAGGTTTGGGAGGTTGGTGAGTCTGCATTGGATGAGGTTGAGTCACGAAGCAATGGTCTTTCTGAGCCGGAGCCGCAGGCACAGCCTGCACTGAGCCTGTCGAATGTGTGCCGAAGAATCTCAATATCGATTGAATGCCTGGTTCGATCGTAGCGCTCTATCCCGACTGAGATTATTCGCAGGATCAACACTTCAACACATGTTCCGTGCCAGGTTGGCTCGTCAATATCCCTCGGCTCTGACAACCCGAACTGACCGAAACATGAGGTCAGCCGAGACTGAGATGCTTCGACGCGAGGACTGCGTCCTCGGCTCAGCATAACAACAGGCGTGTGACAGGGCACTCAGGACGACAAGGTATCCGCGTCGATTTGGTCAGCGCGACAACTGCCGCGCGGTTGGCTCTGCTCAGCAGAACCAGCTCTCGGTCAACCGGGGCGGCTTTGGGCGATGGACCTTGGCCGCCGGGATCTCCGGTACGTCCAGCCCGGCCGCCTCGTGCGCCGCCGCCCAAATCCTCCCGAACGTCTCATGAACGTCCTGCTGGCAGGCGTCGCCCTCCTCGGCGATCACACCAACCCGCCGTTGCAGCGCCTCCATGCGCGGGTCCGCATGGGTCCACTGGTAGGAGAGCGCATCCTCGTCCAACGGCCCTATCCAGCGCTGACTATCCGGATCGGTCAGCACCGCCGAGCCGGGCGGGATCAGCAACCGGATGCTCCAATGCACCGGGTCGATGTGCCAGGTCATTCCCTGCCGCGCCATGAATTTCAGCAGACCAAGGTAGCTCTCCATCGACTCCCACGGCGAGAACGGCAACAGCGACGGGCGCATCGGGATGTCGACCGCGTCGAGCAACGTGAGTGCCTCCGTCACGCTGTCTGCATCGTGTCCCTTCTTCATCCGCAGCAACGCCTCGTTGTTGAGCGACTCGACCGCCGAGACGACGAACTGGCAGCCGAGCGAGGCGAGTTCGGGCAGGTGTTTTCGATGCTCGAGCAGGTGCTCGATCTTGATCGTCGCGTCGAAGGTCAGCTCCGGCCAGCGCGACCGCATCTCCCGCAGGATGCGCATCGAGTGGGCCGGTCCATTGAAGAAATCCGGATCGCCGAAGGTGATGTGCCGGGCGCCCTGCTCCACCTGCTGCGCGATGTCCTCGACCACCCGGTCGCGGGGGACGACTACCAGCCGACCGCCATAGACGGGAGTGATTGGGCAGTGCGTGCAGGTGTGGTGGCAGCCTCGGGTCGCTTCGACGTAGCCGGCTGGGACGATTGTGCCATTGCGCTCCAGCCCCGCGTAAGACCGCACGAGTGGGAGGTTGCTCCGGTCAGGCGAGGGAAATGACGATTTCCTGGGGGGGTCAGGATGCCGGTGGCCAGGAGTCATCACGCCGGGAAGCGCTGCGCCATCGAGCGAGCCGCCAGCGTCGAGCAGGTTAGCGATAGCTCGGAGCGGACCGTCCGATTCGCCGCCGATCACCGCATCGCCGCCCGCATTGAAGATATGCTCGGCGTTGAGCGTGGCGTACAACCCGAAACAGACGATGACGGTGTCTGGATCGGACGCGCGTATTCGCTCGATCAGCCGCTGGCCGAGCCGCATCGCCGTGTGCATGGGAACGCTGATCGCGACTATCGCTGCCCGGTCGAGATCGGCATCGGACAGTTCCTCTACAGCCAGGTCCCGCGGCGCGGCAGAGAATCCCTCGTCCCCAAGCGACGCCGCGGCATTGGCGATCGCCAGCGGCTGGTGCCCGAGCTCATAGCAAGAGACGAGCAGGATCGCGCCTTCATCGCGCAGCGAGAAGGTTGTGTCGGATTGGGTTGCTGGATGGATCGCTTCGAGCATGAACAACTTTCGCGTGCGTACCTAGCGGCAGATCCTGTGTCTACCATTGTCGCAGAATGGCATCTATGTTAAAAACCGTCACCGTAACCACGGTACTTGCCCAACCTGGTTACCTTGCAACCATGGCAGACACAGGGTCTGCCGCTACGTGCGTTCGGAGCGTTCGATCCCCATCCATCGGGGAATGACCGCAAGTAGCAGCGCTTTCGCCGAGGCGGTCGATGTTTCACCGCGTTGGCCGGCGCGGGGGTTCAATCCTGCTAACCCGACCACCGCGACCTTGCCGGTGGCGAAGGCCTGGTCCAGCAGCTTCTCCATGTTGGCAAGCGTCATCCCCCGCGGACTCGGCGTCGACGAGCTCGGCACTAGCGACGGATCGAGCACGTCGAGATCGATATGGACGTAGATCTCGTCAACCTTCTCCGCCAGCCGGCTCATCGCATCGGCGAACGTCCAGCCCGAAAGCGACTCGGCGTGCCTAAGGATCTGCACATCGGTCGAGCGCAGCAACTGTTCCTCCGCGTCGTCCAATTCGCGAACACCGGCGATCACCATCCGGTCGGTCGGCACCGTCGCCGCCAGCATCGCCGACTCCCGCCACAGCGGACCCGCCAACCCGGCCAGGATCGCCAGCGGCATACCAGCCAGGATATTGCTGACTGAGGTTTCCGGCGTGTTGAAATCGCCATGCGCATCGAACCAGACAATGCCGATCCGATGCCCCGCGCCGTGGGCCAATTGCAATCCGGCGATCACGCCGACGCTGGTGGTGTCATCACCCGCCAGCACCAGCACCCTGCCTTCGCCCTCACATGCCTCGGAGACGTGCCTGCCTACGTGGGCGCCGAGGCGCCCGATGTTCGCCGCGATTGGGCCATCGATTCGCTCGTCCTCCGGCAGCCGTACCTCGACCGGGTCGCTCACCTCGACACCGGCCTGCCGCAACGCCACCACCAGGCCGCCGTCCAGCAGGGCGCCCGGCCCAAGGCCCAACCCATCATGCAGCTCGTCGTACCGATATGGCACCGCTACCAGACTCAACCCCATCATGACTCCTCCCGGGTTCACCGATCTCGCAAAAAACACGTCTACCGGCATCTGGCGTCATTGGCCACGTCCGCCATGGTCGTGTCTGCCCTATAGGCGAGAATCATGCCACTGATCGCGTTCGCCATGCACGTAATTGCGAGCGAGCAACGGTAAACTGGTAAGGAACCGAGGGACACGGATCGGTCCTTCGACAAGCTCAGGTCATCGGACACAAGGTCTGGACGACAAACGTCGGTCCCCACGCAACCTTGTCATGAAGGGAGGCTTTTCCTGGCCCAGCAATCCATCCGCTCCGACCCCA
Organism: Chloroflexia bacterium; assembly: GCA_013698305.1. Taxonomy (GTDB): domain Bacteria; phylum Chloroflexota; class Chloroflexia; order Thermomicrobiales; family UBA6265; genus JACCVC01. The sequence goes on from JACCVC010000125.1 coordinate 9,268, forward strand.
ATGCCGACACGCACTACCAACTCCTGGGCATCGACTTCCGGGCAACTCCCGCCGAGGTAACCAGGGCGTACCGGCGCAAGATGAAGGATTGCCATCCCGACCTCGTCGCGCCGGCGCGGAGAGGCCACGCCGAACGCTATTGCCAGAACATCAATCACGCATACGCGATCCTGAAGGACCCGATCAAGCGGCGAGACTATGACCAGAGCATCCGGATCCAGGAGGTTCAGGATCAGGTGATGAACCGCTACGTTGGTGGGCTGGGCGGACCTGCCGCCAGTGGGCATGACCCCCACACCGCGAAGCTGCGCCGCCAGCCAACCGCGTTCGAGCGGGCGGAGATGCAGCAGGCGGACCGTTCGGCCACGTTCAGCCTTCTCGGCGCGTTCGCCGTGGTGACGATCGGGGCGATCGGCGTGATCCTGGTGGTCGCGTTGCTGGCGACCGTTGCCGGCCTTTTCCTGTAGATTTTCCGCCACCATAGAACCGTCGCTGCACCTGTTCTGGTGGCGCCAGCACGTTGGTCAGCCGCTCCAGCGATCGCAGCAGCACCTTGACGCCACCGCGGATGAAGGGCTGAGCCCGGTCATTCGCCACGGCGTCGTCGAGGTAGGCGATCTCCAACAGCCGTCCCACCTGATCGAGCAGGTCCATCGCCGCGACCACCGGCACCAACCGCCGGGTCTCGGGTGGGAGCACGGTGTGATCGCTGTACGCGCCCAGCACCGACTCGACCGTCGCCTCCGACCAGCCCGTCACCCGGACACTGAGTTGCGCCAGGTCGAGCACTGGCGATCCCGCCGCCGCCTGTCGCCAACCCGTTATTCCGTGCAACGACGAGGGACGGGAGGGATCATCGACCATCAGGTATGCTGGCCAAATGTTGCCGTGGATCAGGACATCGCTCGCATCGGCCACGTCGGACGCCGTCCCGAGCCGTTCCGCCGCCACGGGAATTATCCGATTGCCACAACGCAGCCAGCGGCGCACTTCGGGCAGCGACGCGGCGTGCGTTCCCAGCCGCTTTCGGCCATGCTGCCATCGTGCGGCGACTCCGGTGTACAACTCGGTGGCGGTTGACGTCGCCATCCCGGCGAGCGCGGCATGACCCCTGGTCGCTTCGTGGATTTTGGCAAGGGCTCGGGCCGCTTCGACCAGCATGTCGCCGTGATCCGCCGTTTCATGCAATGGCAGGTTGACGATCCCTTGATCACCGACGACGAACTCTCCGTGGCGGTTCAAGGGGAGTCCGGAAACGACCTCACCGGCGTCGTACACCTGGCCACCGATCAGCACCACCCCTTCAGCGCTGCCGATCGGTTGGGGAAGTAGAGCGGCGCTGTCAGGAACCGACAGGTGGAGAGCTCGCAGGGCAGTCACCCGCTCCGTCGTCGCGGGCGCATCCCACGCCCGCATATGAGCAACCGTATCGGCAAGGCCGACCGTGCGGTCCCGTTCGGACTGCACGGAGGTGTCATCGCCGAGCAACTGTCGGGCGGCCTCGATCCAGTCGTCATCGTTTGGAGAAGAAGGCGTCATCATCATGCGCATGAGTATACGTGGTCGGTTACCGTCATCGCCGCGGTACCAGCATTCTCTTCAATTCGACCGCCATGTAGCGTCGCACCTTATGTCCGATGAAGGTGCCGATCAGTCCATTTTCGAATACTGCAATTCCGTATCCACCAACCATATGCCTGGGAACATGACACGGTCAGCACCCGTCGAACATAAATCCCGACGCTACGTGGTGACTAGAATGCGAATCACGCGCCAGCGTCGGGCCGGTAGCCGGGACCGTTGACGCGCTTGCCGGGCAGCTCGCCGGTGTGCTCGCCATCGCGCAGCACGGCAGCGCCGTTGACGAAGACATCCCGGATACCGACCGAGAGATGATGTGGATCGGTGTAGGTTGCCTGATCGATCACCGTCTCCGGGTCGAACACGACCACGTCGGCGTACATCCCCGCCCGTAGCAGCCCTCGATCCCGCAGGCCGAGACGGTCCGCCACCGCCGAGCTGGACTTCCGAATCGCGTCCTCCCAGGTCATGAAGCCCTTTTCGCGCACATAGCGACCCAGCACGCGCGTGTAGGTACCATAGGCGCGGGGATGGACCAGACCCTTCTCCGCCGCAATGGCGGGGTCGATGCCACCGGCGTCCGTGCTGATCTTGATCCACTCCTGCTGGAACTGCTGCTTGAGATTGTCCTCGCTCATCATCAGGTACATCGTGAAGATGTCTCCACCCTCGCGGTCGAGCAGGTGGACGATGGCCTCGTGCCAGTCGAGCCCGAGCTCGGCGGCGACATCGTCGAGGAAGCGGCCCTGGAACATCTTGTGCTCCGGCTTGGAGAACTCCGCCAGCAGGACGTGGCCGGGACCGGACCGCGCGCCAAGGTTCTCCCAATGCCCGGTCGGGTTGCGCATCTCCTCGATGATCTTCGCCCGCATCTCCGGGTCCCTGAGATTCTGGTAGCGCTTGCCCTCCGCCGACGCCCAGGGCGGCAGGCACGCGGCCAGGCCGGTGCCGGAGCCGTCGTAGGGGTACATGTCCGCAGTGATGTCGAGGCCGCGATTTCGCGCCGCGGTGATGCGCTCGATCACGGTCGCCATCTTGGACCAGTTGTCACGACCCGCCGCCTTGAGGTGATAGATCTCGGTCGCCACGCCAGAGCGATCAGCGATCTCGATGGCCTCGTCAAGCCCCTCGAATATCTCATCGCCCTCTGAACGGATGTGGGTGATGTGGACGCCATTGTGCTCCGCCACGACCTTCATCACCTCGACCAGCTCGTCAGTGCCCGCGTATGCACCGGGAGGGTAGATCAACGCGGTGGCAACGCCGAAAGCGCCGTCTTCCATCGATTCCCGGGTCGCCTTGCGCATCAGGTCGAGCTCTTGGTCGTTGGGTTCGCCCATGCGTTCGCCCATGCCGTACTTTCGCACCGAGCCCCCGCCGAGGAACGAGCCGACGTTGACCGAGACGCCGCGCTCCTCTATATCCGCCAGCCACTGGCCGAACCGGGTCCAGGTGCGCCCAAGTGTGTCCCAGTAGTCATAGTTCTCGTCCAGCCGATGCACGAGGCTGATGCTGAACGGCGCGTCGATCTCGCCACCGAACGGCGCGGGGGTCCAACCTTCGCCCAGAATCTCGGTGGTGACACCCTGTGTCACTTTGGACACCGAGCGGCGGTCAGTCAGGAAGGGAACGATCGAGTGGGACTGAATGTCGATGAAGCCGGGACAACAGATCATGCCCTCGGCCTCGATGACGGTATCTACCGACGAGCGATCGATGGTTCTGGGCGGCGCGATGTCGGCAATCCTTTCGCCGTCCAGCACGACATCGGCGTGAATCCAGGGGTTACCAGTTCCGTCGATCACTCTCGCGCCGGTAATGAGCACACTGGGCATGAAAAGCTCGCTTCCTGTGATTGATCGTCGTCGTCGAAATCGCGTGAGGGATGGGTATGTCGCCCAGGACAGCGTCGCCGGAGTCGGCATGTTCGTCAATGGCGATGATGGTGTCCATTGCGCAGGATGCGGATCCCGAAGGGTGTCCGCCCGTAGTCGTCTCATTCCAACCAACACGGGCGGACACGCCACGCGGTCCGCGCCCTACGAGTTGGCGGGGCCAACCGGGATCACCGCTACCCACCCTGAAGCGTGTCGCCGATATACGGATGCCGGTGCGGGAAAAGATCGCGAAGCAGCGACGCCACCGCGGGAGAGACGTCGTCCGGGTTTCCGGGATCGACCGCCGGACCGCGCAGAGGAGGATAGGGAACGCGGTCCAGCCAGTCGCCCGCCGAGCGCCAGCCGGTGATCCAGGGCACCGTCACCGCCGGTGGCGCGGACACGATGTCTTCAGTGGCGCCGGGCGCGATATCGATGCCATGTTCCGTGATCGACACCGTCGCGACCTGTCCATCATCTCGACCGGCACGTAGCGCGACCGACGTTCCCGCATGCCGGCCCATCAGCAGGCTTTCGTCCCACTCTGTGCGCAGCGCCTCCAGCACGGCCGCCAGATCGTTGACGCGATACATGGCGGCGTACCCGCCGCGATAGATCGACGACGCCGATTTTCGGCGAGCGCCGCGATGAAACAGCCACTCCCCGAACGGTCCATGGGGCGCGATCGCCAACGGCAGTTCGGCCTCTCCTGACCGCTTGAGATGGTCGAGAAGCGCCGCCGCAAGGATTCCCCGGGCGGCACCTTCTCGCGCCGCCGCCAGCGTCACGGCTCCCCCGGGCTGGGGACCAATCCCGCCTGACCAGCGCTTCCATCGCACCACCGCGCAAATGTCGCCGCGACCGTCCTCGATCACCCGCCAATCCACGCCGTGCGGATCGGCTTTGTCCACAAAGAAGCGGAGCAAGTCCGTATCGATGATCGGAGAGCAGGGAGTGTGCCGATGTTCCGCCGCGATCAGATCGACCACCGCTGGAGCGTCCCTATCAGGATCGAGTGCCCGCAGCGTTCCTTCCCGGATGGCGCAGGCAGCCAGCGGCTCCAACGCGATCGAAAGGAAGGCGTTGGCGTGATCGGGACAGGCATAGTGGAAATCCCACTGTTCGTAGAAGTCCGGGATGCCGGTCAGGAACATCAGCGGGATGTGCTGTTCTCGCATGGTCGCGATCCAGCTCTCCATCAGCAGGCGGCTGAGCCCACGCTTGCGATGCTCCGGCAGGGTACCGACCAGTCCGATCTCTCCGGCCTTGAGGGTCGTCGCGCCGAACCGGTGGTCCCACACGCCCAGCGCCGTCAGGGCAATGGCGCGGTCGCCCTGGAAGATCGCCCGATGGGCGCCGTCAACCGACCAGACCGGATGCTCGTGATGCAACTCCACCCACATCGGCGTCGGCTCGTGGATGATCGTGTGCGAATCAACCGCGGCGCGGAACTGCCGCTCGGTCTGCAATGATACGATGTCGGGACGTTGGGACATGGGTTCTCAGATCCTTGACGATTCGATCGGCCAGTTCATCTTTGAGCCTATATGACATGGTCTCGAAGAACCGCGACATCACACAAAGCAATCAACAAAACCTGTCATTCCGAGCTTGTCGAGGAATCTCAGTCGCAACGAAGGTCAGGTCAAATGGAAACAGGACCCGAAAGATCGATCAAGTCAACGTAGCGATGCCTACAACCAATGCGGCCATTCCCTGCTCACTTGCCTGGAATTGAGACTGGGATTCTTCGACACGAGGACTGCGTCCTCGGCTCAGAATGACAAGGGGGCAGGTGCCGGTCCTGCCAACAACGACCGTCGCGTCGAGAGGAGGAACAGACCATGACCGACTCCCACGCCCACCTGATCGAGCGCATCATCACCTGGGCGGAGACTGAGGACAACATCCGCGCGGTGATCGTCACCGGCTCCTCGACGCGCGGTCCCGATGCCGCCGATCGCTTTTCGGATCGTGACGTCGAGATCATCGCTCGCGACCAGGAGCCACTGCTCGCCGACGACGCCTGGATTCACGCCATCGCGCCGGTGTGGGTGGCGCTGAACCTCGAGAATGACCCAGGCGACTTTGAAACCCGGCTCGTCTTCTTCGAGGGCGGGCGCAAGGTCGATTTCACCGTCGCCGATCGGTCACGCATTGACGGGATGCTCGAACGGGGCCGGCTCGACGATCTCTACGAGCGAGG
>JACCVC010000138.1 GCA_013698305.1 Chloroflexia bacterium
AAGGCGTCGTGGTCAACCTGATCGGCTCTCCGGACGACCAGCGTGAAACCGAAGTGCTCCGGAGCCAGCTCAGCGAGATTGGGCTCGACGTGCAGGTCGACCAGATGCAGACCAACGCCTATGTCGAACGCCGTACCTCCGGCGATTACGACATGACGCTGCTCGGGAGCGTGGTGGACGCCGATCCGGACGACGGCGTCTGGAATTACTTCCACTCGGAGGGACCGTCCAACTCAATCGGCTATAACAATCCGGAGGCGGATGCTTTGTGCGACGCCCAGCGGGAAACCGCCGACGAGGAAGAACGCACCCAGATTCTCCAGGAGCTCCAGGCGCTGGTCGCAGGCGAGGCGGTGTACAAGTTCCTCCATCATTTGCCGGACGTGACCGCCTTTTACAACTACGTTCAGGGGTACGTCCCGATTCCGGAGCAGCGATACCTCGAGACGATCTGGCTCGAACAGTAAGGACTGCCGCTCGCAAGAGTTCCTCAGCAGTTCGGGGAAGCCAGTCGGCAAGGCGCGCTCAATGTGCGCCTTGCCTCCGATGATGTGATCCCGCGATGGCCGACTCGAACGCCTGTTCCGACCGAAGAAGGATTGACCCCTACCGAAGCGAACCATACTCGACTTCGAGACACGATCTTGGTGGGATGGTTACAGCCACCGCCGGTCAACATCACGGCACCACGCAGGAACCCATCGCGGGTGACGTTGGGAGATACGAAATGGGACAGATTGACTGGAGTGTGCTGAGCGGCCCATACGTCTCGAGACGCACGCTGCTTCAGCTTGCCGTCGCGACCGGGATCGCCGGCTATGCGTCGCAATTGTCAGGAGCGAATGCACGCCCACGCTATCTCACAGCTCGCCAGGAGCCACAGCAAGGGGGAACGCTCCGGTTCGGGATCGGCGTCTCGGACATCCCCACGCTCGACCCCGCGCAGGAGACAACCGGGATTATCGCCGGGGAGCTCCTGGCCAATATCTTCTCGGGTCTCGTGCAGTTCGATGAACAGCTCGGGATCATCCCCGATCTTGCCGAGACATGGGAGGTTGCGGAGGATGGATTGCGGTACACCTTCCACCTGCGGCCCGGTCTCACCTTCCACAATGGCGACTCGCTGACCGCGGAAGACGTCATCTACACCTACGAGCGCACCATCGATCCCGAATTTGCCTCGCCGCATGCGAACAAGCTGCAGCAGGTGAAGGAAATCACCGCGCCGGACGAGCTCACGCTCGTCATCACACAGAACGTGCCCTTCGCCCCGTTTCTCGCGACGGCATGCAGCCGCGGCCCAGGCCGGGCGCTCAATCCGATCCCGCGGCGAGCCATCGAAGAGCTCGGAAACGACGGGTTCGGCCGCTCGCCGGTCGGGTGTGGCCCGTTCCAGGTGGTGCCGGAATCTGTCGAGCTCGCGACCGGTTTCGAGATGGTCGCCTTCGAAGCCTGGTACGGCGGGCGTCCTCCACTCGATGCCATCGAGGTGAGCGTCATTCCGGAAATATCCAGCCGGCTGAGCGCGATAGAGGCCGGCGATATCGACATGCTGGACATCGTGCCGGCGATCGGCGTCGACCGCCTCGCCCAGCTCGACCAGTTCACCATCGTCGAGGCACCGGGCACGAACTGGTGGGGACTCCGCATGAACCTCGCGCGGCCGCCATGGGATCAGCTTGAAGCCCGGATGGCCGTGGCCAAGGCAATCGATCGCCAGGACTTCAACGAAAGAGCATTCCTCGGCAAGGTCGTTGAATGCATCGGCCCCATCGCGCCCGCGTTTGGCTGGGCGTACCAGGACCCAGAAACGATCGAGAGCCCGCAGGCGTACGACCTCGATGAGGCCAGACGACTCGCCGAGCTGGCAGGAATCGCTGGCGAGCAACCGAGGATCCTGCTCCAGACCGACGACCCTCGCCCGGCCGAGAACCTCCGCAATCAGCTCTCGGAGATCGGCCTGGAGGTGGAGCTGGACCTCGTCAACACGACCGCCTACTTCGAACGCTGGGACGCTGGCGATTACGACATGAACATCACCGGCAGCGTGGTCGATGCCGACCCCGACGACAACGTATGGAACTACTTCTCCTCGGAAGGGCCGTGGAACACGCACGGATACGCCAATCCGGAGATGGATGCGCTCCTCGAACAGGAACGCCGCACTTCCGACCAGGAGGAACGGGCGGCGATCTTCCAGCAGATCCAGGCGGTCGCGCAGTCAGACGTACCGTTCGCGTTCCTCTATCACGAACCGGATCGCACCGTGTTCACCAACCGAGTGCAAGGGTACGTACCCATTCCGGAACAGCGGTATCTCGAAACCATCTGGATCGAGAGCTAGAAGAGCATCCCAGGTAGTGCGCCGCCAGCCAAATTCGGGTCGGCGATTCACCAGGAGGCGCGAGCTTGACCCAATACATCATCCGTCGGCTGGTCCACAGCGTCCTCATCGTCTGGGGATGCGCGACCCTGGTCTTCTTTCTGATCCGGGCGATCCCTGGCGACCCGGTCATCCAGATGCTCGGCCCCGAATACACCCCCGAGGCAGCTGATGCGCTACGCGAGAGGTTGGGGCTGGACGAGTCCGTGTTCACCCAGTACTTCCGCTGGATGGGCAACCTCCTGCAGGGCGACCTCGGCTCCTCGATCACCGGGGCGGAGACCGTCAACTCGGCGATTCTCTCGGGGTTGCCGAAGACGATGAGCATCGCGCTGATGGCTTTCTTGATCGCCACGGCGATCGCCATCCCCACTGGTGTGCTGGCGGCGCTGAAGCGCAATTCGTTCGCGGATTTCGTGGTCAGCTTCGTTGCCTTCCTGGGCGTGAGCATGCCCAGCTTCTGGTTCGGCATCATCCTGATCCTGATATTCGCCGTCCAGCTCGGCTGGCTGCCCTCGCTCGGCTACGCGTCCATCGCCGAGGAGGGGTTTGTGGAGTGGATCAAGCATCTCATTTTGCCTAGCCTGGCGATCGGCGCTGGCTACGCGGCGATCCTTATGCGGTTCGTGCGGGCGGGCTTGCTGGAGGCGATGAGCAGCGATTACATCCGCACGGCGCGATCCAAGGGAATGACCGAGAAACGGGTCGTGATCGCTCACGGACTTCGCAACTCGCTGATCCCGGTCGTCACCATAGCCGGCATCCAGGTGGCCCTGCTCCTGAGCGGAACGGTGGTCATCGAGACCGTCTTCTCGATCCGCGGCATCGGCCGGCTCCTGGTGGGCGCCATCTTCGACCAGGACTACCCCATGGTCCAGGGCGCCATTCTTGTCGTGGCGGTCATCTTCGTCTTCGCGAACCTGTTCGTGGATATCCTCTATACGCTGCTGGACCCGAGGATCAAATATGGCTAACGCATCTCTCGCATCAGGGCTGAAGGCGGTAGACGCGCCAGCACCGATGTCGTCAAACCAGCGTCGCTTCTGGCGCAAGCTCCGAGGGGAGCGCAAGGCGATGATCGGGATCGTGATCGTGATCGTGCTCGCCGTAGTCGCGGTCCTCGGTCCATTTCTCGCGCCTTACGATCCCGACGCGGACGATTTCGACCTCTTCTCCCCGCCCAGCATGGATCATCCCCTGGGAACCGATTCGTTTGGGCGCGACATCCTGAGCCGCATGCTCTCCGGAACGCAGGTGTCGTTCACCGTCGGCATCTCGGTCGCACTACTCTCCCTGGTGGTCGGCGTGACACTTGGACTCGTCGCCGGGTACTTCGGCGGTTGGCTGGACAGCCTGATCTCGCGATTCCTGGATCTGCTGTGGGCGTTCCCCGAGATCATCCTCGCAGTCGGCATGGTGGCGGTGTTCGGCGCGGGCATTCGCAACATCATCATCGCCGTCGCCCTGGCGTATGTTGATGACTTCGCCCGTGTCGTGCGCGCCGAAGTGTTGCGCCTCCGGGAAGAGGAATACTCTCTCGCGGCAAGGGCCATGGGTGCGTCGCACGCCAGGATCATGTTGCGACACATCCTGCCGAACACACTGGCGCCGATCATCGTTCAGGCGACCTTCGCCGTCGGTCTCGGCATTCTCGCCGAATCGGGCCTGACCTTCCTCGGCCTTGGCGTCTCTCCGTCCACGCCCACCTGGGGTCTGATCCTCAACGAGGGTCGGGACTTCATTCAGCGAGCCTGGTGGATCAGCGTCTTTCCCGGCCTGGCGATCATGATCACCGTACTTGGGCTGAACCTGCTCGGCGACGGCCTGCGCGACACCCTCGACGTCAAGGGCGTCAACGAAGCCGCGTAGCGGGAACGCACCATCCGGATTCCGTGGCAAAAGGCAGCGGCGGTCCTTGTGTCCGCCATTCAGCGCTGTTGTTCGTCCAGACCTGCCGGGCGGAAACCCTGACGGTGTTGGTTCCTAATCCTGGTCATCAACGAGTCTCTCGGATGCATCGGCGTTCGGCCGGATGCGAAAGACCGGTGGATTACCGGCGATCTCGGCCAATTGCTCCAGCACGCATCCTTCGGCACCTCGAACTGGCCCTTCACCTGCCCATGCCAGCGGTCCAGGTACGTTTGCAACACCTCCGGCTTGTCGGCGTCCTCGACTTCGCGACCGACGATCCGCTCCGACTTCTTGCCGACTTGCAACACGCCATCGCCAGCCGCCCGAAAGTTCCGCGCCCATTGCGTCTCCCCTCGTGGCGCGACAAGGAACCGGTTGCCACCGACCGTCACTGGATTCACCGGCACCGCCTGCACCTTGCCGCTCGTCCGCCCCCGGACCTTGAGCAGGTGCGCGCTCTGCGGCGACCTGCCCAGCCTGCCAATCACGAACGCCACCGCGCCGTTCGCCACCCGCGATACGAACCACGACGGTTGCTGATACCGTGCCATGACTTTGCCCTTACACCGGTACGATCTGGTCCTCGAGCCGTTTCGACCGCTTCGTCACCACCTCGGGCGACTTCTTGCCGACGAAGACGGTGTCGTCGTGCCGGAACCCGCCGACACCATGGATGTAGATGCCAGGCTCCGACGAGTACACCTCGCGCTCCTTGAACGGTCGGTGCAGGAACGGCATGTCGTCCGGGAACTCGTGCCCGGCGATGCCGATACCGTGGCCGGTTCGATGGTTGATGTTCTCGCCGAACCCTGCGGCTTCGATCACCTGCTGGGCGGCGGCGTCCGCGCTGGAAACTGGATTTCCCGCAACCATCTGGGCGGCGGCGGCCTCGCACGAGTCGGTCGCGGCCTGGAACGCTCGCCGCTGCACGTCACTCTTCGGCTCTCCGACGAACAGCGTCCGCTCGTTCTCGACCACCAGCCCGCTCAGGCGCAGGACGATGATGTTGACGACACCCTGGCCCTTCTCGAATTTCTCCGCGCAGAATGCCCCGGACCCATGCGGAGCGGCCGAGTAGGGACCGCAGGCCGAGATCATGCGCACTTCAAGCCGATCCTTGGGGAATCGCCGCGCCCCCTCTTCCATGATCAGCCTGCTGATCTCGAAGTCGAACGCCTTGACGTTCCCTCCCGGCTTCAGCAACTCCATGTAGCGGTCCTGACCGTAATCCGTCAGCTTGGCGCACTCGCGCATGATCTCCAACTCTTCCGGATACTTGACCTCGCGCAGGCTGATCAGGTAGTCGGTGACATCTTCGAACGCGAGCTTCGGCGCGGCGAGCCGGAGCGCGGCGGGACCGCCGCCTTCGACCGCGACCTTGCCCGAGATGATGCCTCGCTCCGCCAGCCGCATCGCCAGCAGATCGCCCCACTGATCGCGGGTCCAGTTCCGGTTGACGGAGCTCGGATGCTCGGCGTAGATCGTGTAGTCAGTGATGAAAAGCGACTTGCGGTCCTCGGCGAACTTCAGGTGATTGATCGACAGCTCGTTCATCACCAGGAACGGCTCGCCCTCGACCGGAATTACCGCCGCGACCGGGCGCTCCCACGGCGCGACATCGAGGTGAAAGCCGGACACCATGTAGAAGTTGTCGGGCGTGGTGATGATCAACGCCTTGAAATCATGCACGCCGAGCCACTCGCGAATGACCTTCGAACGATCAGCGAACACTTTCTGAGGTACAAATGGCACGTGAATTCTCCTATAGGTTGCCAATGCGTAGGGGCTGACCCCGTGTCAGCCCGATCAAACGATGCAACACCTTCGGCAGACACCATGTCCGCCACTACGTGTTGATGCGCGGATCCAGCGTGTCTCTGAGCCAGTCGCCGGTGATGTTGACCGCCAGCGCGACAAACGCCAGCGCCAGTCCGGGCAGCGTGATCAGCCACCACGCCGAGAAGATGTAGTCCAGCCCCTCGCTCACCATGCTCCCCCACGCCGCTGTGGGAGGCTGGACACCGAAGCCGAGGAAGCTGATGCTCGCCTCGGCGATGATGAAGCGGGCGACCTGCAACGTGCCAATCACGATCAGCGGCGTGATGATGTTCGGCAGGATGTGCCTGACAAAGATGCGCGGGCTCCCACACCCGGTCAGGTGCGCCGCCTGCACGAACTCCTTTTCGCGAACTACCAGGGTCTCACCCCGCGCCACGCGGGCGTATTCGATCCAGCCGGCGATCACCAGCGTGATGATGATGTTCCTGAGGCCGAGCCCGAGGATCGCGTTGATCGTCAGCGCCAGCAGGATGAACGGAAACGACAGCTGCACGTCGACCAGACGCATCAGGATGACGTCCAGCCAGCCGCCGAAATAACCCGCCAGCATCCCGATCGGCACACCGATCAACGCCGCGCAAATCACCGTCACGAAGCCCACGGTCAGCGACACCCTCGCCCCGAGCAGCATCCGACCCCAGACATCTCGTCCCAACTGGTCGGTCCCGGCGATGTAGCCGTCGGTCAGCGGCGGCACCAGCCGAGCGCCGAAGTTCGGGTCGTTGATGCTGTCCGGGACGATCCACGTAGAGAAGATCGCTACGAGCGTCACGATCACCAGGAAGGCTAACGATCCCATCGCCCACCAGTCCTTGCGGAGCGAGCGCAGCAGCCGATTCTGCCTGTTGACTTGCCTCGTGAACTCGCGATTGCCGCCGGCGGAAGAAAGAGTCGCGGTACTCATCACAACCTCACCTGCGGGTTGGCCCAGCCGTACGCAATATCGGCAAGCAGGTTGGCGATGGTGTACATCGCCGCGAACAGCACGACGGCCGCCATCACCACGGCAAAGTCTCGGTTGAGCAACGCCTGCACCGTCACCCTGCCCATGCCGGGCCAGGCGAACACCTGCTCGACCACCACCGCGCCCTCGATCAGGCGACCGATCTCCAGTCCGGTCAAGGTGATCAGCGACACACTCGCGTTCTTCAGCGCGTGACGCCACAGAATGATCCGGTCACCAAGACCCTTGGCCTTGGCGGTGCGGATGTAGTCCTGTCCGAGCACATCCAGCATCGTCGATCTGGTCAATCGCGCGTACCGCGCGGTGCTCAGTGCCGCCAGCGTGACGGAGGGCAGGATGATGTGGTCGAAGCCGCCCCGACCGCTCGTCGGCAGCCAGTTCAGCCGCACCGAGAAGAAGAGGATCAGCAGCAGGCCAAGCCAGAACCCCGGCACCGCCTGCCCGGCCACGGAAATGACCCGCGCAAGCTTGTCCCACCCGGACCCGTGCCGCGTGGCCGAGAGGATGCCGAGCGGAATACCGACGGTGAGCGAGATCAGCAGAGCCACGCCGCCGAGTTGCAACGTCGCCGGCAGCCGTTCGAGCACGATTTCCATCGCGGGTCGCCGCTCCCGCGTAGAATCGCCGAAGTCGCCCTGGACCGCGTCGCCGATGAACCGAGCGTACTGCACGACGAGCGGATCATTGAACCCCATCCGCTCCCGAATCGCTTCGATTCCCTCCAGCGACGTGTCCAGCGGCGCGAACAGCAGCACCGGATCGCCCGACGCTCGCACCATGAAGAACACGGCCGTCAGGGCGAGAAAGATGACGATGATGCCCGAGACAAGGCGACCGAGCAGGTACCCTCGCATGTGCGACCCCGTGATCGTTGGTGCGTTGCGGCTCGGCGGGCGGACGACTCTTTTGGAGGTCCGCCCCTACGAGACGTCGACATTGTCTTTTGCGACAGGAACCTAGACGCTCGGCTCCGCACTCCCCATCCACATGAACTCGTCCGGTCGCGGCTCCCAGGCTACTTCGTTCGATACGCCGTAGATATCGTGCTGTTGCCACAGGAACAACCAGCCAGCGTCCTCGTAGACCATCTGCTGAACCTGGTCCCAGATCTCCTGCCTCGCCTCGGCATCGACGAGGACGGTCGCCTCCGCGATCAGCTCTTCCACTTCTGGATTGGTGTAGCCGCTGTAGGTGGAATCGCCAACGAACAGAAACGCGAGGGTTCCGTAGGCGTCGAGCGCCGGCCCCCAACCGAGGTAGAACATGTCGCCAGTGTTCCGGCCCACGATCTTCTCCAGGTGGGTGCCCCACTCGTTGTAGAGAATCTCAACGTTGATGCCTACCTCTCCAAGGGATGCGGAGATCGCCAGCGCAGCGTCCGTGTCCATTGGGTACCGCCCCTGCGGCGCGTCCATCGTCACCGTCAGTTCGCCCGGCTCGTATCCCGCTTCGGCGATCAGCTCTCGGGCGCGCTCGGGATCGTACGGGTACGGCTCGATCTCGGTGTTCACCTCGGGGTTCAGGGCCGAGAGCGACCCCGCCATGCGGGTGGCCTGCCCCTGGAAGATGCCCGCGATGATGCCATCGACATCCACGCCGTAGTTCACCGCCTGGCGCAGCCGAATGTCGTTGAAGACACTGTCTTCCCGATTGTTGACGAGCGCGACGTAATTGACCCGCGATGATGGGATCGCCGCGATCCTGGCGTTGTCGCTCTCCTCGACGTTCGAGATCGAATCGACCGGAATGTCCTTGACGATGTCAAGCTCATCCGCCAGCAGCGCCGCCATGCGAGAGCTGAACTCTGGCATGAACCGGAACTCGACCTCCTCGACGTTGACGTCGTTGTGCCAGTAATTCTCGTTTCGCTCGGCCAGCAGATTCTGTCCGCGAGTCCACTCCACAAACCGGAACGGCCCGGTGCCGCTCGGCGCCTCGGCATAGGCCTCCCAACCGATCTCGTCGATCAGCACGGTGTCAACCGGATGAAGCTCGGCGAGCCGCTCGGCGATAAGTGGGAATGGATCGGTGGTCCCGATGCGGAAGGTCATGTCGTCAACGATGGTGATCTCGGAAAACTGCTCCCACCGCTCGAGATAGTGGCTCTCGTTCGCGGGATCCAGCGCCCAGTCGATCGCGGTCTGGAAATCGGTTGCGGTCAGCGGATTGCCGCTGTGGAAGGTGATGTCCGGGCTGACCAGGGTCAGTTCCCAGGTGAGGTCGTCGATGTTCGTCAGCTCGCATAGCCACGGCCCGACTTCGTAGTTCTGTTCCGGATCGCGAAGCAGCGTCCGATCATACATGTGGGCGATCTGGATGCCGGTCGTCCAGTCGACGATGGCGTTCGGCATCAGGGTGAGCGGGTCGGAGCCGAGCGCAATCACTACCTGTTCCAGCATCTCTTCCTGGGCGGAGGCGTTCAGCACGCCGTATCCGAGCGAGCCTGCCACGGGCATCCCCAGCGCCATCGCGCCCAGCGGGACGGCAGCGGTCTTCGTGAAACTTCGGCGGGAGAGATTCATCTTTGACTGTGTCACGACGGTCCCCTTTCTCTGGTGAAGGATACTCACTAAGCCACAATGGCACGAAGCGCAAACGCATCCACCAGACCCTGCCGTCTGATGGTCGAACCGGATTGAGCCAACCCGTCGGGTTGATGCGGATAATCGGATCCGGAAAACCTGTTGCAAATCCTTGGGCAGGAACACGATGCATTCTGAACGCTGTGGGGCACAATAGCAATGCCCCCATGGGCTGTCAAGGAAGCGATCGAGCTTCCCGAGCTGGAGCGACTGTTTGTGATGACCACCACCAACCCTTCGAACTCTTCCGCGATCTCGACCGTGGCCGTCGTTGGCGCCGGGTTTCTCGGACGCCAGATCGCCGCGATGACCGCCGCCTCGGGCCGAGACGTCCGGATCACCGACGCGATCCCGGAGGCGATGTCCACCACCCACGACTGGCTCCGGACCTACCTCGCCTCTCCTGTCGCTGACAAGAAACTGGAGTGGGACCTGGAGGACGTGCTGGCCCGGATTGTTCCCGTCCCCACGCTGGCAGACGCCCTGGACGGCGCGGACCTGATGATCGAGGCGGTGCGGGAGGACCTCGAGACCAAGCGTGCGGTCTTCGAGGAAGCCTCCCGCCGGAATCCGCTTGCCTACCTTGCCACCAACAGCTCGTCGATCGCCTCGTCCCACCTTGCCGATGTCGTCAGCCAGACCGACCGGCTGGCCAACCTCCACTTCTTCCCCGAGTTCTGGAGCCGGGCGATGGTCGAGTTGATGAGTTGCGGCGAAACATCGGACGAAACGCTGCTCACCCTCGCCGGATTCGGACGGTCACTCGGCCTCTTTTGCGCGGTGGTGGACGGGCAGAGCAAGGGTTTCATCATCAACCGGGTCTGGCGGGCGGTGAAGAAGGAGGCGCTCAAGGTGGTCGACGAAGGACACGCCTCGCCCGAGGATGTCGACCGGCTCTGGGCGTTCTTCTGGGGGATCAACTACGGACCATTCGCGATGATGGACCGGATCGGGTTGGACGTCGTCGCCGACATTGAGGACACCTACATCGCCGTCGCCACCGACCCTATGGACCGGCGTTCATCGACGCTGCACGACCTGGTCGCCGGCGGCGAGCTCGGCGTCAAGAGCGGCCAGGGCTTCTACCACTACCCCAATCCCGCCTACGAAGCACCGCATTGGCCCTGCGTGAGCGAGTCCAATGACAAACCGTAGGGACCGACCTGGAGCCGGACCTGAGCCAAGTGGAAGGATCGGTCCGCGTCCACAGCAAGTGGTGAATCGGGTCCAGCACTTACGTGTCTCATGCGTATCGAACCAGGACAACACATTGCATCTCCACGACCAACGGCGTAGGATAGCTGTACTTGCAAGACGAAGATGTCTGAGATTGAAGCGCAGTCTATGACGTACCCATTCGATGCTGGTGGCGCGACCTGAATGGCACATCCGTGAACAGTACGTCCGAGAACCGCTCTTTTACCGACAGGAGGGTCGCCATCTCGCCTTCGGTTCGCATGCCAGGAGGTTCACGCCATGTCCAGGAAGGTACGATTGGGCTCGCGGCATTCCCGTCGACGATTTGTGCAAACCAGTGGCGCCGTCGGGCTCACGCTCGCCGCGTCAGCCCGTGGCGACCTCGCGGTCGCGCAATCCGCGACGCCCGAAGACAGCGCGCAAGCGCCATATTATGAAGACACCGAAGGGCCCCCTCAGCCGGGCGGCGACGTTCGGTTCCTCCTCTATGAAGACCCGAACTCGCTCAACCCCATTCTGGGATCGACCTCGATCGCGATCCAGGTGGTGGCTGCCATTCAGGAGGGCCTCACCCGGAACGACCCGGATGGCACGTTCGTTCCCCTTCTCGCCGCCGAGTTGCCGACACAGGAGAATGGTAGCGTCTCGGAAGATCTGCTCACGGTCACCTGGACACTCAAGGACGGTGTGACCTGGTCAGATGGAGAGCCGTTTACCAGTGCCGACGTGCTGTTCACCTGGGAAGCGGCCCGCGATGCCGCCAACGGCTCAACCGTTGTGTCCGATTACCAATTGGTCACCGATGTGCAGGCGCCGGATCCGCTGACGGTCGTGGTGACGTATTCCGATTTCAACGCCGGCTACCTCGATCAGTTCCCCTGGATTCTGCCCGTGCATGCCACCGGTGACGTCGCCGACATGCGCAACTGGGCGTTCAACCGTGCTCCCATCGGCACCGGTCCGTTCAAGCTCGACGAGTGGTCGTCCGGGCAGTTTCTCGACCTGTCTCCCAACGAGAACTATCGGGAGGAAGGCAAGCCGTATCTGGACGGCTTGATCTTCCTGGTTGTGCCCGATGAGTCGGTGCGCACTGCGATGATGATCGAGGAAAGCGCCGAGATCATGCTCTGGTCTGGTCAGGCGGCGGATGAGCAGATCGCCGCGGCAGGCGTCGGGGCGTCTCGCACCGCCCCCGGCATCTGGGTGGTCGAGATCCACTTCAACCTCTCGCAGCCGTTCGATGACGACCCTGGCGTTGACCCGCCCCACCCCATCCTCGGTAATGTCCGCGTTCGGGAGGCGATCACACTCGGTGTCAATCGTGACCGTATCACCCAGGAGCTGATCACGGGAACCGTCTTCGAGCTGGATTCGCCGCTTGATGTCGGCTGGCTGGATTGTCAGGTCGAGCCCTTCAGCTACGATCCGGAAGCCGCCATGGCCCTGCTCGACGAAGCCGGATGGCGCGATGAAGATGGCGATGGCATCCGCGAAGCGCACGGCATCGAGACGGTTGAGGACGGAACTCCGCTCTCCCTGATGATGAATGGATACACCGGTTTCGACACGCTCGACCTGATCGAGCTCGCTGTGCAGGAGGACCTGCTAACCATTGGCGTCGACGTACAGATTGAGAACCAGGAGCTCGCGGTCATTTTCGGCACCTGGGAGGACGGATCGCCTCGCATGATCGGTGACTATGACCTTCTGATCTACGACTCCGGCTTCTTCGCCGAGCCCGGCGCGGATATCGCCAACCAGTACGCCCCCGACCAGGTGCCGAATGCCGACAACCCCGGCGGTGAAAACATCTACCGATGGGTCCGGGACGATGTAGGTGAGTGGATCACCGCCGCCAACTCTTCCCCGGATATCGAGGTTCGGCGCGAGAACTTCTGCAATGTCGCCATGGCGCTGCGCGAGGATGTCGTGACCTTTCCCATTCTCCAATTCTCGGAGGGCAGTGCCTACTCCAACAGGCTTCACGGCTTTGCGGTCAGCACCTGGGAATGGGCCACCTGGGATGCCGCGAACTGGTGGCTTGAGGAGTAGTCGGCGAGGATTGTTAACGGCTCGGTTGTTGAGGCGTGATCCTGGCGTCCTGCCGGGATCACGCCTCCCAGCGCTCGGTGGAGACGATATCGATGGGCGCATACGTCCTACGCCGTGTGCTTTGGGCCATTCCCCTGTTGCTGTTCGTCAGCGTCGTCGTGTACGGTCTGCTGGAATTGTCACCTGGTGGGCCGACATCGATGTACATGCGCCGGGGCACGGGCATGAGCGCGGCAGACCTCGCCGCTGTCGAGGAATCGCTCGGGCTCAACGACCCCGTGTACCAGCAGTACGGGCGCTGGTTGTGGAATGTCGTCCAGGGCGACTTCGGTATGGCGACCACCTCTTCTCGACCCGTCAGCGATGAAATTCTCGACCGGCTGCCCAACACCCTGTACCTGATGGGTATCGCCTGGGCCGTTAGCCTGCTGATCGCCATTCCCATCGGCGTTTACTCCGCCATCAGGCAGTACTCGAAGTTCGATCATGTCGTGACGGCGCTTACGTTCGTCGGGCAGAGCATCCCATCGTTCTTTCTGGGGCTCATCCTGCTCTTCATCTTCTATATGCGACTCGATAATCCGTTCAGCGGTGGCCCGCTGTTGCCCTCGGGTGGCGTGCAGACGATTGGCGCCGATCTGACTGGTTTCGCCCTGATCAAGGATCGAGTGGCGCATCTCATCCTGCCGGTGACGATGCTGGCGGCAACCTGGGTCGCGTGGTACTCGCGCTTTCTGCGTGCCTCGATGCTCGAAACGATTCACCTCGACTATGTACGCACCGGCCGCGCCAAAGGGCTCAGGGAGCGCACCGTTATTGTCCGCCACGCGTTTCGCAATGCCGCCGTTCCGCTCGTCACGCTGATGGCGCTGGACCTGCCGCTCCTGTTTTCCGGCGCGCTCTTCGCGGAGGTCATTTTCTCCTGGCCCGGCATGGGGCGACTCTTCTTCCAGGCAGCAGAGCGCCGGGACTTCGGAATCCTGATGGCCGTTGTCATGATTACGTCGTTCCTGATCATCGTTGGCAATTTGCTCGCCGACATTGCCTACCGGCTACTCGACCCGAGAATCAAGCTCAGGTAGGGGCCGGCACATGTAACCTCGAGTCGCAGCTGGTGCTGACGCTGAGCGAAGCGCCTGCCCGAGATCTGCCTGACCGATGGGAAAGCATCCATGATCAACACATCGCAGCCAGCGTCGTCTCACCTGACGCTCAACCGAAACGGACGAACCCGCCCGCCAGACCAGGCGCTCCGATCCGAACCGCAATCGATGGCGCGCGTCTATGTCCGGCGGTTCTTCCGTCACCGCTTCGCCGCCGCCGGGCTCGTTGTGCTGGTCTTTGTCGCGCTGTCGGCCGTGCTGGCGCCATTCATCACGCAGGACCCAAACGCCCTTTCCGCCAGCGATCGCACCGCGCCTCCGTCCGCTGCTCACTGGTTCGGCACGGACGAGGCTGGCCGCGACATCTTTGCGCGGACGATGCATGGCGGTCGCATCTCCCTCGCGGTCGGCATGGTCGCCACCGGAATCGCTCTTCTGGCCGGTACGCTGATCGGATCTGTCGCGGGCTACTTCGGCGGCTCCGTCGATGCCGCGCTCATGCGGGTGACCGACGCCTTCCTCTGTTTTCCACAGCTCTTTGTTCTCATCGTCTTCGGCACGCTCATG
>JACCVC010000146.1 GCA_013698305.1 Chloroflexia bacterium
AGATCCGCTCCAGCATCGTCGCGGTGGTAACGACAGCGTCGAGCGTGGCGGGCAGTTCCGCATTGGCGTCGCCATTGCGGGCTGGCAAGACCCGTGCGCTCGACCGCATCGCCGCATTGCCGCCGAGGAATATCTGGCAATCGCTGACGTGGTCGAGCGTCCGGCGGCAACTCCACTCCAGATCACCGGCGGGCAGGCTCCAGTCGCGATCCAGCCAGGGCGTCAACGTGTCGCGGCAGAGCGCGGCGGTTGTCGGCAGATCGTCCGGTCGCATCGGGGGTCGGGTCATGAGGCCTTCTCCGGTGAACGCACTTTGCGTCGAGGCTGTAATGGTCCCATCATCATACTCACATCGCTCGCGTCAAGTGACGCCGATCAACAAGGAGAGACAATCCTGGAACTTCTCGCTGTTCTTCCCACCGAAGACCCTTCGCTCGCCCCCCGGTTCCTCGTCGATGCCGCCGTACGCGCGGAGGAGCTTGGGTATGACGGCGTCCGCATGCCGGATCACCTGCTCTTCCCGGACGGATTCAGCGGTGAGTTGGGAGGCGTTTACGATCCGCTGGTGACGCTGGCGTCCATCGCGGCGGTCACGGATCGAATCACCCTCGGCACATCGGTGCTCATTCTGCCGCTGAGGAATCCCTTTGCCGTGGCGAAACAGGCCGCGACGCTGGCGAAGCTGAGCGCCAATAGATTCATCCTCGGCGTCGGCGTTGGCTGGAATGAGCAGGAGTTCACCGCGACCGGCGCCACGTTCCGCCGTCGCGGGCACAGCACCGACGAGGCGATTCGGCTGATCAAGCATCTGCATGCGGTGGGTCACGGACCGTTCGAAAGCGACGCCTATCCCTTTACGACCGGCGTGTTCGCCCCGACGCTGGATGCACCCGTCCCGATCCTGATCGGCGGGACTTCGGACGCTGCCCTTCGACGAGCGGCGCGCTTCGCCGATATCTGGGAGGCGTTCAACCTCGAGACAGAGGAGTTCGAGGAGCGGGTGGCGCACCTTCGCGCGCTCACCGACCGACTGATCAAGGTCGGACTCAACCTCAAGTGGGACAGCGACTCGACGCCGCTGGATGAGTTTGTCGATCAGGTTGCTTCATGGGAACGCGCCGGGGCCGAGTCACTGGCAGTGCATTTCGGCATAGCAGAGAGCATGCTGGAACGGATGGAGACATTGATTCACGCCGTCCGCTGGTAGAATTCTCAGGAGTCACCGCA
Organism: Chloroflexia bacterium; assembly: GCA_013698305.1. Taxonomy (GTDB): domain Bacteria; phylum Chloroflexota; class Chloroflexia; order Thermomicrobiales; family UBA6265; genus JACCVC01. The sequence continues at coordinate 1,228 of JACCVC010000146.1, forward strand.
CCGGCACCCCAGCGGCGACGGCGGGCAGGTCGCGGATGTCGATTTCCTCGTCGAGGGGCAGGTCGGTAAGCCGCAACGACAGCACCTGCGACACGCCATCGCCGCCCATCGTCACGCCATACAGCGTGTCGGCGATCTCGACCGTACCCCGGTTGTGCGTGATCACGATCGCTTCGGTCTCCCGCGCCAGCTTCCGCAACTCGTTGCGGAATCGCACGACGTTGGCCTCGTCCAGCGCGGCGTCGACCTCGTCCAGCAGTACGAACGGCGTCGGGTTCACTCGCAGGATCGCGAACAACAACGCCACGCCGGTCAGCGACCGCTCCCCGCCGGACAGCAGCCCCAGCCCCTGCAGGCGTTTTCCCGGCGGTTGGGCGACGATGTCGATGCCGCCGGTTTCTCCCTCATGGTCGGTCGTCATTACCAGCTTCGCCGACCCTCCGCCGAACAGGGCGGTGAACGCCTCGCTGAACGCCTCCGCGACCCTGGCGAAGGTCTCCTCGAACCGCTGCTCCATCGTCGTCTTCAGGTCGTCCAGCATCCGGCGCAGCGACGCCGCCGCGTCCTCGACATCGTCGAGCTGGGCGCGGACGAAGGTGTAGTGCGCCGACTCCCGCTCGAACTCCTCGACCACATCCTCGCCTACGTAGCCCATCCGGCGCAGCCGCTCCCGCAATCGACCAATGCGCCGCTCGACCTCCTCGTGGTCGTCGTCATCTGTGGCGGCGCCAGCATCACGCAACAGCGAATCGGGATCGTCCAGCTCCAGGTCGTCTGCGATGCGCTGGCGGATGCTGCCCAGGTCGGCTCGCGACCGTTCCGCCACCAGGCCCCGTTGCCCCAGGCCGCGCTCCTGCTCCAGCAGCCGGTTGCGTCCGGTGTCGAGCGCTGTTTCGCACTCCGACAGCGCTGCCTCCAGCCGCGTCCGCGACTCCTCCAACGGCTCGCGTTCGGTTCGGATCGACGTCACCGCCGCGTCCAACTCCTCGATCCGGGTGGACACCGACTCCGCCTGTTCGGCCAGACCCTGTTGCTCTGCGTCGACCTCCCGCATCCGTTGCTGGCGCAGCGCAAGCTCGTCATCGATGCCCTGTCGCTGCCTGGCGAGCGCATCCAGCCGGCGCTGCTCGGCCCGCACGCGTTCCTCCAGGGTCGCGACCGCCTGGCGGACATCGCCGAGCGCCGAGGCGTCATCGCCGAGGTCGTCACGCCAGGCCGAAAACGCCGCGATCCGCTCCTGATGCCGCGCTCGAGCACTGTTGATCTCGGCTTGAATCGACCCCTGGCGGGTCTCCAGGTCGGTGATCGCGGCTCGCTGCTCGTCGCGTGCCTGCCGCGATGCCTCCCGCTGCTTGCTGGTCCCTTCCTGCTCGCACTGGAGATCGCGATGCCAGGCCACGAGCCGCGCCCGCTGGCCGGACCGCTCCCGCCGCATCGCCTGCGCCTCGGTCCGTTCGGTCGTCAGGGCGTTGCGTTGGGCGTCGTGGCTCGCGATCGCTTCGCTGGCATCCTGCCGTTGCCGCTCAAGTCGCTCCCGCTCGTCGGTCAGCCGCCGGATCTCATCCGGTAGCTCGCGCAGCTCCCGCTCGCGACCGAGCGCGCCGCTCTCCCGCACCGCCGAGCCGCCCGTCACCGACCCGCCGGATCGCGCGATCTCGCCCGCCAGCGTGACGGCGCTGAAGCCGCGCGGCAACTCCGGCAGCACCCGCCTCGCGGTCGGCAGGTCATCGACCACGACGATCCGCCCCAG
>JACCVC010000176.1 GCA_013698305.1 Chloroflexia bacterium
ACGAAACGCAGCAGTGGTGACAAAGGCGGCGTTTTTCACGATCCTCGTTTTTTCCGGGTCGTATCGTCCGGCTCAGGACCGACGAAGGATTCGTCGTGACCGCCGCTCACCCCTGAAACACGTCGTCTTTCGCTGTTGCTGGTAGAGAAACGCGCCGGGCAGGGTGGTGCCGTAGGGATCGGACGGATCGGAAAGGAACGGGAGCGATGATCGAAAGGTCAGCGCCATCAGCGCGACAATACCGATGATCGCGGCGGGCAGCAAGGGTAGCCCGCGGGACCTTCCAGATGATCGATGGTGACCCGGGACCGTTCCGGCCTGCATGGCTTCCCCTCCCTCGCTGACGACAAATCACCCTGGCGCATGGCCGGGTGATCACAACCGCCATCAATTGCACGTTGCTTCTTCTCTATTACCTATTAAAGGAAACGCAGCAGTGGTGACAAAGGCGTCGTTTTTCACGATCCTCGTTTTTTCCGGGTCGTATCGTCCGGCTCAGGACCGACGAAGGATTCGTCGTGACCGCCGCTCACCCCTGAAACACGTCGTCTTTCGCTGTTGCGCGTAGAGCCGAATTGGTTCGCGCGGGCGGTCAGAACTCGAATCGCGAGGAGGACAGGCTCAGCACCGAACTCGTCGGCGTGACGGACCAGACGCTGTTGAGCTCCTCGACGAGCGTGGCGACAAGGCACTCGATGTCATCGGTCGCCGAATCATGCATCGCTTCCGCGACGATCAGGATGTCCGTCGTCGTATCCCGCACCGCCGACCGGGCGCTCTGCCGGTTGGTCCATCGCCGGGCGTGCGCCTGATCCGCCTCGTCCGCGAAGATCACCTCACCCGCATCGGGATGCTCGGTTTCACCGGAGAACGCGAGATACCGCTCGCTGCCTGATGCATGGCGAACCTCGACGTATCCCGTGATCTGAGAGATGTCGAACACGGCCATCGGAATCGCGTAGGCGAGCGAGATCGCGTTACAGAGATCGATCAGTGGGTGAATTCGCGGAAGCGACCCTTCCTTCCGGTAGCGGCGCAGCAGCGACTCCGACGCGCAGCGATACTGGGTAGGCTTGAGTCCCATCCGCGAGAAGGCGCGGCGCCACGCCTGGATCTCCGGGAACTCACCCTCCGGGCCAGCCGTCAGCCTCTCCTCCGCGATGCTGTTGAACGTCGCAATGCGAGTGTCCACGGAGACATCATTGGTGATGCTGTCGGTGGCGACCACGCCAGCGACAAGCTCCGGAAAGTCTCGCCATATCTCATCCAAGTGTTGGAAATACATGCGACTGCCTCGCTGTCGAGAAGCGGGAACCTACCGATCGGTCACCGCCAGCCGGGCGCTGAGCGCGACGAAGGAACCGGCGAACACCCGCCGCATCCAGGTCATCACCCGCGGACGCGAGACCACGTGGTTCCGCACCGAGGCGGCAAAGACGCCGTACCCGCCGAACACGACGAACGTGAGCAGCATGAACACGGCACTCAGCTCCAGCATCCGCGGTAGGGCACGGGGCTCGTCGGCGCTCACGAACTGGGGCAGAAACGCGAAGAAGAATATCGTCAGCTTCGGGTTGAGGATATTGATCAGGATGCCAGAGAGAATGACATTCAATGAAGAGCGAGGAGCGGCCCCTTCCTCCACGGCGAGCGCGCCCCGCTCTCGCAAGGTCGCCCAGGCCATATACAGCAGGTAGGCCACACCCAGATATTTCAGCGTCTGGAACGCCAGCGCGCTTGTGTGCAGCAGGGCCGCGAGACCGGTAATTGCCGCGAGCATATGCGGAATGATGCCCAGCGTGCATCCGACCGCGGCGACCACGCTGGCGCGAGCCCCGCGTGCCAGGCCAGCCGCCAGGGTGTAGATCACGCCGGTGCCGGGTGTCGCGACGATGATCAACGTCGTGATCAGAAACTCGATGCTCACGATAGCCCTCCTGGCTCGACGACACATTCCAGATGACTCGTAGCGGCAGACCCCGTGTCTGCCCATTTGCGAAACCGGATTTTCGTTGTAAGGGAACACTAACGGCATGACGAGGATGTGTCGATATGCTTCGCTCACGGCCCCCTCAGCTTCGCGCGGCGATGGCCAGGGTCCGCTCGCCGATGCGCCGGAACGCGTCCCGCAACTCCGCCGGCTCCAGCACCTCGATGTCGAATGGCACATCGAGCAGTCTCCAGGCAAACCACTCCATCTCGTCCGAGGTCGCCAACAGCATCGTCCGATCGTCGCCGTCGGGTTCCAGCACCGCCAGCACCCGCGGAATGTGGCAGCGTACCTCGCCGATCGGCGCGTCGACCCGGACCCTGACCCGCGACCTCCGTGACATCGCGAGCGACGATTCCACGGCCGCCAGGGCGTCGATCCCCTCCGGACGCTCGAAGGTTGCCGCCAGAAGATCGACCCGTCGGATCCGGTCCACCCGAAACGTCCTCCGTGCCTCCCGCAGATGGCACCAGCCGTGCAGATACCACCGTCCGAACAGCGCCACAACGCCGTAAGGCTCTACTTCCCGGGCGCTCTCGTCGCCGTCCGGCCGACCGTATCGCATCCAGACTCTGTGGTTGGTGAGCGATGCCTGTGTCAGGACGGTCAGCACATCTGGATCGGGAAACACCGCGCCGGCATCCCACAGGCCGGACGGCACGATCACCCCCTCGCGGACATCGTTGAGCTTGCGGGCAAGGTCGGGCGACAGCACCCGCTCGATCTTCGAGATCGCCCGCTCGGCGGGATGATCGTCGCTGGTGATGCCGTGCGGTCGAGCCGCGATGATCGCCAGCACCAGCCCGATCGCCTCGTCCGCGCTGAACATCAGGGGTGGCAGCCGGAAACCCGAAAACAGGCGGTACCCGCCGTAGCGTCCCGGCGTGGGCTCGATCGGGATGCCCATCTCCTGCAGCGCGCCGACATAGCGACGAACCGTGCGCCCGCTGACGCCGAGCCGTTCGGCGATCTGCGGACCGGTGATGCCGGGCCGATCCTGCAACAACTCGAGCATCGAGAGAATCCGGCTGGCTGGGCGGCTTGCTTCCATGGGAACACCCTCGTTGACTTCATCCGTCTGACACACAATCGACACGGCGCCGTCACAAATCTGTGGCCGTTGTGGTCTTTGCTCGTACGGGGCCACGCGCGATTCATGCACCGTATTCGCGAACGTACGTTTACCCGAACAAATGATCGACATTGCTCCGCATCGAGGACCGAAACTGTCCTGTTTGTCCGATAGCATACTCGTAGCGCCGACCCCGTGTCGGCCATCACGTAAGGATCGACGTTGTGCCGGTCCACAGTGACCTTGGATCGTTCAGGAGAGCCACAATGGTAGGGATTCGAATGATTGGCAAGTCCGCATTGATCGTGATCGACGTGCAGAACGCGGTGGTGGCCGACGCCTGGGATCGTGACGGTGTCGTGGAGCGAATCGGCGTGTTGGCCGAACGCGCCCGTGCCGAAGGCGTCCCGGTGATCTATGTCCAGCACGAGGAGCCGGGCTATCCACCCATGGCGGCGGGCGCCGATGGCTGGCGGATCGATGCCCGGATCGCTCCACATGCCGGTGAGACCGTCGTCGCCAAGCAGTTCCAGGACTCGTTCGCCAACACCACCCTGGCGGACACGCTCGACGCGATGGATGTCACCCATCTGGTGATCGTCGGCGCGCAGAGCGACGCCTGCATCCGAGCGACCTTGTTCCGGGCAATGTCGGAGGGATGGCAGGTGACGCTGGTCGGCGATTGCCACACCACGGAGGACGCGGTGTGGGAGGGCGGCGAGCTGCCCGCCGAGCAGATCGTCCAGCACCTCAATGCGTCGGTGGTGTTTCTGGAGTATCCCGGTCGGGTGGTCGAGGTCGTGTCGCACGAAGACGTGTCGTTCTCGGTTGTGTTCGAGGAAAGGTTGGCGTCGTGATGGAACCATACGTGATGTTGGAGATCGTGGAGCAGCGGCAGGCATACCTGCGATCGATCGCTGCGCACCGGCCGTCGGGGCCGATGATGGGGGCGTTTCGCCAGACACTGGGGCGCGGACTGGTCAGGTTCGGTCGCTGGGTCGAGGGACGCTGCCCGGAGATGGCGGTGGAAACCCGGACGCCAGAGTCATGGTCATCGGTCCGGGTCGCCGACGGCGCTCACTGAGCAAGGAAGGGTTTTTGCATCTCCCGCCCGACAATCGCCTTTGGAGCCCCGACCCCGACAGTGGCCGGGGCTTCCTGTGGTCCCACGATTTGGAAACTCAGCCGCCGTATCTTTCGCGGGAGACGATCTCGCTCAGCGGCTTGCGGCCACCGGAGACGCCACGCGGCCGGGGATCGGTCGCGTCGGGATAGCCGACGCCGAGCGCCGAGCGGATCACCATTCCGTCTGGCACACCCAGCAGCTCCTTGACCCGCCGCTCTCCGCCGTCGTCGGGCGCGAACCACCCGGTTCCGGCGCCGAGGCCGTGGGCGTCTGCGGCGAGCATCAGCCGCTCGCTGACCCGGCCCTCGTCGTACGGCTCGCTGCGCGGGTTGCTCCCGGCCATGACCAGCACGATCACCACCGGTGCGCTTTCGAGAAAACCGGCGAAGGGTCCAGCCTCCGCGATCTGCTTCCGCAACTCGGAGTTGGTGACAACGATGAAGTGCCAGGGTTGGGTGTTCTTCGAGCTGCCGCTCCAGCGGGCAACCTCAAGCAACTCGTTCAGCACGTCGTCCGGCACCGCCCGGTCAGAGAAACGGCGGGTCTGGCGCAGGTTGCGTAGCTGGCTGGTGAAGGCGGTCGGGTCAGATGCGGTCATGGGGATGTCCTGTTCTCGATCATGCGAATGACGAACATGATCCAATCATCGCACCCCGTATGCCGACATCGTCCGGCACCCAAAGCGGATCAGGATGCTGGCGTCGCACCAGGGGTGGCCGATGCGTCACTGACCGGCAGCAAGTCGCCGTTCCAGGCGGCGGCGATCTCGACATCCTCGGCGAGCAATCTCTGCTCCTTCATCCAGCTTCCGAACGCATCCCAGCGCTCTTCGGTCTGGGTTCCGAACGTCACGTCGCCGTCCGACGTCCACAATGGCATCAGCAGCTCCAGCCCTTCGCGCTCGACGCCGGCGTCGAGGTCCGGGCTGGCGGCGAGGAGCACCTCGAGTGCGGCGTCGGGATCGGCGATGGCGTCGGTGTATCCCTGTTGTAGCGCACCGAGGAAAACGCTGATCGCGTCTCCCTGTTCGGCGATGGTGTCCTCACCGGCGGCAACGATCAGCTCGTAGTAATCGGGGACGCCCCACTCCTCGACCCGGAGGTAGCGGACCGGGCTCCCCTGACGCTCGGCGAGGATGGTCTCGTGGGTCCAGTAGGATCCGATCACCGCGTCGGCCCGACCTGACAGCACGGCGGGGAGGAGGTCGAAACCGACGTTGACGACCTCGACATCGTCGATGCTGGCGCCGTCCTCCTCCAGCATCGTCTGCAGGTACGCGTCATCGCTGGGAAGCCCGGCAGTGCCGACCACCCTGCCCACCAGATCGGACGGAGTTTCGATATCGGAATCGGCGAGCATCATCAGGCAGTTCAGCGGGTGCTGGACCAGTGCCGCGACCGAAACGACCGGGACCTCCTGCTCGCGGGCAAAAAGAATTTCGGAATGGTAGGAGATGCCGAACGTGTCACGGCCCGCGCCGACGGTCTGCAGCGCGGCGGCGGGGTCGGCGGGCGTGTAGATATCAAGCGCGAGGTTGGCGCCCTCGAAGTAGCCACGGTCCTGGGCGAGGTAGAGGCCGGCATGGTTGGCGTTGGGATACCAGTCGAGGGCGAGGGAGACAGAGGTCGGATCCTGGGCCAGCACGCCGGGAGTGAAGCGACCGGCGAATGTGATGCTGGCGGCGAGGCCAAGCGCTCCTTGAACGGCGGCGCGGCGATTGGTTCGATGAGACAGGTTATGGAGATGGTGAGACATGGATTCTCCGATTCCTACGCGGGGATGACCCCGATCAGGTTCGACGGTCGGTCGCGTCACTAGGCGACCCTCTCAGCCCGGCGCCACCGGGCTCCCGTTGCGGAACAGATATTCGATTGTGAGGCCATGCTACCACACCGGGAAGCCCGGTTCTGCCGCCCTATAGACCCTTGTAGATGCCATCCAGCGTTAACTCGGCCTCGGGACAAGGTACGGGGAACGCGCCGTCGTTGACGAGATCGGCACGTTGCCATACCCCGTCGTCGTCCCGAAAGTGGCGTTCGACACGCCTGGCGTCCTGATCGACGATGAGGTAGGCGCGCACGGAGGGAATCTGCCGGTAAA
>JACCVC010000195.1 GCA_013698305.1 Chloroflexia bacterium
AGCTCTGCCTGGCTGGTAAATCCCTGGAGGGTATGGCTGGAAAGCGCCGATGGAATCGGGTGGGCATCCTCCGCTACCGTCGCCTGGCGATAGCGCGCGGCGAAATCCAGCCAGAGACTGTACGGCGCGGCCGCCATGAGGTCGTAGCAATGCCCGGTCAGGACGGCGTATCCCGATGCGTGGGCCGGAGCGATGAGGTCTCGGGTAATCGTTGTCTTTCCGATGCCAGCTTCACCGCCGATCATGACGAATCGACCGTGGTCAGTGTCCGCGGCGGCAAGGTGCTCGCGCAGCAGGACACGCTCCACCGTCCGCCCCACCAGTGGCGGCGTCGGACCCATTGTGCCGGGCGCCGGGAGTGTCTCGCTGCGCATTGCGTCCACCGTCGAATCCGTCGCGATCGTTCAGGGGGAATCGGTTTGCCTACCGTTCGTTTGAGCATTCATCATACCGCATGGTGTTTCGCGGACGGTGTCACACATCGCTCCGTCCAATCGTCCTCTTGTCAGGCACGGGGCGTCCGTGGCTTCGATCCTCCATGCCAGACTGAGGCACCGTTCAGGAGTTCGTTGCGGCCAGCAACTCCGCCTGCTCGATGATGAGGATGGTTGCCGATTCCTGCTGGTCCGGCGGATAGCCACGCCGCCGCAGCACGCGCCGCACCATCCGCCGCAGATTGGCACGCGCCTGTTGCCGATCCTTCCAGTCAATCGAGGTATTATTGCGGACCGTGTCCGCGACTTCCTGGGCGATGATCTTGAGCTGGTCATCGGCCATCACGTTTGCGGCGCTGTCGCTCTCGCCGAGCGCATCGTAAAAGGCGACCTCGTCGTTCAACATGCCGAGTCTCTCGCCGCGAGAGCTTGCCTCCCGCATCTCCTGGGCGAGCTCGATCAACGCCTCGATGATCTGCGCCGTTTCTAGGGCGCGGTTGTGGTAGCGCATGATCGATTCCTGAAGCTTGTCCGAGAACCTGCGCGATTGCACGACACTCGTTCGTTTTGTGGCCTTGATCTCATCGTTGAGCAATTTCTTGAGCAGCTCCAGCGCCAGGTTCTCCTGCTTCATGTCGCGCACATCGGCCAGGAATGCGTCGGAGAGCACCGAGATGTCCGGCTTGTCCAGCCCGGCGGCGGCAAACACATCGACCACCCCTTCCGGGGCGATCGCCTTGTCGACGAGCTGCCGGATGGCATGGTCGAGATCGCCGTCACGAACGCCGTTGGCGCGGTCGCTGATCTTGCTGAGCGCGGCTTTGATGGTGGAGAAGAAGGCGATCTCCCGCTTTATCCTCTGAGCTTCCGGCGTCGAGCTTGCCAGCGCGAATGCTTTCAGCAGCGCGGTGGCGTGATTCATGAACCGGTCGATTACCGTTCGGCCCTCACGATAATCTCGCTGGATCAGGAAGTCCTGCGCCAACGGGACGACCTGGAGCCGCTCGCTCGGCGAGCCGCTGAGGAAGAGATCGTAGTTGAAGCCCCGGAACGCGTCGCGGCAATGCTGGAGATACTCGATCATCGAACCCACGAGTTTGTATAGATCGAACTCGATGTCGTCGCTCCCCGCGTCGACGTTTTCGACGGGCAGGCGACCGTCCGGATCATCGCGGATGTAGGTCCGCAGCGCCTCCTTGAGGTTGTTGGCGATGCCGAGGTAATCGACCACCAGGCCGCCGGGCTTGTCCCGAAACACCCGGTTGACGCGGGCAATCGCCTGCATCAGGCCGTGACCCCGCATCGGCTTGTCGATGTAGATCGTGTTGAGCGACGGCGCGTCGAAGCCGGTCAGCCACATGTCGCGCACAATCACGATCCGGAACGGGTCGTCGGCGTCCTTGAAGCGCTCGGCCAGTCGCTCACGGCGATCCTTGTTGCGGATGTGCGGTTGCCATTCGAGCGGATCGGTGGCGTTGCCGGTCATGATCACCTTGAGCGCGCCGTCAGCGTCGGTGGAGCCTTGCCATTCCGGACGCAACGCGACGAGCTGGTCGTAGAGATCGACGGCGATCCGCCGCGACATCGTCACGATCATCACCTTGCCGCCGAGCGCCTCGTGCCTCCGGGCGATGTGTTCGACAAGATCCGCCGCGACCTGGCCCAGGCGCTTCTCGGTGCCGACCACGGCTTCGAGCTGCGCCCACTTCGAGGTGAGCCTGGTGCGCTCCGCCTCTTCCTGCTCCTCGGTCAGACCCTCGAACCCCTGGTCGAGGATGTCGCGCTCGCTCTCGGGCAGGTCGAGCCGGATCAGCCGCGACTCGTAGTAGATGGGCACGGTTGCGCCATCGGCGATCGACCGGCCCACGTCGTAGATGTCGATGTAGTCGCCGAAGACCAGGTTGGTATTGCGATCACGCAGGTCGAGCGGCGTGCCAGTGAAGGCGACGAAGGTGGCATTCGGCACCGCCGTT
>JACCVC010000269.1 GCA_013698305.1 Chloroflexia bacterium
TGTCGACGGCGTGATGCACGGTCAGGTTGAGCGAGGCAGAACGTCCCTTGATGAAGACGGGGAACGGTTGTTTGGCGATGTCCTGGGAATCTCGCATCGCGCCATCGGTCACGACCCCGGCCACGCCACGCATTCGCATCCTCGTCGCGAGGATATTGCCGCCCGATGCTGCCCGGACATCGCCACGGCAATCCTGCACCAGCACCTGCCCCGGACCCACCATCTCGACAACCTTGCGTTGGGGATTTTCCGGATCGCGGAAGATGTCCAACGTATCGAGGTCCTCGCGCATCGGGATGTTGCGCAACGTGACCGCCTCGCCCACGAACTGGCAATGCGTTGGATTCAGCGGGGCGAGGCCGTTCAGGAACACGTTGCGGAGCCCGCGTTGAAACAACTGCGTCGTGATGGTCGCGGTGCTGGCCCGCCGCAACAGATCGAACGTCTCGAGTCGTAGCGGAGAGTATTGAGACATGCAATGCTCCTCAAGCCTGTTTACGGACACGCTAATATCTGGCAGCATATCGACGACGGGCCGAACTGTAAACAGGACGGCCAATCACGGTGGTGTTGACACGTTCCGACCCATGGTGTTTGATGATTGGTATCGACATCAGCGATGTATGCGGTTGGGACTCTCGGCTCCGGGGCAATGCGTATTGGCGTTGTACCTGGTTCAGCACAAGAGTTCCACCCCGAGCTAGCGATCAGGAGAAGTTCGCAATGGCAAAGTCCGATCTTCGGCGTCTCGAAGCCCTCATGCGCGAAGCGAAAGCGCGTAACTACTCACGGCGTACCATCGTGACACGAGCCGCGGCGCTCGGCATTGCCCTCCCGGCATCAGGCGTATTGCCTGGCCTTGCTGGCGTCGCCAGCGCGCAGGATGCAAATGCGTCTGGCAGGATCGTGCTCGCGATGACGGTCGAGCCGGACTCTCTCGAGAACTGGCGCGCCTACAGCACCGATGGCCACCCGGTCCTCCGCAACATCCAGGAGGCGCTGCTCAACCGCGACCCGGAGACGAACGAGCTTGTCGGCGAGTTGGCCACCAGCTGGGAGCAGACCGACGACGTCACCTGGCGCTTCCAGCTCCGGGAAGGCGTCACCTTCCACAACGGCGAAGCGTTCAACGCCGAGGTTGCCGCATTCGGCATCAATTACACTTGGTCGCCTGAGAACAATTTCCAAATCTACCAGTACGTCGGACCGGACATGACCGCCACCGCCGTCGACGAGTACACCCTCGACATCGTCACGGAAGCGCCTGATCCGATTCTTCCCTCACGCCTCTACTTCTCACCGCTTCCCAGCATGCGCCAGGTTCAGGAGGAGCCGGACACACTGCCAGACAACCCAATCGGCACCGGCCCGTATATCTTCCGCGAGTGGAATCGTGGTCAGTACATCCTCATGGAAGTAAATCCGGACTGGTGGGGGCACACCGCCGACGACGCGCTCGGCCAGGCAACCATCCAGGAGGCGGAGTTCGTCTTCCGGGAAGAGTCCGCCGTTCGCGCCGCGATGGTGACGACGGGAGAGGCGCAATTCGCCCGGTTCCTCTCGCCTGAGGATTGCGCCACAACACCACAATGCCTCACGGCGTCGAGTGTCGAAACCATCTTCCTGCGCATGGACACGATGCATGTTGCCATGAGCGACATCCGGATCCGGCAAGCCATCGGCTTGGCGGTGGACAAGCAGGCCATCGCCGATCAATTGTTTGGCGGCGGCGAACCGGCGTCTCAACTTGTGGGCGAGTCAGCGACGGGCTACAACGAGGAGCTGGAGCCATATCCCTACGACCTGGAGCAGGCGACCGCGCTTGTTGAAGAAGCCGCCGCGGACGGTGTCCCTGTCGATGCCCCCATTAACGTCGTCACCCGTCAGGGCATTTACCTCAGGAACGACGAATTCGCCGAGTATGTGGCAAACCAGCTCAATCAGATCGGGCTCAATGCCTCCAGTGAAGTGATTGAGATCGCGCAATACAACGAGCAGTTCGACCTCAACTACAGCGATGTTCCCGATGATCGTGGCTGGATTGCCACGAACCCGCACGGTAACGAGATCATGGATGTCAGCAGCACGGCGCAGGCGTACTACAGCTGCGACGGCGGTTCCTCCACGTACTGCAATCCCGAGGTGGACGAGGCCCTGGATGCCGCGATTCCGCTCACGGGCGAGGAGCGAGAAGAGGCATTGGCTGAAGTCACCCGGCTGTACTACGAGGATTATGGGTCGATCCCCATCATCCACATGCCGCTGAATTACGGTCTGGCGGAAAACGTGGCGTGGGAGCCTCGGCTCGACGGATTCATTCTCCTCAAGGAGATGCAACTCTCGTAGAGAGGCGCAGACGAGCAGAACAGACCCGGCGTGGTTCCTGTCGAGGCATTAGCAATCACGCCGGTCACTGTGGGTCCATTCAAGCCAGGAGGTTGTCGCCATCGCTCGTTACCTGATCCGACGCCTGCTGCATTCCTTCATCATCCTGTTCGGTCTGGTCATCGTCGTGTTCTTCGTGACGCACATGCTGGGCGATCCCGCCCGCCTGATGCTTCGACCGGAGGCGACTGAGGAGCAGGTGCAGGCGTTGCGGGACACCCTGGGCCTTAACGACCCGATCCACGTGCAGTTTGGCCGGTACATGGGTAATCTCCTGCAGGGCGATTTTGGCGATTCGATCTGGCAGCGCGTGCCGGCACTCCCGATCGTCCTCGACCGGATACCGGCGACGCTCTATCTCGCTGGAGTCACCCTCCTGCTCTCTGTCCCTCTCGCGATTCTTCTGGGCATCATCTCCGCCGTGCGACCGCGGTCCGTTGCCGACCGCTTGGTGACCGTGTTCTCGCTCGGTGGCGTGTCGACCGCCGACTTCTGGTTGGGCCTGATGCTGATCCTGCTGTTCGCAGTGCAGCTCCGCTGGTTGCCGACCTCGGGATATGGCGGCCTGGATTACGTGATCCTGCCAGCGGTGGCGCTGGCGGTGCGCCCCATGGGCCGGATCAGCCAGGTCGTGCGCAGCGCCATGCTCGACGAGATGTCCAAGCCATACATGGTCACCGCGAGATCCAAGGGGTTGAAGGAGCGGGTGGTCGTGTTCCGCCACGCCCTCAAGAACGCATTCATCCCCGTCGTGACGCTCGCCGGTGATGAGGCATCGGTCATCCTGAACGGAGCGGTCGTGATCGAGACGCACTTCGGCTGGCCAGGGGTCGGCGTCCTGCTCATCCAGGCGATTGAGCGCCGGGACCTTCCATTGATCGAGGCGTCGGTGATGACGATCGCGGTGATGATCGTCACCGCCAACCTGATTGTCGATCTGGCCTATACGCTCCTCGATCCGCGAGTGCGATACACATGAGCAATGCAAGCAATGCCGCCGCCACTCCCGGGCTGGCGCCATCCAATTCGGATTCCGGCCAACGGCCCCGCACCAGCAACCTGCGGCTCTATTCTCGCGCCCTGCTCCGCGAGAAACCGACGCTGCTTGCGGTGATCTTTCTCTTGGCGCTCATCTTCGCCGCCATATTCGCTCCGCTGGTCGTGCCACACGAACCTGAGGCGCAGAGCCTGATGCTCCGCAACATGCCCCCTATGACCGACGCCGAGGCCGATGGAGCTTTGCCCCATGTCCTCGGCAACGATCAGCTCGGCCGCGACCTGGTGAGCCGCCTCATTTACGGAGCCCGTATCTCGCTGGCGGTGGGTGTTGCTGGAGCGGTGTTCTCGGGACTTGTCGGCGTCACGCTGGGCCTGATCGCTGGATACTACCGGGGTATCGTCGACGATATCATCATGCGATTGGTCGACACGCAGATGGGGTTTCCGTCGCTCATGACCGCCCTGCTGGTGCTCTATGTCCTTGGCCCCGGCGTCTGGAAGGTCATTCTCGTCCTGGCGGTGACCCGATGGATGGTCTTTGCCCGCGTCACCCGCGGCCTCGTCCTGTCGTTGAGGGAAGAGGTGTTCGTCGACGCCGCCCGCACGGTTGGATGCTCGGACCGGAGAATCCTCTTCCGGCACATCCTGCCGAACCTGCTGTCGCCCCTGA
>JACCVC010000302.1 GCA_013698305.1 Chloroflexia bacterium
AGCGAGCGAGGCATCGTCGTCATTATCCCGGAGAATCTCGTCATGAGCCAGACCCTGAACCTTGATCCCGGCAACCTGATCGCCACCCCGGTCGATGTGCGGTCGAGTCCGCTGGCCGCCCACCGCCCCGTCCCGATCGACGCGGTGACGCTCGACGATCCGGTCTGGGCGCCGCGCATCCGCATCAACCGCCAGCGCACGATCCCGGGGCAGTACCGGTTTCTGGAGGAGACGGGGAGGCTGGACAACTTCCGCCGGGTTGCTGGCGAGTGCGAGGGCGAGTTCAGCGGTCTCTACTTCAACGATTCCGATGTCTACAAGTGGCTGGAGGCGGCAAGCTGGGCGCTGGCGCAGGCCTCCGATGAGGAGCGGGAAGAGATCATCCGACTGATCGACACGACCATCGGGATCGTCGCCAGCGCCCAGCACGATGACGGCTACCTCAACACGTACTTCTCCTGCGAGCGTGAGACCCTGCGCTGGAGCAACCTCAAGGATTGCCACGAGCTCTACTGCGCCGGGCACCTGATCCAGGCGGCGGTTGCCCATGTCCGCACGACGCGAGAGAGGAGCCTGCTTGACGTCGCCACCCGGTTCGCCAACCTGATCTGCACGGTCTTCGGACCGGCCAGCGAGGGCAGGCGCGAAGAGACCGATGGGCATCCGGAGATCGAGATGGCGCTGGTCGAGCTCTACCGGCTTACAGGCAACCGGCGCTATCTCGACACGGCGCGGTTCTTCATCGACGTGCGGGGCAGGGGCACGATCGGCGGCGATCCGTATCATCAGGACGCGACGCCCTTGCGCCACCAAAGCGAGATGGTCGGTCATGCGGTGCGGGCGGTCTACCTCAACGCCGGCGCCGCCGACCTGCTGGCCGAGGAGCGTGATCTGGCGCTCCGCTCCGCGCTCGACGCGATGTGGCGCAACCAGGTTTCTCGCCGTAGCTACGTCAGCGGCGGCATCGGCTCGCGTTGGGAGGGCGAGGCGTTCGGGGCGGATTACGAGCTTCCCAACGCCCGCGCCTACACCGAATCCTGCGCGGCGATCGGGAGCGTCATGTGGGCGTGGCGGATGATGGCGCTGGCCGCCGATGACGATACTCGCTGGGCCGACGCGATCGAGCACACGCTGTACAACGCGCTGCTGTCCGGACTCTCGCTCTACGGCGAACACTACTTCTATCAGAATCCACTTGAAGACGACGGTCACCATCATCGCCAACCCTGGTTCGGGTGCGCCTGCTGTCCGCCCAACATCGCCCGATTGTTGGCGATGCTGCCGGGGATGGTCGCGTCCGTCACCACCGATCGCGCCGTCGGCGAGGCGGATGCGCTGCACGATACCGTCTGGCTGCACCTGCTTGCGCAAGGCAGGGTGCGCGTTGACCTTCCCGCTGGCGGGTCGATTGCCTTCGAGGTGCGCACCCGCTACCCGTGGCATGGCGACATCGAGATCGAGGTGACGGAACTCGTCGACGCGGGCAACCTGACCCTTCAGGTGCGGATCCCGGGGTGGGCGCGGGGAGCGACCGGCGAGGTCAACGGCGATTCGCTTTCAATGGAAGAGACGGCGGCGGGCCAGTACGCGACGCTCAACCGGAGCTGGTCGGTCGGTGATCGGGTTCGCCTCCGGCTGCCGATGCGAATCCGGCGGCTGGAGGCCCACCCTCGCGTGACCGATAGCGCCGGGCGGGTGGCGCTGATGCGCGGTCCGCTGCTCTACTGCGTCGAGGCAGCGGACAACCCGCGGGGCGACGTGCGCGACCTGGTGCTCGGGAACGCGCGCGACCTCCATCCCGGGTGGCGGCCAGAACTGCTCGGCGGGTGTGTGGTGATCTCGGGCACGGCGGAGCTCGATCCACCGGATGCGGGGTGGGCGGATGTGCTTTACCGGGAGGTGGGCGAGGGACGTGGCGACGCGCTGGAATCGGTGACGATGCAGGCGATCCCGTACCACCTGTGGGCGAACCGGGAGCGCGGTCCGATGACGGTGTGGCTCCGAAAGGATTAGCTCATGAGCCAACGGCACTCTCGATTCTACCGGGACGAGCGCGATCTCGAGCGGATGCTGGCACTCGTCACCGCGTCGGCGCAGCGGGACGGCCACGATGCCGGGCACCTCCATCGAGGTGATGTGGTGTGGGGGTTGTTCCAGAATCTCACGATTGTCCCGGAAACCACCGTGTGCCTGTTCGAGGATCACGAGGGAGCATTACTTGGGTTCGTCTGGTTGTCCCCACCGGGCCGTTATGGAATCCATGTCGATACAACCCTCCCCGGACAGGCAACGACGATTGCGAAGATGGTTCACTGGGCAGAAGCGCACCTGGCGTCGAGTGCGTTGGATGGCGACCCGATCAGGACGGTCGTCACCGAGGTCGCGTCAACCGATCACCAGCTCAAAGCCACGCTGACCAGGATCGGTTACCGGCCGAATGGGAACGCCGACTATCAGCTCAACAGCCGTGATCTCGTCGGTTGTATCGCAACGCCCGTGTTGCCGATGGGGGCGGTGATTCGTCCCATTCGACCAGATGTTCCCGCCGAGATCGAGGCTCGGGTGGCGCTCCATCGGGAAGTGTGGCATCCATCACGCTTCACGGTCGATGGCTACCTGCGATTGCGAACAAAACCGGTGTATCGGCCGGAGCTGGATCTGGTGGTGGTTACGCCTGATGAGCGCCTGGCATCCTATTGCATCGTCTGGTGGGACACACAGACCCAGACCGGCGAGTTCGAGCCGGTTGGGACATCGGTGCAATTCCGGGGTCTAGGCTTTTGGGAAGGCGTTGTTGCTTGATGCAATGCAGCGGCTGACAGCCATGGGCGGCAAACATGCTGTTGTTGTCTCCGCGACGCGAGCTGAAAGCGACCCTGCGCGGCGATTGTACGAAGCCGTTGGCTTCCGCCGGGTCCTTCAGTTCGAGGACTGGGAACGCACACTTCTGTAGCGCCGACCCGGAGCCTGCCCAGAGCCCGCCGAAGGTTCGGCCTTTTCGCCGGTCTCGCGTTGTCCCGCGCAGAGGATGGGCGAGTCTCAGTAGTTCTCCGTTCTCCGCAAAGGGTTGCGAATTTGCATCGTTGAAGGTATGATGCTATCTGGGCAACGTTAGAAGGTCGGTGAGCGATCAACCTGTGCCGCTGACGCGCAACGCCCGAGGAGATCAACGATGGCATTGCCAACATCTGCGCCAGTGATCGACCGTCTCGCCGACATCGCAACCACCACCCCCGCCGACACGCTGGAGGCCACCTCCGAGCTTTGGCGGGTTGTTAGCCAACAACAGGGCAAGGACGATGCGGTCGCCCGTATCCTGGGCGCGGTCACCAACCTGACGAAGGCCACCAGCAGCAAGCAGTTGAACCTGGTGCTCGGGGCGACGTCGGATTATGCCGTGCTGCTGAGGCTGCTCGATCAGCCCGAGGCGTTGGCGTACCTGACAGAGCGCGATCCGCTCGCCCCGGCGCGGCTGCGTGGCATGCAGGTGCGGGAGCGGCTGCTCGCGGCTGACGGCGGCACGTTGACCGCCGGGGAGTCCAGCGAAATCCTTGGAGTTAGCCGTCAGGCGATCGACAACCGGCGGAAGCGGGGGAGCCTCCTTGCCGTCCAGTTGGGCCGTCGCGGCTATCGCTACCCGGCCTGGCAGTTCGTGGCCGACGGCGTCCTGCCGGGCCTGAAGGAGGTTCTGGCGGCGCTGGCGGACCTTAGCCCGTGGATCCAGCTCGCCTTCCTGCTCAACGACAACGCCTGGCTGGACGGTCGTCGCCCGGTCGATGTCCTCCGCGCCGGCGAGGTGAGCGCCGTCGTCGACTCCGCCCGGCAGTATGGCGAACAGTCCGCCGCCTGACGCTGGCCCTGACCAGCCTGGCGTCGAGCGCATCCCGTCGTCACCGGTCGACCTGGACCAGCGGGAGTTGCCGTTGACGACCCTGGCGGACCAGGGCCTGAACCTCTATCGCAGCCACCTGCTCGATCGCTCGTACTCGCCGGTCGCCTTCAACTTCCGTCCCATCGCCGATCGCTTCAACGCCCCCAATGGCGAGTACGGCGTGCTCTATCTGTCGAGTGACCCGTTCGGCGCGTTCATCGAGACCTTCGGTGCGAGCATGGTGACTGCCGGTCGCGAGATGCGTCTCGTCTCCGAAACCGACCTGGCCCGGCGCTGCCTGTGCCGAATCGAGGTCGATGTCGACCCAGCCACCGTCCACCTCGTCAACCTTGCCGACGGGTACGGCTTCAGCCGGCTGGGTATTGACGGTCGCATCAGCACCACGAAGCAGCGCCACATCACCCGGCAATGGGCGCTGGAGCTCTGGCGTCATCGACAACAGCCGGATGGAATCCTCTATCGTGCCTGCCATGACCAGGCGCGGCTGTCGGTCGTGCTGTTCGACCGGGTTGGCGATATCCTGCACTCCACCTGCGACCACAACATCCTGCGAGATTCCCGACAGCTTGGCGCCATCCTCGATCACTACGCGGTCGGCCTCGACCCGGACTGACCGCGGTGGCAATGCAGGCGCTCCCGTACCACCTCTGGGCGAACCGGGGGCGCAGTCCGATGACGGCGTGGTGTCGGCATCTTTAACATATGCCGACACTACCCGGCGGCAATTCCGAAGACCTCGCGTGTCGTTTTGAGGAACGCCGCGAAGGCCGGTGACTTCCATCGGTCGGCGTGGTAGGCGACTTGGGTTTGCACCCGAAATTCTCCGTTCCAATCGAGAGCGACCAGCCTGCTGGTTGCCAAATCCGCACTTACCGTAACCGTTGGCAGAACCGATATGCCCATGCCGGCGGCTACACACTGTTTAACTGCCTCGATGCTGGTGAACTCGATCGTCTCGGCTGGGATCACCCGCGCATCTGCGAGTTGCCGCTCGAAGACGCCGCGATAGGCGCAACCCGCCTCTGGCGCTTCGGGCAGCAGAACCGCCTTGCTCGCTAGATGCCCTGGTTCCACGGAGGAGACGCCCGTAAGTGGGTGTCCGGCTGGCGCGATCACGGTTATCGCTTCTCCGACAAGCGGCTCCACGACCAGTCCGGTGAAGCCCAACGACTCCTCGAGTTCGTGATCTAGAACGAAGGCAACGTCCACACGTCCTTCCTCGATCGCCCGTTGCGTCCCGCCCGTAAGCCGACCGACGACGCTCGGCCTGACCGAGAGCCGCACCATTGGGTAGCGACGATGAAACTCCGCCAATAGGCGTGGCAGGCGATAAGTGAGCAATGTCTCAGGTGCGCTGACTGTCAACGTACCTGTGACGACGCCGGCTTTCAGTCCGACTTCCGATACGCTGGTCCTTGCTTCTTCTGCCAGGTCGAGCAATCTTCCGGCGTAGAAGAACATCACCTGCCCGGCGTCGGTCAGTCTGATGCTCCTGCCGAGGCGGTCGAAGAGCGGCAGCCCCAAATCTCTCTCCAGAGCGGCGATCTGTGCGCTCACGCTCGACTGGACGTATCCAAGGTTGAACGCTGCCCTGGAAAATGAGAGCTCCTTTGCGACCGCCCTGAACGTCTCCACATGTCTGAGTTCCATCAAGATTCCCCCTATCGGCACCATCAATAGCTATCGATAATGTCGATAGCTAGCATCACATATTTTCGTTGGACACGATAGCACCAGCGCATTAGCATCGCGAGTAACAATCCATAGCGATGTGTTCCAGCAATAGAGGACGGGAAGGAGGCAAAGAGGATGAGGCATGGCGTCCGCCCAGGTGCGATGGCGCTGCTGCTCGTGGGCACGCTCGGCATCTCAACCGGCTTCGGGATGGTGTTGTTGCTGCCGCTTTACGTTCAGGAACTCGGTGGCGACGAGGCGAACTTCGGGGTGATCCTCGCGTCGGCCACCGTAACGGCGGTGGTTTGCATCGGCACGCTGATCCGCTACCCGGACATGCTGCGGCCGCACACGGTGGTTGCGCTGGCGATAGTGATCTACGCGTCTGGCGTCCTTGGCGCGGCCCTTGTCACGGAAAGCTGGACACCCCTGATCGGTGTGGGCGTGCTACTCGGCACCGCCTGGGCGGTGGTGTACACGGCAACGCCGATGGTGATGAGCGAGATGGTCACCGACGACGGTAGAACGACCTACTTCGGCTATCTCACCGGTACCCAACAAATCGGAATTGGTTCAGGACCGGTGACTGCCGGGTTGCTGATAGACGCTGGGATCGGTTTGCGTGGCGTGTTCACGATCGCGGGCGTGATCTGCCTGTTTGCGGCCATTGCTACGTTGCTCGTTGGGAGGCTCACACCGGATTCCAAGCGTTCTCAGCGCAATGAGAACGACGATCCTACAGTCACCATCGGCTTCAGCGCCGCGCTGCGTCGAATCGTGGGGTCGGAAGCCATCTATTCACTGGTTATCATCTTCCTGTTTGCGTGCCTCTTCACGTCGATGACCCAGTTCCAGGCTACATTTGCCTCCGCCAGGGGCCTGGATTACGCGTTCTTCTTCGTCAGCTACACCGTTGCCGTCATCTTCTCCAGGTTTGTGCTTGCCGGGTTCGCTGGTCGTTTCGATACGCAACTGGTAATCGCTGTCTCGGTGAGCGTGACGGCCGTGGCCACCGCGTCATTCCTTCTTGTCGGATCCAGTACTGTCTTATACGCGCTCGCGGCGTTGTGCCTGGGATTGGGCTACGGCTTGGCCCTCCCGACCGCGCAGGCGCAGGCCGTAAATGTCTCCGGGGAGGCGGTGAGACCGAGGGTGCTGCCGATGGCCGGACTATTCTTCCAGACGGCGATCCTGGCTTTTCCGCTCGTCGCCGGCGCGGTTATCTCCGGATTCGGCTATGAGGCGCTGTTCGCTGTGCTCGTCGGTCTTGCCCTGATACAGGTGGTGATTGTCTGGTGGCGGCTGTGGGCGAAGCGGCGCTCTGGTGAAATCTCGTGGGGTTGAGTTCGTTTAAGAGAGGAACCGAGACCGTCAGAACCAGTTGAGAATCAGGTTCAGCAGAATCGTCAGGACGATGGAGGCGAGGATCGACAGCAGGAGGCAACCGGGCAAGCATCCGTAGACCTGCACCCGACCGGCCCGGGGTTCCCGTGGTCCGAAAAGCGATCTTATATGGTGGATACACTCCTTGCACGCTCGTTCTGAATCGTGGAATGGCAACCTCGCCCGTGATGTCCGCCGACGTGCGTCATCGTCAGGCAATCGATGTGCCATCTGGGCTGGTGGCGGATGCCGCGACGTGAGTGGACCTGTCAGAAAATCGAGCCGTGCCAGCTATTCCCAATTGTGGCCTTCATCCGTATAATCACGGGTGGGACCATT
>JACCVC010000333.1 GCA_013698305.1 Chloroflexia bacterium
GCCCGTGGTTCAAGCACTCGCCACTCGCAATTAGCCGCCAAACACCCACTGCCCGTCGAGCATCACGCCAACCGGCTTCGTATCCATCATCTCCTCGGGGGAAACGTCGCCGCCAAACGGATCGGCATCGATCACGACGAGGTCTGCCCGCAAGCCGTTCGCGATCCGTCCCAGGTCGCTTTCCCGGCCCATCGCGAACGCCGCCCCGCTGGTGTACAGCGCCAATGCCTCCGTCGCCGTCAGGACCTGATCCGCGCCCAGAACCCGCCCCGTGACCGTCTCCCGCGTCATCGCCGTCGCCATCCCCACCCACGGGTTGAAATCGGCGACGGTCGAATCGGACGACCCCGCCAGCGGCACGCCGTGATCCAGATAGGTGCGGAATGGCATCATCTGATCCGCCCGCACGGGGCCCAGCGACTGCACGAAGCTCTCGCCCAGCGACCGGATGAACGGCGTGCTTATCACCGCCGGAATCCGATGCCGCGCCATGCGTTCGAGCGTATCCGGCGTGGGCAGGTAGGCGTGATGCACGCGATGCCGCAAATCCGGATTCGAGTTGGCCTCCTGCGCCTCCGCGAACGCCCGCACGCTCACCTGCTGCGCGGCATCCCCGCAAGTGTGGATGTCCATCGCCCACCCCTGATCATGCACCCAGCGAATGCGATCCGGCAACTCCGCTTCCGGAATCGCCCAGACGCCGTAGTTGTCCGGCTCTCCTTCATAGGGCTCCAGCAGCCGCGCGGTGCGGTCGCCGACACCGCCGTCCGGCAACAGCTTGACCCCCGCCAACCGCGCCAGCGCACTGTCCTTCGCCCGCAAGTCGCGCATCCCGGAAATCCGCGCCTCCAGCACCGGCTCATCGGCGGCGGGCACGAACCCCCACGCCGCCATCAGCAGGTCGCTGCGAACGGTGAGGACATCCTGTTCCGCCGCGCGATGATAGGCGTCGATCTGCTCAGGTTGCAGCCCCGGATCGACGATCGTGGTGATGCCGACCGCGTTGTAGGCGCGACACGCTCGTCCCAGCGCCTCGACCAGATCATCGCCCGACGGATGCGGCATCCCGTCGAGCACCAGCGACTTAGCCCGGTCCCGGAAGATGCCGGTCGGGTGCCCATCCGGCTCGCGATCAAACCCACCGGCGTAGTTCACATCCGACCGAGGGTCGGGCGTGCTCGCGTCAATGCCGATGGTCCGCAACGCGCAACTGTTCACCACCAGCTTGTTCCAGACCCGTTGCAGCATCACCGGATGATCCGGCGCCACCGCATCGAGGTCGTGCCGGGTCGGCATCCGCCCCTCCGCCAGCAGCGTTTCGTCCCACCCGCGACCGGTAATCCAGGTTCCGGCGGGCACGCCATCAATCGCATCCCGCACGCGATCCTGAAGCTCGCCGATCGAGCGCACGTCGTATAGCGACATCTCTCCCAGCATTTGGCCGGTCGCCAGCATGTGGTTGTGGGGGTCGATCAGGCCGGGAATCACCGTCGCCCCGCCGAGATCGACCTCGGCGGCGCCGGGCAACGCCGACCGCGCCGTCGCGATGTCACCAACCGCCACGATCCGACCGTCCCGAATCGCGACCGCCGCTGCGCTCGGCCCTTCCGGGTCGCAGGTCCTGACCTTCCCATTGACCAACAGCATGTCTGCCATCATTATCTCCAGATTGTGACTGCCGACCGTGACGCGCAATTTCGAATGCGTCAGCATCGCAGCAGCAGCCGCCAACGGCAACGATACGCACGAAAAGCGTGCGAGGAACGCCACCATCTCCCTACCACCAATCGCAAGGGATTCCACACATGACTGAGCCAAACCCATCGACCATCCGCTGGGGCATCATCGGCACCGGCAGCATCGCGAAGAAGTTCGCGACCGGTCTCCAATCCGCCCCCGGCGCGGAGCTGGTCGCCGTCGGCAGCCGCGCCCAGGCCACCGCCGATGCCTTCGGCGATGCCTACGACATCCCCCATCGCCACGCCAGTTACGCCGACCTCGCCTCCGACCCGGATATCGACGTGGTCTACGTCGCCACCCCGCATCCCGGTCACCGCGACGCCACGCTGCTCTGCCTCGACCACGGCACGGCGGTCCTCTGCGAAAAGGCCTTCGCCATGAACGCCCGCGAGGCCGAAGAGATGATCGCCTCCGCCCGCGACAAGAACCTCTTCCTGATGGAGGCAATGTGGACCCGCTTCCGCCCCGCCATCCGCACGGCGCACGAGCTGGTCCAGTCCGGCGCCATCGGCGACCCCGAGTTGTTCACGGTCGCGGTCGGCTGGGGCTCGCCGTTCAACACTTCCAGCCGTCTCTTCGCCAAGGAACTCGGCGGCGGCATCCTGCTCGACGGCGGCGTCTATCCGATCTCGCTGGCGTCCCACTTTCTCGGCGCCCCGGACCGGATCACCACCCTCGCCCACATGGCCCCCTCCGATGTCGACGACCAGGCCGGCGTCCTCTTCGGCTACCAGTCGGGCGCGATTGCCAGCATCGTCTTCAGCTCGCGCGTGACGCCGCACGCGATCGCCACCCTCGTCGGCGCCAAGGGGCGGATCGAGATCCACGAGGACTGGCACAAGCCGGAGGGTCTCACCGTCCGGCTCGGCACAGGAGCAGACGCCGAGGTCCACGACTTCGCGCTGACCGAGGGCAACGGCTACCAGTACGAGGCCGTGCACGTCATGGACTGCCTCCGCGCGGGCCGCTCCGAGAGCGACATCATGCCGCTCGACGAGACGCTGGCGATCATGCGCACGATGGATACGATCCGCGAGCAGTGGGGCCTGACCTACGACGCCGACCTCGCGACCGCCTGACAACGGACAACATCGAAAGGCCACCTCTCATGGAATATCAATCGCTGGACGGCATCCCGACCCCACTGAGCCGGATCGTTCAGGGCACGGTGATGATCTCCCCGGACGACCAGCCCGCCGCCGATGACCTCCTCGACGCCGTCTGGGAGCAGGGCGGTCGCACCTTCGACACCGCCCACGGCTACGGCATGGGCAAGAGCGAGCGGGCGCTGGGCGCGTGGCTCGCCAGTCGCGGCGTCCGCGACCAAACCGTGATCCTGGGCAAGGGCGCGCATCCCTACGACGGTCGCGACCGCGTCACCCCGGAGGACATCACCAGCGACCTCCACGAGTCGCTCGACCGCATGGGCGTCGACGTCATCGACCTCTACGTGCTGCATCGCGACAATCCCGACGTGCCGGTCGGTCCGATCGTCGAT
>JACCVC010000011.1 GCA_013698305.1 Chloroflexia bacterium
GCTTATGTGCCAGTCGGGAGCAGGCGAACGACAAGGGCGACGGCCCGCTCGGGTGCTGGCTGTGGCGACGGAGGCGGGCGGCGATCTGGCTATGCGCCCACGCGTCTGATCGGACGCCGCATCGGGACCGCGATCCGATTCCAGGTGTTGATCGCCGCGATCGCCCAGGTCAGGGCCATCGCTTCGTCCTCACTGAACACTGCGGTAACGGCTGCCCACGCCTCGTCGTCATGTCCCGTGTCGGCGATGCAGGTGTTGTGCTCGGTCCAGCGCAGCGCCGCTTGCTCCCGATCGGTAAACAGGTCACCGCATTCCTCCCAGGCCGAGACGAGATCGATCTGCTCTTGCGTGATCCCTGTCTTGAGCGCGTCAGGGATGTGCAGTGAGAGGCAATAGGCGCAACCATTGATCTGCGATGCGCGGATGTTGACGAGCTCGATCAGCGACAGTTCGAGACCCGTGTCCTTGATCGCCTTTCCGACTCCTCCCATAGCCCTGTAGATGGCTTGCTGGGATTTGGTGTAGTCAATCCGGAGTGACATTGATATTGATCCTTTTCCCGGTCACGGCAAGGTGTGGTCTGTCCACACGCAAACAGGTGGCATACATGATACCGCTGCTTGACAACTATTTCCACGTATGGCCTAATAGTTCCCAAAGGGAAGTGTTCGCTTGGCCGGTTTGGGGTCCTCGGATTGCGTAACCCCGTCGAGCGTCACATCGGAAGTATTTACCCTACAGGGTGGCTTGCCGCCACCGGGAGAACGTGTCAGATGGTTCAGATTCCAGACGATTTTCAGCAGTTGCTCGACAAGCCCGTGCTCTACAACCTCGCCACGATCAACCCGAACGGGTCGATCCAGGTCAATCCGGTATGGGGCGAGTTCTACGATGGCTATATCCGGTTAAACACCGCCGCTGGTCGGCAGAAGCACAAGAATCTCGTCGAGCGCGGCGGGCAGGTCACGGTCATGGTGCAGGATCCAGACAACACCCAGCGCTACCTCGAGGTTCGCGGCAAGGTCGCGGAGCTGTCCGAAGAGAACGGTGATGAGGTGATCGACAGGCTGGCGAAGAAGTACATCGGCGCGGATGTCTATCCGTTCCATCAACCTGATGAAACGCGGGTCACGATCCTGATCGAGCCGACCAGGGTCTTCCCGATGGGGTAGGCGACGGTGATCGCCGCGCCTTTACACGATTCGACATCACGCGAAGACGCGGGTGGGCCACCTGGTTCGTCCGCGTGGGGCGAACGGTGCCATCGGCGTCTCGGCAGCCGCTACGACTGGTCGCCCTCCGCTTTGGGCGTGTCCAGGTCCGCTTCCCATTCCAGCCAGGAACCGGTGTACAAGGCCACATCCTCATAGCCGATCAGGTGGAGCGTGAATGCCGTCACCGCCGACCGTACGCCGGTCGAGCAGTAGGGGATGACCTGCAGGTCTGGCGTTACCCCGACCTCCTCGTACATCGCCATCAGTTCGTCGGCGGGTTTCCAAAATTTGGGCGGCTCGGGCAGCGCATTCAGCGGGAAGTTGAGGTTTACCGCGCCGGGGATGTGGCCCTCGACGTACTCTTCAGGTGTCCGCGCGTCCAGTATCACCACCGCATCGTCGTCCAGGCTCAACTCCACCTCCTGCATCTGCGCGAGCCGGTCGGGCTGCGGGTCGCCGGCATAGGATTTTGTCGCCGCCGGGGAATCGGCTGGTCCAGTAGCTGCCTCGATCCTCAGTTCCCGCCAGGCAGGCATTCCGCCGTTGAGGACCGTGACGTTCTCATGACCAAGGTAGCGCAGAATCCACCAGAGCCGCGCCGCGAACAAGGTTCCCTCGTCGTAGGCGACGACGGTGCTGTCCGGCGTGATGCCGAGGTTGCCCAGCAACCGTCCCACGTCGTCGCGCCAGTCCGCGATGGACGCGTCTGACGTGTCGGTCACTTCCAGTTCGGGATAGTCGATCTGCGCCGAGCCGGGGATGTGCCCCCGCTCGAATTCATCCAGCGGCATGAAGCCCACCACGACCATCGACGGGTCGTTCCTGTTGTTTTCCACCCAGGCGGCATCGACCAGCGCTTCCGCATTGG
>JACCVC010000022.1 GCA_013698305.1 Chloroflexia bacterium
GAAGAATTGCCGCACGATCACCAGGTTGAACGAGCTGATCAGCCCCGGCAAGATCAGCGCCTGATAGGTGTTGAGCAGGCCCAGCTCCTTGATCAGCAGGAAGCTCGGGATGAGACCTGGTGCGATCAACAGCGCGCCGAGGACCACGAACAAGAGCCCCCGCGAGCCCGGAACGCCCGGACGCGAGAGGCCCCACGCCATCGTGGTGGTGAAGATCATCTGCGCGAGCGTGCCGAACAGGGTCAGCCCAATACTGACCTGCAACGCCCGCACCACGATGCCGCCCCGGAAAATCGCCTCGTAGGCGGCCAGCGTCGGGTTACTCGGGAACAGCACCAGCCCGCCGGCGAGCACATCCTCGTACGACGACAGCGAGACGGCGAAGACATGCAGGAACGGCAGGACCATCATCATCACGATCACCGCGAGCGTGATCGTCTTGAGCGCCGTCACCCACAACGGCGGTCGTTCCATCCAGGGCGGTCGTCCGCCTGATGATCGGCGACGCCGGGGAATATCAGCTCCGGCGAGCGTGGCGGCATCCGGTCGGGGATTCGTGGTTTCGTACGTCGCCATCAGAAAATCCCCTCATCGAAGAACTTCTTCGCCAGCCAGTTCGCGCCAAAGATCAGCAGCGCGCCGATAATCGCCCGCCATATCCCGACCGCGGCGGCAAAGCTCCAGTCCCCGTTCACGATTCCCCGGAAATAGATGAAGGTGTCCAGCACCTCGGCGGCGTCCGCCCCGACGGCTCCACGCTGCAGGAAGTACTGCTCGAATCCGACGGTCAGCATCGACCCCAGTCGCAGGATCAGCAGCAGCACGATCACCGACCGGATACCTGGAAGGGTGATGTTGATCAGCCGCCGCCAACCGCCCGCGCCGTCCATCGCCGCGGCCTCGTAGAGGTGGACGTCGATCTTGGTCAATGCGGCGAGGAAGATAATCGTCCCCCACCCCGCATCCTTCCAGATGGATTGCATCACGGCCAGGAGCTTGAACGTGTCCGGATTGTTCATGATGTTGACGCGGTCGAAGCCCTGGTTGAGCAGGATCTGGTTCAGGAACCCGTCGCCGCCGAAGAGTTGCTGCCAGACCGCGATCACGATCACCCAGCTCAGGAAGTGCGGCAGGTAGACGATGCTCTGGATGGTGCGCTTGACCTGCTCACTGATCAGGCTGTTGAGCAGCAACGCCAGCGCCAGCGGCGCCGGAAAGGCGAACACCAACTGCAAGCCCTCGATGATCAGCGTGTTTCGCAGCGCGACCTCGAACTCCGGGTCCGTGAAAATGGCCTGGAAGTTCTCCCAGCCGACCCAGGGGCTCGCCTGGATGCCGATGAAGATGTTGTAGTCCTTCCAGGCGATGACGTTGCCGAGGATCGGCAGGTAGTGGAAGACCACGTACCAGAGGAATCCGGGCAGGATAAACAGATAGACCGCCCGGTTGCTCCACATCCGCCGCCACACGGACGACGTGCGAGGGGTGACGGCATGATTGGCTGCCTGAGGCGATAACGAGGCCGAACCCGAAGTTGAGCGCGCCACATCCTCCCCTTTCTCCCGAAGCCGGCTGACCGGTCGTCGACTGTTCCATGCTCGTACGAGCCGACGCATTCTTGGCATGCGCGTGAGCGAGTCACCTGTCTGGCTGCCGTTATATCGCAAAGACGATGGAATGTCATGGGACATCCGGAAACGCAACCGCGTGACATATCGCGCACCCTCCCACACAATGGCGCCATGCTGGCCCGACGCATCACGATTGGACATTCACACTCTCGAAAGGAACACACCGCCATGGCCATCACCGACCTTGGACACACCGCGTTCAGCTGTCACGATCTGGACGCCTCGCTTGTGTTCTACGCAAAGCTCGGCATTCACGAATCGTTCCGGCTGGTGCATGACGACGGTCGCGTTCGCCTAATCTACCTTCACGTCTCCGGCGACCGATTTCTGGAGCTGTTCCCTGGCGGCCCTCAACCGGGCAGCGACCAGAACACCAGCTTCAAGCACATCTGCCTGCTGACCGACGACATCGAGATGCTGGTCGGCAAGCCCAAGGCCGCAGGAATCACGATCGACCGTGAGGTCTCTCAGGGCCTCGACGCGAA
This sequence comes from Chloroflexia bacterium, assembly GCA_013698305.1. Lineage (GTDB taxonomy): Bacteria > Chloroflexota > Chloroflexia > Thermomicrobiales > UBA6265 > JACCVC01. The sequence goes on from JACCVC010000022.1 coordinate 2,117, forward strand.
CCTCCAGGCGTGGGTCAGCGACCCGGACGGCAACGCGATCGAGTTCATGCAGATCTCCCCCGAGTCGCCGCAACAGGCTATCGCAAACGGCCAGCCAGTCGAGGCGAGCGACATCCTGAAGCCCGCCGGGTGAAGCCAGCGCGACATTCCAACGCAACGCTGGGCCTGATCTACGGACTGCTCGGCGTGCTCGCCTTCAGCTTCACGGTGCCAATGAC
>JACCVC010000023.1 GCA_013698305.1 Chloroflexia bacterium
TTTCGCACCCTCAATGCGTGGGTGGCTGAATTGGGCGAAGAGGCGCTTCGTTCGTTGTGACGCGCTCGACTCATGTGAGTCCGATTAATGTCGGTGCCCTTCGATATAGTCTACGGTTCTGGGACTCACATCTTCACAATCACCGCCGGCTCCCATGGAGCGGACAATGCGCACGCATCTTGTTGTTGGGTCCTTCGGAATGGCCGCACTCGACCGCTTGGCTGATAATCTGGCGAAATGTCTCGGCAAAGCTGCTCGCAACGTTGGTACGTTTCTGGACATATGCACAGCACATCTTGGGATGCGGCCATCTATCGGAGTTCCATGACGGAGAGCGCTCATGACAGACCCAAACCTTTCCATCGCGTCAACTGCCCCCACGAACCGGCCAATCGAAGTGGGATTGTTTCTGCCACCTGCCGAAGTGCCACATCTTGGTTGCATAACGAATTGGAAGGACCTCGTCGCGGTCGCCATCCGGGCAGAGGCGCTAGGGTTCGATTCACTCTGGCTTGCGGACCATCTCCTCCTCGAGTATCCGGAACGCGATCCCATTGGTCTTTGGGAATGCTGGTCGCTCCGGGCGGCACTGGCGGCCGCGACCAGCCGGATTGAGCTTGGCCCACTTGTCTCCTGCACCTGCTACCGAAATCCCGCCCTGCTCGCCAAGATGGCCGACACCGTCGAAGAAATCAGCGGAGGCCGTCTCATCCTGGGTCTGGGCGCCGGCTGGCACGAGTCGGAGTTCCACTCCTTCGGCTTTCCATACGACCATCGCGTCAGCCGATTCGAGGAGGCGCTCCAGATCATCATTCCGCTGCTGCGGGGCGAACTGGTTGATTTTGAGGGCAGATACCATCACGCGCAGAACTGCCAACTGCGCCCTCTCGGACCGAGACCCGTCGGGCCACCGATTCTGATAGGCGCGAAGGGGCCGCGCATGATGCGGTTGGCAGCGACCTATGCGGATGCATGGGACTCGGACTTTATCGCTAACCCCACTGACCTGTCGCCGCTTAGGGCGATGCTTGACAACCTTGATGCGGCTTGCCGGGAGGTGGGACGAGACCCCGTCACGCTACGGCGAACAGCATCGTTCTCGGTGAACCTGCCGGGGCACAGCCGGCCGGACGATCACTGGATGGCCGAGGGGAGAATCGCGGGTAAGCCAGCCACCGGCTCGCCTGAAGAGCTTGCCGCGCTCCTCATGACATACGCCGCGGAAGGAATTGACAGGGTTCAGGTATGGCTCGACCCAAATACAGTAGAAACAATCGAGGCGTTCGCGACAGTGCTGGAACTCCTGGAGCAGGGATGATCCTGTTCACTTGGGAAATCATGCATGCTCGAGGTCGTATTCGAATATGTACAAGGGCGTGTCTGACGAATCCGAACTACTCCTGTGACGAGCAAGTCGGTTGATATACGTCGCCCCTTCGCGACGTTCCACAAGCGACGATATCGTAGCCGAATGATTCGTCAAATAGACCTAAGTGCAGATCACGCCACTCCACTACCGGCATCGAGGCGGTCCGATTTACGCCGATCAAGCCCAATCAGGTGATTCCCTGCGACAAGCACCCCCAGAACAACGATCATGAGAATGGCCGCCCCACGGAACAGACCCGCCGTTCCGATCTGGTCCAGCAAGGAGCCACCGACAATCGAGCCGGTGATGCTGCCGAATCCGAACGACATCGCCGTCAGCAACGCCTGCGCGGTGGCGGCATGCTCCCGCCCCGCCAACCGGTGCGCCAGCGTCACCGACGCCATCAGGAACGCGCCATACGAGAGTCCGTGCAGCGCCTGGATCGGCAGCAGCCACTCCGGCGCGGAAATCAGGCTGAAGGCGGCAAATCGCACCGAATAGACAATGATGGCAAGCGCCACCAGCCTGACCGCGCCGAGTCGTCTCAGGAACCAGCCGCCAAAGGCGATGATCGGCAGCTCGCTGGCCGCGCTTACCGCGAACGCCAGTCCGATCAGCGTCGGTGTTCCGCCGATGTCCTCGATGTGGATGCCCAGGTAGATGTTCATGACCGCCGCGCCGCTCGAAATGAGGTAGGCGACCAGCAACAGGAGGATGATCGGACGGTTTTCTGCAATCGCTCGCAACCCACCCAGCAGCGGCAATGCTCGTCGCTCCGCCAGAGGAGGAAGCCGCCGCACCGACAGCAGCGCGAGGGCCAGGAACGCCCCGTGCGCGAACAGCAGAAGTGAGGACACCTCATCGCCCATGAGCCGACCCACGATCAGCACCGACGCCATGTAGCCGACCGATCCCCAGACCCGCAGGCTGCCGTAGGACCGCTCAGTCCACTCGCCGATGGTCATGCCGTAGCTGTCGAGCAGCGGCGCGACCGGCGCCGAGGCGAACGCCAGCAACCCGATCAGCACGAGCATCGGGGCGAAGGCGGTTGCCTGGGACGTGGAGAATGCGATCACGCCGGCGAGGGCCAGTGACCCGCACAGCACCCACCGGTGGATCGCCAGCGAGTCGGACACCGCTCCCCAAAGCGGTCCGAACAGCGCCATGCCAAGGGATGGCAACGCGGTGAGCACACCGACCTGAACGCCGCTGAAGCCGAGTTCGCGATAGTACAGCGCGATAAACGGCATCAACGCGCCGATAGCGGCAAAGAACCAGAAATAGCCCGCGCCAATGGATCGGCTCGCCCCTAACCATTGCGCGGGAGTTGCGGGGTCGTCCGCCCTTTCGTCAGGTTCTTTCGTGTCCGGCTCAGCGTTCAACGCGCAATGTCTCCATCCGTTCCTGAACGATCCAAGGCGCAAGAACAGCCGGTTCAACGGGTTCTGGGCCCTGATCAGGACAGGATGGACCAAAGTCTGTAAGCGCTCAAGACCCGGTCGGGTGCGCTACGCCCGGATCGCGACCGGAACTCCCGTCGTCGGACTGCTGGGGTGGGCATCGTCATGCTTTGCCATCCGCCCTCCAAGCCACGCCGCTCTGCCCGCCTGCACGCCAAGGCGCATGCCATGCGCCATCGTCTCCGGAACCGCGGCCTTCGCCACGGCGGTGTTGACCAGCACGGCATCCGCGCCCAGCTCCATCGCGATCGAGGCGTCACTCGGCACGCCGATACCGGCGTCGACCACGACCGGCACCGACACCGCGTCGATGATGCGGCGGATGCTGGCCCAATCCTGCATCCCCTGCCCCGATCCAATCGGGGACGCCAGTGGCATCACCGTCGCCGCGCCCGCCTCCTCGAGCTGACGAGCGACGACCACATCGGGGCTGATGTATGGCAGCACGACGAAACCCTCCTCCACCAGGATTCTGGTCGCTTCGACCGTCGCCGCGACATCGGGCCACAACGACGCCTGATCGCCGATCACCTCGAGCTTGATCCAGTTCGTGCCGGTTGCCGCCCGGGCCAGCCGCGCCATCTTCACTGCGTCCTTAATGGTATATGCGCCGGCCGTATTCGGCAGCAACTTCATTCCGGCATCGTTCAGTATCTCCAGGATGGAGGTGTTCTCATCACTTCCGTCCAGCTTCATGTACCGCACCGCCACCGTCACCAGTTCGGTGCCGGAGGCACGCAACGCCTCCATCATGGTGCGGTCGTCGCTGTACTTGCCCGTGCCGAGAAACAACCGGGACGAAAAGGTATGGTCGGCGATAGTGAGTGAGTCGTTGGTCATGGTGAGGTGCTCTCCTCCGGAAACGGCGCGCACGATCTCGACGCTGTCGTTCGGCTTCAGGACATGGTCATTCCACGCTTCTCGCGCCACAACATCGTCGTTCACAGCGACGATGACCGCGTCTGCAGGCAACGCTCGCTCGGCGATGAGGTCCACGATGGTTGCACCCTCCCCTATTTCAGTCGCCTCACGATTCAGGTCGATCTTCATGCCATTTCCTTCCATTACGAATACACGTGGTGGTTGATTGCATCGATGAACGATTTCGTTGCAGCCGCTACGTCGTCTGTATTGAGAATCGACCGCATCACCGCCACGCCCGTGGCGCCTGCACGCAGCACGTCCGGCACGCGCTCCGGCGTGATCCCACCGATCGCGATCACCGGAACCGGTGCGACTGCCGCGACGACCTCGGCGAGCAATGCGATACCGCGTCCCGGCTCACGGGGGTGGCTCCTGGTCGGATAGACGTGCCCGAAGATGAGATACTCCACGCCGCCCGCGACTGCCTCCGTCACCTCTGCCATAGAATGAACCGACACGCCAATCAACATGTCTGGGCCAGCCAGGCGCCGGACCTCGACAACACCGAGGCTGCGCTGGCCGAGATGCACGCCATCGGCTCCGAGCGCCATCGCGACATCGACCCTGTCGTTCACGATGACCGCGGTATTGCTGGTTGCGGTGTCACGCTGGATTGCCTTCACGAGATAGGAAATTTCCCGAGCGCCGAGGTGCGGATATCGAACCTGCACGGCATCGACGCCAGCCTGGACCGCCAGCCCTACCGTCGGCACGATCTCAACAGGATCGATGGCCTCGTCCGTGACCAGATGAAGACGCCCAATACTACGCACCACGCAGAAAACCCCTGGCGCGCCCTGCCTGGCAGGACCTGCATCGGGGGTTGCAACGGCTCAGAATCTCAGTGGTTCTGGTCCGCACCTTCCTCCGCCGGTACTGCCCGGATCAGGTTCTGAGGGTCTGTTCTCAGCCTCGCTTACGAGGCACCCCTGGCGCGTTGCTGGGACTATACCACGCCTTTGCGCCAGCCCCTGTGGTATCCATAGACAACAGATGCGACACCCCACGTAGCACCGGGTCTGGAGCCTGCCCTGAGCGAAGTCGAATGGGCCCGGTGATCTTCTCCCGTTGGCACAGCGCGTTCACGATACGGATGGGACATCACATGCAACTCACCAGAACCCGCACCAGCTGGCTCCTGATCGCGATGTGCCTGGCGCTTCTCGCCGCGTTGACTTCATCGACGATTGCCGCTCAGCCCTCGACTCCCGAGGGAGACATCGTGGAGCCGCCTTTCGAGACGTTCGGCGCGCTGCCCTGGCAGGAGCCGCCGGGAGCCGCGCCCTGGCTGGTCGAAGACGTTACCGACGGCGACACGATCCGGGTGATCGAGTCGGAGAACGAAGGGGATCCCGATCCCTGGTGGGAGCCGATACGCATGATCGGAGTCGACGCGCCGGAGCGGGATGGCCCTCATACCGACGAGGAGTGTTACGGAACCGAGGCATCGGCGTTCCTGACCAGGCTACTTCCAGAGGGCACGACCGTCTACCTTCAGGTCGATGACGATGAGAACGACGCCAATCAGACGTTCAACGACGACGGGTTGGAGGTCGACGACTTCGACCGCCTGCTCGTCCACGTCTTCATCCGGGCCGACGGAACCGACGACTACTACCTCGTCACCGAGGTCCTCGCGCTGGGCGGGTACGTCGACGTCAAGGACTATGGCGACAACAGCTACTTCGCCGACGAGCTTCAGGACGCCGAGGACATCGCCCGCGACAAGAATCGCGGCCTGTGGGGCGCCTGCGGCACGTAGCTGACAACATCCGGTTCTATTCGCGCCGGGTATGGATGGCTACGTATCGAGATTCGTCAGGTTCAACCGGTACCAGCGAACCGTCGTGCCGCCGAAGATCGCCGCTTCCGCTTCCGGCGTCAGGACCTCGAGATCGGACAGGGCTTGCCGCGCCGAGTGAACCACCTCATCGTAGCTGGCAGCCATCAGGCATACCGGCCAATCCGATCCGAACATCAGCCGGTCGGGACCAAAGATCTCCACCACCGTCCGCACATAGGGCAGCAGGTCCTCCGTCGACCAGTGCTCCGCGTCGGCTTCGGTCACCATGCCGGAGAGCTTGCAGGCGACGTTGTCGAGTCCCGCGAACTCGTGCATCAGCTCGGCCCAGGGTTCCGTCTCGCCCGATGCGATCGGTGGCTTGGCGATGTGGTCGATCACGAACCGCAGGTGCGGAAAGTCCCGAGCCACGGTGATCGCGGCAGGCAGTTCGCGCGGCCACACCAGCAGGTCGTAGACGAGATCGGCCTCTGCCACCGCTTCCAGCCCGCGTTGCGCTTCCTCGCCCAGCAGCCAATCCGGATCCTGCTCGTAGTGAACTGGATGGCGAATACCGACCAAATACTCGCCACCTTCGCTGTCGCGCAGGTCCTGCATTGCGGCGGCGGTCTGGTCGGTCAGGTCGACCCAACCGACAACTCCCACGATCCACGGCGTCTCGGCGGCGAGGCGCAGGAACTCGCGAGTCTCGTCCAGGTCCGACACGGTCTGCACCAGCACCGACCCATTGATGTGGTTGGCATCGAGCAATGGCGCGAGGTCGTCGGGCGCAAAACGTCGCTCGATCGCGTCCATGCCCTTGAGCCAGGGATAGTCGCGTCTGGCCGGGTCCAGGAAATGATGATGGCTGTCGATGCGTGGGAAGAGCTGCGGTTGGTCCATGGATTCCTCGTGGGTGCGGACATCAGCGGAGCACATGCCGACCATGAGCATACCGGACTTCGGCGACTTGTCGCCTGCCCTGGTCGATATTTCCAGGATATCGGGGATCAGGGCGTCGGCGTATGCTCGACGAACGACCAGAACGGTCCGGTGAGGCCGAGGTCCTCGAAGATCACCAGCGCCTGCTCGATCGTCCGCCGATGAAAGTCCGGGCTGAGGCGATCGTGGTACCACACCTTGCCCAACGCCCAGGATTTTTCGATCGTCAAAATCGCGCCGATCGGTTGATGGTGGATGGCTGCCCAGATGTCCAGTTCCTCTTCCGACCGGAAGAGCTGAATCGTCCGTCAGGTGTGCGGAAGATCGTCATACCACGCGCGAAACGGCTGCTGGAAATGGACGATGCCCGGCGCTCCCTCGACGTGGCCGTCGATTACCTGAAGCTCGGTGGTTGTGTCGTCGGCGGCGTAGGTGGCATGGATCGTCGCCTCGCCGCCCAGCGCGGCGGGCACGCCGAGCATGTCCCAGGCGCAGTTGGCCCAGTAGTCGACCCCGTTGGCGGAGACGCGAAACGGGGTCGGGACGGCGGAAAACGGATTGGCCATCAGCACTCCGCGCCCGTCCCCGGTGAGGAAGACGCTGTGCATGTCACCGAGCGTGCGCAGTGCCTCCAGGGTCTCGTCCTCGGAGAGGTGGAGCGTCGTCGCCATCTGCGCGAGGTCCGGAGGGTGGCCGGCGCCGGCGAACGCTTGGTAGATCAGGTGACGCAGACGCCAGATGGTAGCTTCAGGGACGGCCATGGAGGATCTCCGGCAAACGGCAAGGCATTCAGGTTCCACGCGGACCCGTGTGGACTCAGAACTCGACGGCGCCTCGGGTCAGCTTGCGCCGGTAGCCCTTTCTCTTGTCTTTGCGGGGCCTGGCGTCGTCCCACACTACACTCGTGTCGGCACGGCGGCGAGACTGGTCGATGTCAGTCTCGTCATCGTCGTCGAAAAGGTCATCGTCGTCGGGGACAGCCGCCGCCGCAGTGGCGATCAACTCGTCCAGATCGCCGCGATCCACCCAGGCGCCGTTGCAGGTGGGACAGTACTCGATCTCGATACCCTGCCGTTCGCTCTGGAGCAGCTCGGTATCGTCCTTGGGACAACGCATGTGTTGTGTCCTTCATTCACACGATAAACGATGGTGAAAACGGGGCCAATAACCCACTCAGGTGCAGCGCGTTCCATCTTTCGGACGATTGTACCGGAATTGCGGCGCATTGTGGTACATCCAGTCCACTTTTGTTTATGACGATGTAGAGAATCCGAAGATGGTGGACGAACGATAGGTCTCATCCGGCCGCAGGATCGTACTCGGGAAGTGCGAATGATTCGGAGAATCCGGGAAGTGCTGCGTCTCGAAACAGATCGCATCGCTCTGGCGATACAGCCTGCCGGAGTACCCGACGATCGCGCCGGTAAGCTGGTTGCCGGAGTAAACCTGCACGCCCGGCTCGGTGGTGTCGACCATCATCACCCTGCCTGACGCCGGATCGGTGATCTGGACCACTTGCACGAGAGATGCGTCTCCCTCGGGTCGGTCGATGACGAAGTTCTGATCGATGCCGCGCCCGAAGGCGATCTGGTCGGAGCCGCCGTCGCGAAGAGCTTCACCAACGCGTTTTGGACGCAGGAAGTCGAACGGCGTGCCCTCGACCGGCGTGATCTCGCCGGTGACGATCTGCTCATCGTTTGCCTGGGTGATCTGGCTGGCGTGCAGCTGAAGGACATGATCCTCGACCGTGCCGCTCCCCTCTCCCGCCAGGTTGAAGTAGCTGTGATTGGTGAGGTTGTGGACCGTTGCCCGGTCGGTCGTGACCTCGTAATCGAGCCGCAGCGAGTTGTCGGCGGACAGCGTGTAGGTGACTGTTGCCGTCAACGTGC
>JACCVC010000069.1 GCA_013698305.1 Chloroflexia bacterium
CACCCTCCATCGACCGGTCGACGACGCCGGATCGGTCGACAAGCCCCTCGTCGAGCTCGCTGGTGTCGTCGTCGGTGCTGTGTATGCCTACCGCGTCGTGCATGACGTCCGCCTCGTCGAGGTCGCCGGATCCAACCGGAATGTCGCCGAAGTTCGTATCGTCGTCTCCGCTGGTGTCGTCGAGATCGGAGCGGCTCGCGGTGGAGTCGTGACCGGATTCGGCGGCATCCTCGACATCGTCCTGATCGACGGGATCGCCCGCGTAGCCCGCGTCGTCGAACTCATCGGTGCTGGCGCCGGTCGCGCCTGGTGGCTCTTTCTGGCGCCCGACATCCGCGTTCGCATTGTCATAGCTGTCCGAATCGGCCAGGTCGCCGAGGACCACCTGATTCCCCGGATCCGAGGGACCAGTGTCGCGGGCGGCGGAGGAATCCCGCGTGCTCTCGGGTGACGTGCCGCGGTCGCCACTGCCCGACTTGTTCATCAGTCCACGCACTGTCTTGAAGAGACGTTCAATCATGATGTTCTCCGTTTCCTGCTACCAGTCCGACACAAAAGTTCCGAACGGGCTCCAATATCTGGTGTCCGCATCGCCCGACCTGTTGTTCCTGCATTCGGCGAGTTCAATGCGGGCCCTATTGACGGTCGCCTCCATGCTGCATTGCAGGAAAGGTTCCACTGATAGATGATTGTGGAGTGGCAAATATGGCCTGGAGACGATCTTCGGGAAGTAACGGAACGTTCCTCTGGATTCACTTCAGGATGGAATCATGCCGGAAGATGCACGCAATCGTTTCGACGACAATGTCTTTTCCTTTCGCATAACCAAGGACCGAAAGGTACTGATCTCGTGGGAAGGCCGTGTGGTCACTACGCTGGCCGGAGCGGCGGCCGGCAAGCTAATCGTGAGGCTCGAAGGATCTGATCGCCGCGAAATTCAGCATCTCCTCGCCCGCGCCACCGGGAACTTCAAGCACGGCAACGAACGCTAGCGGCAGTGCAGATCGCGGTTGACGCCGATTGGCCTGTCGAGTCAGGCGTCGTCGCTCTTGCCTTCGACCCAGTCGCCGTCGTCATTCTTGTGATACTTCTGCTTGACGGCGCCCCAGGCAACTCGATGGGCGCGCTCCTCGTCGTGGTCGTACTGATCCCACGCGCTGTTGAACGCTTCCTTGTAGATCTCCTCGGCGTGCCTTGGGAGATTGTCCTTGACCGAATCCGGCAGGTCTCCCCGGCTCCTGTAAGGCATCGTTCCCTCCAGCCTATCCTGACGAACGATTTCACTCTTGTTTCCGCTGCAGAACGCATGCCAACGCATGTGGTGGGCCCTATTTGCTTTGAAGGCGTGTGTGATGATCGATCGCGCTGGTGAGCAGCAGACGCAGCCCCTGATGCATGCAGCATCGTTCGATGTGGTTCGGTGCCACCTCGCGCAATCCATACGCTCCAGCATCAAGGCTTCATCAACAATGACCAATTATCGAGTTCCATGTATTGCGTACTATGTGATATGTATTGTATATTCTATGCTACAGAGCGGCAACACGGCAAAGTTCATTTGAGGTCACGAGTTTATGGCGTCACAGAAGTATCAAACGCGAACTTGGCACGTCTATCACGACATCGTTCGGCTGATCTCCACTGGAGAGATCAAGGCAGGCGTACGGCTCGATGAACAGCAGATCGCCGACGCCCTGGGGGTGAGCCGCACGCCACTTCGCGAGGCCATCACCAGGCTCGTGCAGGACGGTCTCGTCGAGAACCGCCCGTATCGCGGCAACTTTGTCCGGTCGTTTACGGCGAAGGAAGTCTTCGACCTCTATGAAGTTCGGAAAGGGTTGGAATCGATGGCGGTTCGGGTTGCCATGCCCCATTTGACGGAAGAATCGGTCGCACATTTGCGAACGATCCTCGGCGAAATCGATACAGCACTCCAGTCGGGTGATCTGGAAGCGTACGGTCTTGCGGATCAACAGTTTCACGACGCAATCGCCCAACTGTCTGGCAACACGACGCTGATTACGATCCTGGATCAATTGAGGGGTCAGATTCAGTTGATCAGGACCATGGCCAACCAAAACCCCGATGTCGTGGGGATCACGGCCATGGAGCGCCCTGAGATTGTCGATGCGATGGCCAACGGAGAGGTTGATCGAGCCGCGCATCTCATGGAAGAACACATTGAGCTGGTTCAGCGTTACACGACGTTGCGATTTGACCCTGTGGCAGCCTCAACCGCTGATTAACGCATCAGACCGCAGTTCTGACGACGAACAGGTTCTTTCATCTCATCAAATCAATCTGCCGCATCGTCGGTGAGAAGCCGCATGGCACGTTGCCATGGGCAATGGCAAATCACTTCACAGGAGGCGCACCATGATTTCGGTCTCACGCAGAACATTTGTCGCCGGCGCAGTTTCGGCTCCGTTGCTGGCGTCAACGCGTTTATCTCTGGCGAGCGCGGCTCAGGATGGCGCGCAAGGCGATCTAAGTCTGGCGGGTATTGAGTATAGCTATTCACCGGCGGTGGTCGAGGCGTTTCAGGAAGCCAATCCGAACCTGGCGGTCGACTTCACCGGCGGAACAATCTCCTTTGAAGATGGCCAGATTCAGGCTGTCTTGCAATCCGGAGAGGGCCCGGATGCAGTCAATGTCAACTCCGGGCCAGGCAGAGTTGGCTTGCTCGCGTCGAGCGGCCTGATCCTGGCTCTGGACGACTTCTACGAGCGCACGGGGGCTATGGAGACGTACCAACCGAATGTCATTGAGCAGATCCAGAACCAGCCACCTGAGGGAGAGACGATCTACGAGGTCGTTGAGGGACTCGACGTCTTCTCTGTGTACTACAACATGGATATCTTCGAGGAAAACGGACTCGAGCCGCCTCAGACGTGGGACGATTTCCTGGCGATCTGCCAAACCCTGCAAGATGCAGGCGTTCAGCCGATGCTGCTCGGCGCGCGAGACAATTTCCAGGGTGGATGGCTCTTCGGTAATCTGGTGCAGGCGTCCGCCGGTCGCGATGTCATGACCGAGGTCATCTACGGTGAAGGTGACTTCACGCACCCCGATATCCTCCGGGCGGCGGAGATGTTGCAGACCCTGGTCGACGAGGGCTACATCAGCGGCCTCGAGGCGGCGGCGCTGGAAGGCGAGCAGGCTCAGGCAGCCTTTGGCCAGGGCCAGGGCGCCATGACCGTTCAGCAGCAGAGTTTCCCGATCAGCCTCGCGAACGATGGCGCCGCCGTCACCAACATCGGTTCGTTCGTGATTCCTTCGCTCAATGAAGGGCAGCCTGCCGCGCCGACCGCTGGCCTCGCTCACAGTTGGGTGCTCAATGCCAGCTCTGACAACCCCGAAGCCGCCGAGGCGTGGCTTGAATGGGTCGTAAGTGACGAGTATCTTCAGATCGCCTATGAAAACGGCGGTGGCCTGGTGCCCGCTCGCATCGTACCGGAGGGTATTACGCTGCCGCCGTCGGTCCAAAGCGCGGCCGACAGCATTGAGGAAGGTGTTGGGTACAACCCAAGCGTCTATCTTCCATCTGCCGGCACGAACGCCTGGTACGCCGCCATGCAGCAAATCATCACCGGACAGGCGACTCCAGAGGAAGTGGTCGCCGAGGTCCAGGCAGCATTGGAAGAGAGCCGCGCAGGGTAGCAGTCCCGAGTGGAACATCGGCGCCGTACCGAACTCCTCGGTACGGCGCCTCCGCATGACGGCGCTGGTACTTGGTTGTGAGTCGCTCGCGGAGAATTGTCATGAATATGGACGCACAGTTGCGAACTCCGGTCGCGTCCAACCGAACACGTCGCGTGAAGAAGCTCTGGACTGGGTATCGCGTCCCGCTGATTTTGCTTGCACCTTCGTTCATCTTCTACGCGGTGTTCGTCCTGCTGCCGCTCGGGCGAGCGTTTCAGCTCAGCCTGACGGACTGGAACGGACTCGCGCCAACCATGAGCTACGTTGGGACTGAGAACTACACCGGCATCTGGACTGAGTCGCGCTTCCTCACGTCGTTGTGGAGAAATGTGATCTGGTGGGCAATGCACGTCGTGCTTGCGGTCGGAAGCGGGCTCCTGCTGGCGATTCTCCTCTCTGAAGTCGGTCGCGGTCGGTTCTTCTTTCGCACGGTGGCCTTTTTTCCACATGTGCTGTCGCTGGCCGTGGTCGGCGTGATCTGGGGTCAACTTTATCACCCGCTCATCGGGCTCATTAATGCAAGTTTCGAACGCGTTGGATTGACCGCTCTCACGCGTATCTGGCTGGGTGACCCGGAGATAGCCCTGTATTCAGTTGGGGTCGCGAGCGCATGGCAGGCTTATGGGTTCTACATGGTGATCTTCCTGGCGGGCATCCAGAGCATCGATCCACAACTGTATGAAGCGGCGCGTGTGGATGGCGCAAACGGATGGCAACGAATATGGGATATCACCATCCCGTCACTGCATAACACAATGACCATTGTGCTCACACTCGCCTTCATCAGCGCGATGAAGGGCTTCGGCTCCGTATGGGCGATGACACAAGGCGGGCCGGGCTATGCCTCCGAGCTGGTCGCGGTATATGTGTGGCGCACCGCGTTCCAAACGCAGGCTATCGGACAGGCGGCAGCGGCTGGCCTCTCGCTGGCGGCCATCGTGATCCTGTTCAGCTTTCTCTTCAATCGATGGCGAGACAAAGTGGGGTCGTATACATGAAGTCGCTACTCCGCTTCGTGCGCGAAGCCAATCCCTTTGTGTTTTTCGCCCTGACCGTTCTCACCGCGGTGTCGTTAGTTCCGTTTCTCTGGGTCATCACCAGTGCCTTCAAGGACAATACGGAGATATTCGGTTCCATGTCTCTGCTGCCTGAAACTTGGCAGTGGGCAAACTTCGAGGCGGCATGGCTTGGCGGACAATTCGGACGATATTTTATTAATACCATCATTGTGGCGGTAGGAACGACGGCCATCAGCGTCGCCGTTGCCGCGCCAGCGGGCTATGCGTTCGCAAAGACACAGTTGAAGTATGCTTCATGGCTCTTTTACCTGTACCTCTTCGGAATCACGCTCCCGATCGAATCGATCATCGTTCCGCTGTTCTTCCAGGTCAAGGATCTCGGACTCGTCAACAGTCATCTGGGTCTGATCCTGGCCCTGGTCGGTACTGGTGTCCCGTTCGGCGTCTACCTGATGCGGAGCTTCTTCCGGGATCTGCCTGATGCGTTGGGCGAAGCCGCACGCCTGGATGGCGCAAGTGAATGGGAGATTTTCTTCCGGATCATGATGCCTCTCGCCAAGCCAGGTCTGCTGGCGCTCGGCGTCTTCAGTTTCCTCGGCGCATGGAATGAGTACTTTCTCTCTATTCTTCTGTTGATCACGGAGGACACCCGCACTATCCCCCTCGGATTGGTGCGATTCCAGCAGACCAACATGACTGACTACGGAGCAATGTTCGCTGCCATCACGCTGGCGATCATCCCGTCGCTTCTCATTTACGTTGTGCTGCAAAGGCAGTTTATCAGTGGCCTGGCCGCGGGCGCTACAAAGGGATAGTTCGATGGAGCCACAAGAGAGCGATTACGTTCGTTACAATTTCGAATACGAGCACAAGCTACGCACCGCATTCATCGGCGCTGGCGGACACTCTTTCCGTAACGTGTACCCGACGTTTCAATACGCTCCGATCGACCTCGTCGCGGTGTGTGACCTTGATGCGGACCGATCGGCGGCATTCGCGCGGCAGTTCGGCGCGACTGTTAGCTACACCGATCATCGGGAGATGCTTAACCGCGAGACGCTCGATGTGGTCTTCATCGTGACGAGCTACGATGCGGAAGGACGGCCACAGGCCACACAGCTTGCGCTCGACGCCCTGGAAGCTGGCTGCCATGTCTGGATGGAGAAACCGACCGCCGCCAGCGTTGCTGAAGTCGATCAACTCATGGTGACCAGCCGTCGGACCGGGCGCTTTGTCATGACCGGTTTGAAGAAGACATTCTTCCCTTCGATCGTCAAGGCCAGGGAGATCATCGAGTCCGAAGAGTTCGGTCGGCCCGCTTCCATGTATATTCGCTACCCACAGGCGATACCGCCGCTGGAGCAGCGCGGTGATCTCAGGAACGTGCAGGGACTCCTCGACCACATCTACCATCCGGGGTCGATCATCATTGAGTTGATGGGCAAGATTGAGTCGTTCTCCTACGAATGGGAATCGGTCACTGGAGGGAGCGTGACCAGTCTCAAATTCACATCAGGCGCCGTCGGCACGCTTCACATGCCCGGTTTACGCAATAGCGTCAGCCCACTCGAGCGGTTGGAGGTCGTGGGCGAGCATGCGAGCGTCATCGTCGAAAATGGTGTCAAGGTGACGTACTATCGACCGGCCGAGCGTCCTGCTTACGGGCGATCGGCATCCTATCTTGTTGATAACGACGTGGCGCCGCTGTATTGGGAGCCCGAGTTCTCGCTCGGCCAACTCTACAACAAGAACATCTTCTATCTCGGCTATGTCCCTGAAGTGCTTCACTTTTGTGAGAGTGTGCTCACGAAAAGCCCTCCGGAGAAAGGAACGCTAGAGCAGGCACGTGAAATCGCCAAACTCTTCGAGGGATATTGCACGACGGAGCCGGGCGTGCGGGCGTATATCAATGATCCGACGGCCGTCAACTGATTTGGAATATCGCGAGCCGATTGTCGTACAGCAAGGAAGTTTCCATGAGCCACAGTTCGTCGATTGATCTGAACAACATTGTCCGGCGCGTCTCTGAGTCAGATGCCGTCTCCCTGAGTTGGGGACGCCTCGTCTGGCTCATCGGCGAGAAGGAGACGCCCGGCGCTGAGCAAACGCTTGGTGTGGTTACTATCGAGCCAGGCAAGCGGAACCCTCTCCACTTTCACCCCAATTGTGAAGAGCTGCTCTATGTGATGGAGGGCGAGGCGGATCACAAGCTGGGTGACGAGATGTTTCACATCACCACCGGCGACGTGATCCGAATTCCCCAGGGCGTTCCGCATTGGGCGCAGGCTACGGGAGAGACGCCGCTGGTAGCTCTGATTTCGTTCTCGGCGGCGGACCGCAAGACCGAGAACCTTGAAGACACCGGGGACATCGCCTGATCGAGCGAGTGCCATTGTATCGGGATGTATAGATCAGACCAATCCCGACGAACGCGGACTGAATGAGGAGCATGAATCCGATGGCCACCGTTGTCCTGCTGGGCACCCTCGATACCAAAGGCGCGGAATATGCCTACCTTCGCGAGCAGATCGAGCGCAACAGCCGTTGCGATGTAGTCATCGTTGACGCAGGTGTATTAGGTGAGCCGCAAACCACTGCCGACATCTCGCGCCATGACGTAGCACGGGCCGCGGGAACAACCATCGATGATCTCGTCGCCGCCAACGATCGCGGAGCGGCGGTGGCCGCGATGGCTGACGGAGCGAGCAAGATTGTCAGCGATCTGTTCGCGGCAGGGCGGCTCCAGGGCATACTCGGCCTCGGCGGCAGCGGAGGCACGTCGCTGGTGACGCACGCAATGCAGGCGCTGCCGGTCGGGGTGCCGAAGCTCATGGTGTCAACGGTCGCGTCGGGCGATACCCGGCCTTATGTGGGCGCGGTTGATATCACGATGATGTATTCCGTGGTCGACATCGCCGGAATCAACAGGATCTCGGCACGCATCCTCGGAAACGCCGCTGCCGGCATTGCTGGAATGGCAACGGCATATGCCGCACCTTTCCCCGACATGGGCAACAAGCCTTTGATCGGCGCGACGATGTTCGGCGTGACGACGCCGAGTGTGACGAAGGCGCGCGAGTTGCTGGAAGCCAAAGGGTACGAGGTGCTCGTCTTTCATGCGACCGGTGCTGGCGGCCAGTCGATGGAGGCATTGGTCAGCGGCGGCTTCCTGGACGGAGTGCTCGATATCACGACGACAGAGCTGGCCGACGACCTGGTGGGTGGGGTATTTTCCGCCGGACCTGATCGCATGAAAGCTACCTGCCAGTCCGGGCTACCTCAGGTAGTGTCTCTTGGTGCGCTCGACATGGTCAATTTCGGACCGAAAGACACCGTGCCGGGGCGCTTCCGGGATCGCAATCTGTATGTTCACAATCCATCGGTGACATTGATGAGGACCACGCCGGAGGAGTGCGCCGAGCTGGGTAGGCGGATCGGCGTCAGGCTCAGTGCCGCGACAGGGCCGGTAGCGCTCTTCATTCCGCGTGGCGGGGTATCGGCAATTGCCGTCGAGGGAGGCGTGTTTCACGATCCCGAAGCGGATACAGCGCTCCTGCAAAGCCTGATGGAGAACCTTGGAGACAATGTCGACGTCCATGATCTTGCATACGACATCAACGATCCGCGATTCGCCACGGCGATGGCCGATCGAATGGCGGAGCTCATGTCTCGTGAATCATCCTCGGAGAACAAGGCATGACAGGCAGAAGCGATGTGAACAGTCGAACCGGGATTCTCGATCGGCTTCGCGCCAAGGTAGCGCGAGGAAAGGTGATCGTCGGAGCGGGAGCGGGCACGGGCCTCTCGGCCAAGTGCGTCGAGCAGGGCGGCGTCGACCTGATCGTCATCTACAACTCCGGTCGTTTTCGCATGGCGGGACGCGGATCACTGGCAGGGATGATGCCCTATGGTGACGCCAACGGGATCGTCGTCGAGATGGCAAGCGAGGTGTTGCCGGTAGTTCAGCGAACACCGGTGCTGGCGGGGGTCTGCGGCACCGATCCCTTCCGGTTGATGCCGGTGTTTCTGGATCAGCTCAAGGCAATGGGATTCGCGGGTGTCCAGAACTTCCCCACGGTGGGCCTCATCGATGGGACTTTCCGGCAGAATCTCGAGGAAACGGGCATGGGTTTCGACCTCGAGGTCGAGATGATCCGGCTTGCGCGCCAGCGCGATCTGCTGACGTCACCGTACTGCTTCGATCCGGACAGCGCTCGGGCGATGGCACAGGCAGGCGCTGACATCCTGGTGCCGCATCTTGGGTTGACGACCAAGGGCTCTATCGGCGCCACGACGGCTGTCCCGCTGGACGAGGCGCCGGGATTGGTACAGGCCATGAATGATGCCGCAAAGGACGTGAATCCGGATATCCTGGTGCTGTGCCATGGAGGACCGATAGCTGAGCCAGAGGATGCGGAATACGTCCTTGCTCACACACGTGGGGTGGTCGGATTCTACGGTGCGTCGAGCATGGAGCGCTTGCCCACGGAAGTGGCCATCACCGAGAACACCAGGCGATTCACGTCGCTCACCATCGGTTAGCCTGGTCGGTTCAGTCATCGCCTTGCGCAACCACGGCACGCAAGGTTTCGCGAGAGCGACATGTGGACGTGCGTGGCGGGCCTCGCGATCACTGTGTAGCGAAGAGGGTGGACG
>JACCVC010000004.1 GCA_013698305.1 Chloroflexia bacterium
CCTTCTTCCGCCGTCAGGTAGGCGATTATTCCGATCAGGCCCAGCGCCATTGCGATCGCGCCCATCGGACGATCCCGCCGAGAGTGCCTGAATACCACGATGCCGAGCAGGATCATCGCGAGGCACATTCCGAAGACGATGAGGTCTGTCGCGCTCATGTACCTGGTCCAGTTCCTAGGGTCTGTGCCCGGCGGTCCGTCGCCAGCGTGCTGGTTGCAAGCCTACCGCGAAACCTCTCGGGTTGCGCTATCCTGCGTTTGCATGACTTCCCGATATTCTCTGCCAGGAGCATCACATGCGCGCTACTCCAGCATCGCCCGCCGAGCATCCGGAGGCAGGACAGGCTGATCGCGAAGACCTGCTCGCTCGCCATCGCGAGAGCCTGTTTCCGTCCGTGGGCCTGTTCTACGACGAGCCGATCGAGCTTCGGTCGGGAGAGGGGCAGATCGTTCGGGATGGAGATGGTCGAGAGTATCTCGATTTCTTCGGCGGCATCGCCACGGTGTCGAGCGGGCACGCAATCCCGGAGATCAACGAGCCGATCAAGAAGCAACTCGACCGGATCAGCCACAGCAGCACGCTGTTCCTGATCCGGTCCCAGATCGAGCTGGCCGAGCGCCTGCGGCAGATGACGCCGCCCGCGTTGAACAAGGTCTTCTTCACCAACAGCGGCACCGAGGCCAACGAAGCCGCCTTCCTGATCACGACGTTGAACCGCAACAGCAATGAGCTGATCGCGCTGCGGCATTCGTATCACGGACGATCGTTCGCGACGATCAACGCCAGCGGCCAGACGCCCTGGCGGAGCTCGACGCTGTCGCCGCTACAGACGCACTACGTCGGCAATCCCTATTGCTACCGCTGCCCGTGGGGAAAGACGTACCCCTCCTGCGACCTGTTCTGCGCCGACGATGTCGAGGCGGTGATCCAGACCACCACCAGCGGGAACCCGGCCGCGTTCATAGCCGAGCCGATCCAAGGGGTGGGAGGCTTCGTGACGCCGCCGCCCGAGTACTTCGTCCGGGTGGGGGAGATCCTGCGGAGGTATGGCATCCCGTTTATCTCGGACGAGGTGCAGACCGCGTGGGGCCGGATCGGCGTGGCGGATTTCGGCTTCCAGGCCTACGGGATCGAGCCGGACGTGGTCGTCTTCGCGAAAGGGCTGGCAAACGGCATCCCGATCGGCGGGGTGATCGCGACCGACGAGCTGGCGCAGTCGATCCGCTCGTTGAGCCTGTCCACGTTCGGGGGCAACCCGATCTCGACGACAGCGGCGCTGGCGAACCTGAACTACATCGCGACCAACAATCTTCGAGACAACGCTCGCGACGTTGGTGGCTACATGCAGGACCGGCTGCGGGAACTGGCCGAGCGCTGGCACGCGATCGGGGACATTCGCGGGCTGGGCTTAATGATCGGGGTCGAGCTGGTGAAGGACCGGGATTCGAAGGAGCCCGACGCTGACCTGGTGCTGAGGGTACAGGACGAGGCGAAACGGCGCGGACTGATCGTCGGTCGCGGGGGTCTCTACGCCAATACGCTGCGCATCTGCCCACCCATGATCGTCACCCGGAGCGATGTGGACACCGCGATTGAGATTCTCGATACATCGATCGAGCGTGTGTCGCGAGCGCAACGACCCTGAAATTGATTTGGTCCGGTCGGTTGACATTGCGGCAATTTGCTGTATATTCGGTGTATAACATCTGTACGTACACGACCCGATGCTTCGGGTGTCCTGACAATCACACCACGCATCGTCATCCCGGCAGTGGCACGGCGACAGTTGCGTCACCGTGGCTGCCGGGGTAAGGTACCGTAGCATCGGCGCGGCGACGCGCGACATCAACTCGATCACACCTGTGAGGGCCCCACAGCTACCGTGAAGGTGGTTGGTTGGGAAGGGGAAGGCTGACAAGGGCGGACCATTTGGTCCGCCCTTGTCGTGTTCAATACTGTCGGGCTGGGGCTGGTCAATGATCGTCGTCGGGTATTCGATGGCGGCCACGGCGGGGCGCGTGGGAGTGGCTGTAGCCGTCGTGATTGTGCCAGTAGGGACGGTTCTCGGCGGGATCGCCCTTGAACAGGAGCTTCGGCGACGAGACCTTCCGGCGCGACGGTGAGTCGCAGACCGGGCAAGAGATGGGAGCGTCTCGCTCATCGACCCGACGGTCCTGTTCGAAGATCGCGCCACAATCGTCACAGGCGAAGTCGTATTTCGGCATCGTAATCGTTCACCTTCCGGGGTGGTGATCAGGGCAGGTCGAGCGCCAGGGTCACGGCGATGGCGGTGACGACGAGAATCCCGGTGAGGATCAGCACCGCGATCGTGGCCCTGCCGCCGGTCTCCCGCACCGATCGGATATCGACGCTTAGCCCAAGCGCCGCCATCGCGATGGCCGTCAGCACGCGGCTGCTCTCCTGAGCGATCTCCGCGAACCACCCGGGGACCACGCCGAGCGACCTGAGCGCAACGGCGATGCCGAACCCGACCACGAACCACGGCACCAGCTTTTTGAACGACAGCGTGCCGCCGTTGGCGCCATCGTCTCGCTCTCGATACAGGACGGCAAACAGCGCCACGACCGGTCCCAGCAGCAGCACGCGGGTGAGCTTGACCAGGCTGGCGATCTGGCCGGCGGCGGCGCTGACCGGAAAGGTAGCGGCGAGTACCTGGGGCACCGCGTAGACTGACAGGCCGGCGATAACGCCATATTCCGGGTTGGTCAGCGAAAGCAGGGGGATCAGCAGCGGCAGGCAGAGCACGACGCCGATGCCGAGCACTGCGGTGATCGCGATGGCGCTGGCAACATCCTGCTTGCGGGCGCTGATCACCGGCGCGACGGCGGCGATGGCGGAGTTCCCACAGATCGCGTTGCCGACGCCGATCAGGATCGCCAGCTTTGTCGGCAATCCCATTGTGCGACCGATCACGACGCCCAGGCCCAGCGTCAGGCCGACGCAGACCAGCACGCCGGCGGCGAGTTCCGGTCCGGCGTCGATCAGCGTTCCCAGCGCCAGCGAGAAGCCGATCAACACGATCGCGGTTTCCAGCACCTGCTTCGCGCCGAAGGCGATGCCCGGCGATGTCGATGCCGGCAGGGTCCAGATCGCCCGGATCACCAGACCGAGAATGATGGCGATGACCAGCGGATCGAGCAGCGCGTAGCCGATCACCAGGGTTTCGATCTCGGCGATGATGATCGCCACCATTGTCACCGCGATGGACAACAGCAGCCCTGGGATAAGCGGACGAATGGTCGAGGTTGTTGGCACGGATCGTGTTCTCCGAAATGGTGATGCCGCCAGAGCGGATGGGACATTTGCGCGTTGGGGGTCCTGTGCGACAGTTACGGGCGGAAGAGGCATGGACGTGGGGGATTGAACGCCAACGCATGACTCCCCAAAACCGTGGAGAACAGAGTCGCATGGATGCAAACGAGGGACAACAGCGAACGGTGCTTGTCACGGGTTCCGACGGCAGGATCGGTCAAATCCTGATCGACGCCTGGAGCGAGAGCGGTCGCTATGCGTGGGTGGGGCTCGCCCGAAAGCAAGGTCCGTACGCCGACGTGGTAGCGGACATCACCGACCTGGACGCGGTCGAGGCGGCGATGGAGGGCGTCGATGCGGTCGTCCACCTGGCGGCGACGGCGCCGGTCGAATCGCCGTGGCCCATCGTTCGCGACAGCAACCTGATCGGAACCTACAACGTCTACGAGGCGGCGCGGCTGGCCGGGGTCGAGACGGTGGTGTTCGCATCGTCGAATCATGCGGTCGGGACGTTCGAGACGCAGAACGCGCCGGCTCTCTACGATCTCGATGACGACCGCGTGATCGACCACACGGTCGAGGTTCAGCCGGACTCGCTCTACGGCGTGTCCAAGGCCTATGGTGAAGCGATGGGACGCTACTACGTCGATCATCATGGGCTGAAGGTCGCCTGCCTGCGGATCGGCTCCATGACCGGCAAGGATGCGCCGTATGCCCCCGCCAACCTGTGGCAGGCGGAGCACGACGACGATCCCGAGATCCTGAAACAGCGTCGGCGATACCGGGCGACGTGGCTGAGCAACGGGGACGGCGTGCATCTGATTGAATGCGCGCTGGAGACGCCGAAGCGCTGGTTCGTGTGTTACGGCATCTCGAACAATCCGCGACGGTTCTGGGATATCGAGCATGCCAAGCGGGAGATCGGCTACGACCCGCAGGACGCCGCGCCGGAGGAGATCCGGCCTGGCGAGCGGTAGATACCATGCTCAATGACGACGTCCAATTTGAGTCCTGGCAAGTGACGTTGCCGCTCCGGCCTTACGTGAATCGCGTTGTCGGTTTCCGAGACGTTGGACCTCCGGTGATCAGGCGGGAGCTACCGCAGGTGGGCTGCCCGATGCTGTTTGTTTTCGGCGCTCCATTCCGCCTGAGCGATCGCGAGCAACCCGCGGTCCTGTCCTCCACTCACGGCAGCTTCACAGCGGGAGTGTTCGACACGTTCACCATGTCGCAATCTACAGGACCAACGTCTGGTATCCAGGTGGACCTGAGCCCTTTGGGCGCGTACATCATAGGCGGCACGCCGATGCAGGAGCTTTCCAACCGCATCCTAAACATGGAGGACCTCTCGGGAAGGGAGGTTCGCGATCTTGCAGAGCGCCTCGGCAGTCTGGAGCGTTGGGACGAGCGATTCCAGCTCATCGAGACCTTCTTCCTGGACCGAGTGCGTCAGCATTCCGGTGTCACACCAGAAGTGCTGTGGGCGTGGAAACAGATGGTGGCCGCAAATGGAAATGTATCGGTGGCGCTCATCACCGATGAGTTGCAGTGGAGCCGGAAACGTTTGCGTGCTGCGTTTCTGCGAGAAGTCGGGTTTCCGCCGAAGACCATGGGGCGGTTGCTCCGATATCGCTATGCCATGGACCTGGCGACAGGATATCCGCATGTTGGCTGGAGCGAGATTGCAAGTCGCGCCGGGTACAGCGATCAGTCCCACCTGCATCGCGATCTGCTGGCGTTTACAGGAACCAGGTTGGTAGCGCTCCGCTCGGAGCTTGCCGAGGGAACATTCGTACAAGACGGGCAGATCATCGATTCGTAGACTCCCAGGAGTAGACTGGCCGATCGGATGGCGAGCTCGGTTGCAAAGGAGCGTGATCGATGACGACGATTATTCCTGTACTTCGGTATAACGACGCGAAGAAGGCCATAGCCTGGCTGGAGGAGGCATTTGGCATGTCGGCCAGCGAAGTGACGCTTGCCGACAACGGCTCAGTGGTCCATGCACAGATGTTTCACGGCGATGGATGCGTTATGTTGGGTACTTCGGACCATGATAGCAATCGGGGCGATGCCTCGTCCTTGAATGGAATCTACGTCGTGGTCGAGGACGTTGACGCTCATTGCCAGCAGGCGAAGGCGGCGGGGGCAGAGATTGGCTACGAGCCGCACGATACGGAATACGGATCGCGGGAGTACGGCGCGAAGGACTTCGAAGGCAACTCGTGGAGTTTCGGGACGTACAAGCCGACGATACCCTGACCCAAATCGTTGACGATTCATCAGCAA
>JACCVC010000083.1 GCA_013698305.1 Chloroflexia bacterium
CGGATAGCGCCCCGCCTCCACCGGCGCTCGCGCCGATCACCACGACGCCGTTGGCATCTTGCTCGGCTTGTAGCCACTCGATGCCGGCAGCGACCGTCTCAGACGATATCGACTCAAGAGAAAGCACTGTGAATCCAGCCTCCTGCATCACTTCTGCCTGCTCGGTCCAGCTGGCCGCGTCATAGGCTGCTCCATGCGCCAGCAACACTGCTCTCGGACCGCCCTCCCACAGCAATGCCTCGCCCGCATCGCCGGGTAGCATGACGCTCTGGGCTTCTACCGCGACGGGAGTACCGTTCTGCAATGCCTGGGCAGGAGATAGTCCCGTCGCCAGGATCAGGGCAAATATGCCAGTCGCCAACTTCATTGCTCGGATCATTTCTGGGCCTTTCCTGTATAAGATTTCAACAACTGATAGGCGATCCAGGTGGAATCACGCTACACTGCCTTGTGCCAGCTTGGCACATATTTGTCAGCGCCTGGTCTTCGTTCCATCCCGCTTCCACCACCGACAGGACCATCAATGCGCGTTGAAACCGTCATCGCAATTGTCGATCCAGAGCTACAGAACGACCTCGTCGCGACTCTCCACGCTCGCAACGCCGGGCACCTTGCCAGGATTGTGCGCGGAGAGCGCGGCGACGTCGCCGCCCAGTTCAGGCGCGTCGGCATCGACCCCGAGCGCCTGCCGGCAACTCTCGCCCAGGCAGACCGTGCCCTCATCGTCACCGCCGCCCATCGCTCCGCCGAGATCGGCTGGCTTCTGTTGCAACGCGGCGCGACATCGGTCTGGATCGTCTCGCCGGACCAGGAGTGGACCGTGCTCGACGACATGACCATCGCCATCGCCGCCTCCGCCGAGCTTCCTCCACGGCCCGTGCCTCCCGCTCATCGCTCCGGTCGCACGTTCCGTCCGCCGAAACATCGACGCCGCTCCCGCCACGTCCCCGCGGATACCGAGCCGAAGCCCACACCATCCCGCTCCGAGCCATCGTCGCGCTCCTGATCCTCGTGCTAGCATCGCAGGCAACGGTGCAGTGTAGAGGGGAAGGAAGACGAGCGTGGCACAGTCGACCACATCGGCAATAACGACCACGGTCCTGGGAGCAATCCAGCGAATCATCACCGGATCGCACGCAGCCGCGGCCATCGCGGGCATGTCCCTCGTCGTGACGGCGGGCGTCATTCATCCAGGAGACGATCCCGGCCTCTGGGCATGGATCCGGCTGCTGATCGCCGCATGCGGCGCGGGAATCGCCCTCGCCGTGATCGACTCCTCCCGCGATCCCGGCCTTGATCGACAGGACAGGTTCGGGCATCTGATCGTTGCCGGGGTATTCCTGCTGCTGACTATCCTGCTCAGCGCGACCTTCACCACCTTCGCCGTCGTCTTCGCACTGCTGGTCATCGGTCTGATCCTGCTGCACCTGAACGCCCGCGGCCCCTCCTCGCTGCCCGTCTTCTGGGCGCTGCTCGGCATCCTGATCCCGTTCTGGGTCTGGAGCGCCTTCGACGCCTGGGACCGCCTGCTCCTCATGCTGATCCCGCTCGGGCTGGTCGGCATCATCTCGCTCGAACACGCGCTGCGGGCCGATCTCTACGGCGATCCGGTCACGCACCGAGATGCTGCCTGGCTAGGGATTCTCGGCATGGGGGCGGCGCTGGTGATCACGGCGATGGCTAACGCGATCGACACCTCCTGGATCGTCGTCGGCGCGATCCTGTCGGTCCTGCTGTTTGTGCTGGACATGCTGCCCGCTCGCCAAAGCCGCACCGACTCGATTCCGTCGCTTACGCTCCCCGCAGTCGCCCTGCTCGTGCTGATGTTGACCTGGCTGGTAGCCCTGTGATCGAGGCGGTTCTCGCCGTCGATCTCGGCACCTCGTCGATCAAGGCGCTCCTCGTTGACCGGCAGGGAGCAGTCATCGCGCGGGATCGCGTCCCGCACACCACGTTTCGACCATCGCCCGACGCCGCCGAGCAGGACCCCGACGGGTGGTGGAAGAATGTCCGCCAGATGATCGTCCGGCTCGCTGCTGAGCACAGTCTGCAGGTACGTATCTCGGCGATCTCGGTCACCGGTCAGATGCACGGACTCGTGCTCCACGATGACACGGACCAGCCCCTCAGAAGCGCGATCACCTGGCAGGATCGCCGCAGCGCCGCTACCTTGCCGGACCTCTTGGATCGCCTGCCTCCCCATCACCACGCTCGCGCCGATTCGTCCATTGCCGCCGGATATCAGGTCGCGGCCTGGCATTGGCTCGGCGCCAACGCCCCCCACGCTTTGAGATCGACGCGCCGTCTGCTCCTGCCCAAGGACGAGATCAACTTCCGGCTAACCGGTCGCCACGTCACCGATCCGTCGGACGCGGTCGGAACCGGCCTGTTCGACGTGACGACATCCGGTTGGGACCGAGCGGTTATCGACGCCGCCGGAATAGCAGCGAATTCTCTGCCCGACATCGTCCCCAGCGGCTCTGTCGTTGGCGCCATGCTGCCGGAGGTGGCTGCTGACCTGGGTCTTGAGCCGCACATTTCGGTCATCATCGCGGGAGGTGACGCCGCTGTCGCCACGTTCGGCGCAAGTGTCGTTCGGACCGACCAACCGCTCCTGATGCTCAGCACCGGCTGCCAGCTGCTGCAACCACTCGATAAACCGCCGACGACCGATTCACGTGACGCCGTCTTCTGGCCATCGGCGAATCCCGAGGGGCTTCCCGCCTGGCTCCGGGTCGGCGCGACACTCAACGGCGGCAACGCCATCGACTGGGCGCTCCGGACATTCGCCCGTGCCGCAGATGACAGCGAGAGAAAGGGAGAATCTCGCTCCAACGATCCAGGTCCCATATTCATCCCGTATCTCGATGGTGAACGTGCGCCCGACTCCGGAACCAGCGGTTCGGGCGCGTTCGTTGGGCTCTATTCGCGCCACGACGGCGAGGCCATGATTCAGGCGGTATTCGAAGGCGTCTCCCTCGGAGTAGCCGACGTTGCGGAGCGCATGAGCATCGAGATCGGCGTCGACCAGCCGCTCCGGGTCGGAGGCGGCGGGGTCCGGAACCGGCGCTGGCTGGAAGCCCTAGCCCGCGTCTTTGCCCAATCGCTCGATGTCATCGCCGAACCCGACCTCTCCGCCTGGGGGGCGGCCAGGTCCGCCGCCACGACCCTCGGCTGGATCGACCCGGCTGCCGACCCGGACTCCTGGCTGCCGCCCATGAAACGAGTCCTGCCCGCACGCTCCGACCCGGTGGCTGCTCGAGAACGACTGGAGTCTTTCCTGCGCAACGCAAACGCTGTCGCTTCGGTCGCTGGAGAGCATCGGCGATGAGACAGCGCTCGATTCGCCTCCTGTCGACGATACCCGATGCCGCGTCGGTCAGCTCCAGCTCAACCCTGATCGACCGGTACGCGGGCAGGGACGACCATGCCACATGCCTCCGCTACCTCGTCCCGGAAGAAATTTGCCCGAATCCGACCCCTGGCATCATGCTGGTCGACACCAGCCTAAATGAAAACGTGTTGCCACGCCTGACGCCGAGCGGCGGATCGATCTGGCACATGATCTGGGTCAGGGAGGAAGCCAATGCCACCGCATCGATTGGGACATCTGAAGGCACGTCGAGATGGCCTATTGGGCCCGGAGATTCGCTCCTCGTTCCAGCAGCTGCGGGTTGGCGAAGTACGGGCGGCCAGTTGGGGATCCTCATCGCGGCGCCAACCTCGCACACTTCCCCAGCGCCGTCACCGACGCACGGCGTCGACGACTTCCATGGGTACAACCGGCGGACGACCTATCCGACGCTCGGCGGCATCACCACCCACCGCTGGAAGATCACCCAACCGCTCGACCTGTCCCGTCACCATGATCGTCCCGTGATCGTCTTCTCACTCGCGGGCGATCCCGCCATCGCTACTCCGACTGAATCTCTAACGCTTCGGCGAGGCGAGGCCGTGATCGCGGAAACAGACCGACCCGTCGCGATCTATCCCGCCGGACTCGCCTACGTCTACACGATCACCTGGTGAACCGTCCCCATTGGTACAATCTGAAAAGCACCGGCAACATCAGCGAGTCAACGAGGGGAATCAGATGGCCACGATCGGAACGAACTGGGCGGGCAACCATGCCTACCGGGCGACGCGACTGCATCAGCCCACCTCGACGGGCGAACTGCGATCGATCATCGCGGCGGCCCCGATGATCCACGCTCTCGGCTCGCGCCACTGCTTCAACGACATCGCCGACTCCGCCGAGCTGGTCTCGCTGGATCGCCTTGATTACGGCATCGAGATCGACCGAACCGCCAGCACCGTCACGGTTGGCGGAAGCATCCGCTACGGCGCGCTCGCTCAGGCGCTGGTGCGCGAAGGCTTGGCGCTGCACAACATGGCCTCGTTGCCGCACATCTCGGTCGCGGGCGCGGTCGCCACGGCCACGCACGGTTCGGGAGACGCCAAGGGCAACCTGGCGACGGCGGTCGCGGCGCTGGAGCTGGT
>JACCVC010000102.1 GCA_013698305.1 Chloroflexia bacterium
ACGCGGATTCAAGATCGTTGCGCCTCTGTCGCCAACCGCTACTGCGATTGCCCCCAATCTCATTTGAGAATGGGTTCCCTTTTCCGGCTAGCGTTGATACACTTCCCCCAATACCGGGTCCCAGGAAAGAATCAACGGGAATATCTGCTTTGACGCGTCTGGCTTGCGCGAAATTGTGCCTTGGTGGGTGCGGGCTTGATCGTTGCATCCTGCCGGGGTGGGAGAGGGTGATCGCATGTCTCAACGAGTGTTGGTGGCTGTTCGTGTGTTCGTGGCGGTCGTGGTGACGGCAGGATTGCTGGGAATGCAGGGGCTGACCGCCGCCCAGTCCCCGACCGATCCGGATGGTGACTTTGACGGTGACGGTATCCCCAACTCGCATGATCCCGATGACGACAACGACGGGGTAACGGACGATCAGGACCAGGATCCCTTCAACCCCAATGCCGGGGCGGCGCCGGCCCCGTCGATCATCGATCAGGACGCCGATAACGAGAGCGACGGCATCTCCAACTCGCATGACCCTGACGACGACAATGATGGCGTGACGGACGACGTGGACTGCGCGCCGTTCGACCCGCAGGTGACCGTCTGCACCACGCCGGAGCCGGCCGCCCAGCCGCCGACCGGACCGGCGCCGTCGAACCCCTCGGGGTCGAGTGGAGGCGGGGGTGGGAGCGGGTTCGACGCCAGTCCAGGAGGCTCCGACCCGTTGTATGTCACCAGCCTGCCGGACACCGGTGACGGCTCGGGAGAAGCGGGGATGGAGATGGCCTGGGTGTTGATCGCAATGGCGAGCGCCTGCGCCGGATCAGTTTTGGCGCTCCGGCTACGTGTCAGGTAGCTGTCCAGGATTGAGAATACGGAAATCGTAGCGGCCGATGCTGGACTCCGGTATCGGCCCACGTTACGTTATTGTGACCATGGCAGACACACGTTCGCTTCGCTCAGTGCAGGCTATGGTCTGCCGCTCGGGATCAGCCTTGATGAAAGCCACAGATGCCACCGATCGAATTTTCCGCCTTAACCGCCAAGCCCCATGAGCAGCACCTCTCCAGTCGCCGTGCCTATGACGGGCATATCCTCCACCTACGGGTCGATGATGTGCGGCTGCCGAGTGGCCGAGAGACGGTCCGGGAGATCGTCGAGCATCCCGGCTCAGTCATTGTCCTTCCCATCACCGTGGATCGGGAGATCCTGTTCATTCGCCAGTACCGCTACGTGATCGGCAAGAACGTGATCGAGCTACCAGCTGGGCTGATCGACCCTGATGAAGCGCCCGAGATTGCCGCCGCCCGGGAGCTCCATGAGGAAACGGGCTATCGGGCGAACGCGCTTCGATTTCTCGGCGCCGCCTTCATTTCGCCGGGGTACACCCAGGAACGGAGTCACTTCTACGTCGCGACCGGGTGCGAGCAGGTCGATCACGAACCCGACCAGGACGAGCCGATCGATCTGGCGCATTTCCCACTCGATGATCTTCCCAACCTCCTCCGGTCGGGGGGAGAGTCGCCAGTCGAGAACGCGCAGGCATTGCTGGCGTTGAACTGGTTCGCGCGCTTGCAGGACGAGTTGATGGGTTAGCGACCCGGATTGGTTTCTACGCCGTTGCGATCAACCTCCCGTAGGGCGATGTCCTCGCGGCGCTCCATGCCGTCGAAGCTGATCAGGTCGGCGGCGGCGTAGGCGCGCTGCCGGGCGGTGGCGAGATCATCGCCGAGACCGACCACGGTCAGCACCCGCCCTCCAGTGGTTAGGATCTCGCCGTCATCGTTTCGGGCGGTGCCAGCATGAAATACGATCACGTCATCAAGCTTCGCCGCCTCGTCAAGGCCGCGAATCACCTTGCCAGTCTCGTAGTTTCGCGGATATCCGCCTGACGCCAGCACGACGCCGACCGCCGCGCCGGATACCCCCACCGGCTTGCACTCGTCGAGGTGGTCGTGGGCGACCGCGTCCAGCAACTCGCCCAAGTCGCTGGTCAGGATCGGCAGGATGACCTGGGTTTCGGGGTCACCAAACCGGGCGTTGAACTCCAGCACCTTTGGACCGTCGTCGGTCAGCATGATCCCCGCATACAGCACGCCGCGCATGGGTGCATCGTGCTTCGCCAGCGCACCGACCACCGGCTCGAGGATGGTGCGCTGGATCTGATCGAGCGTCTCCGCGTCGACCAGCGGCGGTGGCGCGTATGACCCCATGCCGCCGGTGTTGGGCCCGGCGTCGTTGTCGTAGGCACGCTTGTAGTCGCAGGCGGGCACCAGCGCGCGGACGGTAGTCCCATCCGTCAGCGCCATCACCGACACCTCAATGCCGGTCAGCCGCTCCTCGACGACGACCGTCGCGCCGGCGTCGCCCAGCGCCTTGTCGGTGATGAGGGCGTTGAGCGCCTCGATCGCGTCGGACTGGTTGTCCGCCACGACGACGCCCTTGCCGGCGGCGAGACCGTCGGCCTTGACCACCACGCCACCCTGCTCGTCGGCGAGGTCGATGATCGCCCGGATGCCGGTCTCCCGATCCGCGACCGACACCGCCTGCGCCGTCGGGATGCCTGCCTCGACCATCAGCTTCTTCGCCCAGGCCTTGCTGCTCTCAATCATGCTGGCGGCGGCGCTCGGCGACGCGACCGGGATCCCGGCGTCGGCGAATTGGTCGGACAGCCCCGCCGCCAGGGGGTCCTCCGGCCCGATCACGACCAGACCGATATCCTGCTCCTTCGCCAGGCGAATCAGGCGGTCGTGCTGGGTCACCTTGATGTCATGCACCTCGGCGTCAGCCACGATACCGGCGTTGCCGGGCGCGCAGAGTACGCTCTCGACTCGTTCGCTCCGGTTCAAGGCCCAGACGAGGGCGTGTTCCCGCCCGCCGCCGCCGATCACGAGTACGCGCATCCCCACGAGATGTCTCTCCCTGATAGTCGATCATGGTCCATAAAGGGTGAAGGTGTTCCCGCCGCGTGACACCGTGCCACACAGTCACCACGCCAATGATACCGGTCGTTGCCGATGTGGTCGTCCGCCGTCGCCGTATACTCCCCTGCAGAATGTCCGCCGATGGGGTGGCGTTGTGTTGGATGCGCGGCGGTTTGATCCGGCGCGCGAAGCTCAAAGGTGAATGGTGATGTACGATCTTTCTCCGGCTGATACTCGCGTCTTTCTGTTTCATTCCGCCGACGCGGCGGCTGACCCCAGCGCGGCGATGGACAAGGTCAATGTCTGGCTGGGCAAGGATCGTTCGGGATCGCCCTACTCGAATCTCAAGGTCAAGGACATCAATGTCGCGCCGGACGGGACCGGTGGCGTGTACGTGACGGTAATCTGCACGCTCGGTCGGGTCAGCACTGGGTCGGTCAGCTCGGCCAGCCGCGGCAGCCGGGAACAGTTCGTCGAGGACGAGGGTGACGAGGCCGATTAGCGACCGGCGCCTCCTGTTGATCATGAGCCCGGCGACCTACCGCGCCGGCGCGTTCCGGGATGCGGCCGCCCGGATCGGCCTGGAAATCGTGGTCGCGGTGGACATGCCCGACCCGCTGGCCGGGCGATACCACGGCCAGTTGACGCTCGATTTTCAGGATGTCGACGAGGCGACGTCGCGACTGGTGGCCTGGGTACACGATCATGCCGAACCGCCGGTGGTGGCGGTACTGGCGGTCGATGATCGCGGCAGTGAGATCGCCGCCCGGGCCAGTCAGCAACTCGGGTTGCCGCACAACGATCCGGCATCGGCGCTGGCTGCCCGCGACAAGTGGGTGATGCGGCAGGCGCTAGAGCGTGGCGGCGTGCCGGTGCCTCGCTTTGAGGCGGTGTCCGCAGATACTGATCCGGCGACGATTGCCCACCAGCAGGCGTATCCGGTCGTCGTGAAACCGACGTTGCTGTCGGGCAGCCGGGGCGTGATCCGGGCCGACACGGCGGACGGGTTCATCGAAGCGTTCTCGCGCACCCGGCGCGTGCTGGAACGATCCGGGATGCCGGCCGATACATTCCCAATCCTGATCGAGCAGTATGTTCCCGGTGATGAGGTTGCGCTGGAGGGGTTGCTGACCGACGGCGGTCTCGCGACGCTGGCGCTGTTCGACAAGCCAGATCCGCTCGATGGTCCCTTTTTCGAGGAAACGATCTACGTGACGCCGAGCCGGTTACCGGTCGACGTGCAATCGGCGATCTCCCGGCGCTCGGCCGAGTCGGCAAGGGCGATCGGATTGCGCAATGGTCCGGTCCACGCCGAGCTGCGAATCGATCAGGCGACCGGGGATATCTGGATGATCGAGCTGGCGGGGCGGTCGATCGGCGGGTTGTGCGGGAGCGTGCTGGAGTTCGGCACGGGGATCAGCCTGGAAGAGCTCATCCTGCGGCATGCCGCCGGGATTGAGATGCCGTCGACGGATCGCGGTGGCGATGGCGCCGGGGTGATGATGATCCCGATTCCGAGGGGCGGGATGCTGCGCGAGGTAGGTGGCCAGCAGGAGGCGCTGGCGGTGCGCGGCGTGACCGGCATCGAGATCACCACGCCGTACAATCAGCCGATCGTGCCGCTGCCGGAGGGAGAGAGCTATCT
This sequence comes from Chloroflexia bacterium, assembly GCA_013698305.1. Classification (GTDB taxonomy): domain Bacteria; phylum Chloroflexota; class Chloroflexia; order Thermomicrobiales; family UBA6265; genus JACCVC01. The sequence continues at coordinate 4,558 of JACCVC010000102.1, forward strand.
AGGCTTTATCTTCGCGGAGGGGGCGACGGCCGCCGATGCCGAAGCGGCCTTGCGTGAGGCGCACGCCAGGCTGACGTTCCGGATCGATCCGGCGATACCGCTGATGCGGCGGAAATGATCGCGAGTCCGGGGTCGGCGTTACTTCTTCCGGGGGGCTGCGGCGGGAGCGCCGCCCTTGCTCGGGGCGGCATCGGGTGGGGTCCAGCCTTCGGGGAGCTGGGCGTCTTCTCCGAAGAAGAACTCATCCATCTCCTTCCGCATCAGCTTGCGGGTTTCCGGATAGGCCGGGTTGAGCGCATAGTGATTGATGAGAATCGTCATGTGGGGCTTCCAGAGGTCGTAGCCATCCTGGGAGACGTTCTCAAAAATCCGCTGGCCGAGTTCGCCAGCGAAGGGCGGCTGTTCCAGTCCGGGGAGTTCCTGGCCGAGTTTGACGCATTGGACCATGCGGGGCATGTTGGGTGATCTCCGGGTAGCGGCCGGTGCTGTAATGCTGATCGGCCCGAGTATTTCACCTGTCGAGTGTAGCAGAGAGGCCGATCATGCCGACCTCACCGCCATCCGCGCAAGAACCGGGCCGGGCACACGGCGCGATCCGCTCGGTCTGGCTCGGCATGCGCTGCGATTTCACCAGGGCGGCGCTCGAAGGCGTTATGGACTCGGGCGGCGCAATCGTCCCGACCGCGATAGTCCTGCCCGCGTCGCCTCGCCCGAAAGGGCCCGGTTGGCCGGCGCCGCCGTTCGACCGGTGGCTCGGCTCGCTGGAGATCGAGATTATCGAGCTGGGTGGAGGGCGGCGTTCGGATTGGCAGCCAGTACACGAGCGTATCAAGGAGCTTCGCCCACAGGTAGGAATCGGCGCCTGCTTTCCTTATAGAGTGCCGGACCGCATCCGGGCGGCGTTGCCGCTGGGGGCAGTCAATATCCACCCGTCGTTGTTGCCGGAGTTGCGCGGGCCTGATCCCGTGGTCGAAGCCGTCCGGCACGGCATGGATACCACCGGCGTTACGTTGCACCTGATGGACGACGGCTGGGACACCGGACCGGTGCTGGCCCAGGAGCGGGTGGCGATCCCGGACGGCGTCGATGCTCGCGCCTTCGAGGCGTCACTGGCGCGGCGAGGCGGGGAGATGCTGGCAACGGTGATTGCCGCCTGGCAGACTGGGGCTATCCTGCCACAACCGCAGGGTGAGACTACGCCGTCAACCTGAACCCGCCTGAAGCGTGCGCCGCGGTTGACACGTTCGAGGAAATATGGGATAAGCGGGGTGTTGAGACACGATGCTGCACGCCCATGGGTCCATGGCTGGAGATTCCTGTGTAGTGATCAAACCTGTGTCTGACATGCTGGAACGATCCGCATGGCTCGAGCCAGATCAAATCCGGGTGCGACGGATGGGCGCCCCCGGATTCAGGCTCACACGCCTTGCCCCGACGTCGGATGAGGGCCGACGAACGGAATAGATACACCTCATCACCGTTGTCAACGTCGTTGCTCTAACCGATAGATGCTCGCCTCGTCTCGCTTATGCCCGAGAACCTCCAGTTGCGCTCAACATCGCGATTGGCCGGTTCCACCCATGTGGCTGCATGGCGCATGACTGACGCCTGACGCCGACCACGTCGAGTTCTTCTCACCAATTAATCGAGTGGCGGCGCACAGGGATTTGGCGACATCTCAACAGGGGGGAAACCACTCCAATGCTCACGTCCGCCACGTCGACCGGCCCAGACTCGACGACATCATCTCACCCGGTCAAACGCCCTCAACGCCGCAATGGATTCTATCGAGCGGTGACGATCGTCACTACCTTCGCGATGCTGTTCGGCGGTCTTCTGCTGATGCCGATGTCAGCGGTGGCGCTGTCCGCCACGACAACCGACCGGGTCAACCTCCGCACCGGCCCCGGCCTCGAGTTCGATGTGATCGGCCTGATGCCGGAGGGCGCGTCGCTCACGGTTGACGGCGCCGTCGAGAATGGTTATGTCCCGGTCACCTACGCGGGCATTTCCGGCTATGCCTCGGCGGCATTCATCAGCGTTGACGGCAGTACCAGCATCGATGGTCAGGATGGCGCCGACGGGCAAAATGGCACCGATGGCCAGGACGGTTCCGATGCTATCGCGGGCGATGGCTTTCCGGTGACCGGTGGCGCGCCGACAGGCAGCGCCTGGGTCACGGCTGACCGGCTGAACTTCCGCGATGGCCCCAGCCTCGGTGGCGACGTGGTCTCCGTGCTGTCGGAGGGCGACGCGGTCGAGTTAACCGGTCAGCAGTCCAATGGCTACTGGCAGGCCGTGGTCAACGGAGCCACCGGCTGGCTGGCCGCTGACTTCCTCACCACCGCTGGCGCGCCGTCTGATCCCACTCCGGACCCAGACTCTGGCGGCAGCCCTGTCGATGTGGGCGATACCGTGACCGGATCGGCGACCGTGAACGCCAGCCTCAACCTCCGGAGTGGACCTGGGCTGGGCTACCCGGTGGTTGTCGTAATGCCGAGCGCGTCATCGGTTGAGCTTCGTGGCGCCGCGCAGAACGGCTACTACCCGCTCAGTTTCGACGGCGCGCTGGGCTGGGCCTCGGGTGACTTCCTCAACCTCGGTGGCGCTGATCCCGATCCCACGCCTGACCCCGGCGCCGACGATGGCACGGTCGATGTCGGCGACACCGCCACCGGCGCGGCAAGGACGACGGCCAGTCTCAACCTTCGCGGCGGACCGGGGCTAGGCTTTCCCGTTGTCGCGCTGATGCCGAGCGGCACGTTCGTCGAGCTACGGGGAGACGCGCAAAACGGCTTCTATCCGCTGAGTTTCAACGGCACGCTCGGCTGGGCGTCGGCGGATTACCTCACGGTCGGGGGGGATGCTCCTGATCCCGATCCGACCCCCACGCCTGACGCTGACGATGAGGACAATCAGACCCCCAATCCAGGTCCTGGCACGGGCTCCGGTCCTGACGGCAGGGTGGTCCCGGTTGGCGCCACGGAGACGGGAACGGCGCGGGTGACGGTCTCGCTCAACCTTCGCGCCGGCCCTGGCATCGACTACGATGTCCGCCGGGTGATGCCGAATGGCGCGTTCGTTGAGCTTCGTGGCCAGCCGCGAGGCGGGTTCTACCCGTTGGCGTATGCCGGCACGACCGGCTGGGCCTCGGGCGATTTCCTCGAGATCGGCGCCAGCGGCTCCGATCCGGACCCGACGCCCGGACCTGGCATCGGCGACGGCGACGTGCCGCAATATCTCTACACCGTGGTCTCGGTGAACATGCGCAGCGGTCCGACGACCGACGATTCGGTGGTGTGGAGACTCCCGCCGCTGACGCGAATCACGATCACGGGCGCGCCACAGAACGGCTTTTACCCGGCGACGTGGGCGCATGTCGCGGGCTGGGTGTCGGAGACTGCCCTGTCCGCCACCTACCAGGGACCGTCGACGGAGGGCAAGGAAGAGATCGTGGCGATCATCTACGCCGCCGCCGATTTCTACGGTCAGCCGCGCGAGGACATGTTGCGAGTGGCGCAGTGCGAGTCGGGCCTCCGCCCGGGCGTGACCAACGTGGACTTCCCGAACGATCCCAACTCGGCGAGGGGGCTGTTCCAGTTCCGCCCGAGCACCTGGGCGACAACCCCATACGCTGACCAGGACATCTTCGACGCCGAGGCCAACGCCTACGCGGCGGCATGGATGTGGTCGGTGGGACGCCGCAACGAGTGGGCGTGCCAGTAACCGAACGACGGTGATCGTCAGGAGTGACCAGGTCGCGACCTGAACGCACAAACCCCGGAGGATCGATCCTCCGGGGTTTGTGGCGTGGTGTGGGCTGATACGTGGATACTGAGACATAGGCCAGGATGGACCGGACCGACTCTGTGTCGGTCCTTACGCATGGCGCGGTGGAGAGAACGGGGTCTGCGGATGTTGAAGCGAATCTGGAACTCGGTGATTCCGGTGCGAATGCACCAGCCTCAGGGCGAGGGCGACTCAGGGTCGGAAGGCGCTCGGCGGAAGGAGGATCTCGATCCGAGCGATCCCCAACGAGAGGGGAGCCGCGCCCAGGAGGAAGAGGAGATCTTCCCGGCGTACGACGATGACGGCGAGCATCCCCTGCGACCGGTCGAGCCCTTTATCGGTTCGCACGACGACCTTGTGGACGAGCCAAGACAGACCATGCGGGTCGAGGTGCCGACCCGCACGATCCTCAAGATCATCGGCACGCTGATCGCGATCTGGCTGATCCTGCAAGTGCTCTCGATCTTCCTGCTGCTGGTGCTGGCGACGTTCGTCTGCCTGGCGCTGCTGCCACCGGTCCGCCGGCTCGAGCGCCAGGGCATCCCCCGGGTAGTCGCCGCCGCGTCGATCTATCTCATGCTCGCCCTGATCACGGTCGGGTTCTTCGCCCTGATCGTGCCGCCACTGGTACAGCAGGTCGACAGCGTGATAGAGAACGCGCCCGAATACGCCGAGAGCTTCGACGCCATTCTCGAGGACTACCCGATGGTGACGGAGCAGATCGACAACTTCGCGGGCACCAGCGGTGAAGCGGAACAATCGGGTGTTGACGAGGTCGAGAAGGAGGAAGAGGAAGGACCCAGAACCCAGTCCCGCACGACCAGCCGAAGCGAGGAAATCGCCGCCGCCGCCGTCGGTGCAGAGACCGTCACGGTCGGCGCGGGCAGGGCCGTATCGCTCCTGGTGGGGCTCGTTGGCGGGGTGGCCAATGTCTTCTTCGTGGTGGTGCTGGCGTTTTACCTGTTGATCGAGGGAGACCGCACCTGGCGCTACGTCGCGCGGTACATGACTCCACGCCTTCGTTATCGATTCCATCGCCTCGGCCCGGAGCTGACCAACGTCGTCAGTGGCTATGTCATCGGCCAGTCCGTCATCTCCGGGATATTCGGCGTCTTTTCGTACGTCTTCCTGACCGCGCTGGACGTGCCGCAACCGCTGTTGCTGGCGCTGATCGGGGCGGTGTCGGTGGCGATTCCGATTGTCGGCGTGCCGATCTCCACGATCATCATGATGGCCCTGGCGCTGACGGTGAGCTGGCAGACGGCGGCGATCGTGCTGGCGGTGAATATCGTCTACCAGCAGATCGAGAACTACGTGTTGTTGCCCCGGGTGTATGGGAACACGTTGCAGGTCTCGGCGCTGAGTATCCT
>JACCVC010000108.1 GCA_013698305.1 Chloroflexia bacterium
CGGTACGGATCGAGCCGGAGCGGATCGGGACGGTGGTGGACGAGGAGGCGGCGACGGCGCAGGTGCTGGGAGCGCTGGAGGGGCTGGAGCCGGTGGCGATGGAGTTGCCGACGCAGGTGGAGCAGCCCGCCATCTATGCCGCCGATCTCCAAAACGCGCAGTCGCAGTTGACGCAGGCGTTGGCGCAACCGATGATCGCGCAGTTTGAAGATCAGGAGTGGGCACTCGATCCAGCGACCTTGAGCCGGTTTATCACGACCGATGCCGTTCGCGATGGCGACGGCGTCAACGTGCAAATGGCGATGAATCACAACGAGATGACGGAATGGCTGCGCCAGACGTATTCCGGTCTTGTCAATCGCACGCCCTCCGATGCGACCGTCGCGTGGCAGGCAGGTGAAGGTCTGGTGGCGTTGACGCCCAGCGTGAGCGGAGCAACGCTGCGCTCCAACGCGTTCGCCGAGCAGGTCGAGCAGAGTTTCTTTGGCGATCAGGCCAGTATCGAGATTCCTGTGGTCGTCACGGCTCCGGAGATCGACTCCAACAACCTCGCCGCAATGAAGATCAACAGCATGCTCGGGCGTGGTGACTCCTACTACGGCGGGCAGCAGTGGGACCGTGACCACAATGTCGAACTTGGCGCCCAGATGATGAGTGGAGAACTGATCGCCCCCGGCGAGGAGTTCTCCTTCAACGAGGCGGTGGGTGACATCACCGCCTCCGCGGGCTATGTCGACGCCGGCGTGATCGTGGCGGAACAGGCGACTCGGGGCGTCGGCGGCGGTATCTGCCAGGTGTCGACGACGGTGTTCCGGGCGGCGTTGTTCACCGGCATGCCGATTACCGATTGGGAGCCACATACAGCCCGGCTTGGAATCTATGAGAACGACGGATGGGCGGCCGGCTTCGATGCGTCGATCATCCAGATCGGCTCTGACCGCTCGCAATGGGGCGATTTCAGGTTCAGGAACGATACCGGCGGCTATGTGCTGGTGCAGTCGTGGACATCGTATCCGCATGTGATTGTCGAGATATTCGGAAATGACGACGGCCGTACCGTCGAGGTCGGTGATCCCCAGCTCTGGGGGTCGGGCCAGGATCTGGAGGCGCTGGTTCCGCGGACAGTCACGTATGCGAACGGCGACGTCCGGGAGGCCGAGTTCTTCAGTCGATACAGACAAGCGGATTCATAGAATCGCATCCCTTGCGGGCTTGTTGCCTCCCCTCGTCTCCAGCGATAATCGTTCGAAGTGTACGGACATCCCTGAAAGCGTATGATACCTCTCGACATCCGGCGCGGTCTCCACGATTCGCGCCGCCTTGTCGTCTGCCGCATTCTGGTTTTCGTCGACATGCAGGCTGGCAACGCAGGAGTGCATGAACCATGACCGCAGAACCGCGAGACCTTGACACGCATAGTCATCGCAACGCGAGATTTCGGGGCGTTTCCGGGCGACCGATGAACCGACGGGTGGTGCTGAAGGCGTCCGCCGGTGTCGCCGCCATCGCCGCCGCGGGCGGCATCGGCGCGACCGTCGTGCCGGCTATCGCCCAGGAGCGCACCCGCGTTACCCGGTCAGAGACCTATGTTCCGTCTGGGGCCGAAGTGGAGGCGATCGGCGAGTGGCACGTGTTCGGGGCGGCATACCCGTTCTACGCGCTCGGCGCAAGCTGGGATGGCAATGTCGGCGAGTGGCCGGTGATCTCAGTCCAGCTCAGCACCGACGGTGAGAGCTGGACCGAGACGTTCCGGATGACGGCCGACAACGACGGTGGCCAGCCGACAGCCGCCGACCGGACCTTCACGCCGCTGCTGCACTCAAGTGGTGGCCAATTCGTCCGGTATCGCACGGTCGACTTCGACGGCAATCCTGGCGTGGTCGAGGGGCTGGAGTTCGTCTACATCGACGCCACCGATGGTCCGTGGGAACACGATCTTGTGACCGCAACCACCCGGTCAGTAGGCGCGTCGAGCCAGGATCTGGCGCCGGTAGGGGACAACCGCACCCCGCCCGAGATCATCACTAGAGCGCAGTGGGGCGCGAACGAGGATTTCCGATTCGCCTCCTACGGCGAGATCTGGCCGCCGACGTACCAGACGGTGAGCCATATCATCATTCACCACACCGCGACGCCGAATTCGCAGGATATTCCGACCGCGATCCGGTCGATCTACTACTACCACGCGGTCATCCAGGAGTGGGGCGACATCGGCTACAACTACCTGGTCGGGCGTGATGGCCGCATCTACGAGGGTCGGTACGGCGGGCAGAACGTGATCGGCGGGCATTCGTACCAGTTTGCCGTCGGCAGCTCCGGAATCGGCACCATTGGCAACTTCGAGCGTGACGTCGTGCCCGACGCGTCAATCGCGGGTCTGGTGGCGATCACCGCCTGGGTTGGCCGCGACCTCGACCCCTATGCCACGCAGGACCTCCTGCAGGCGCCCGATTTGCCGGTCATCACCTCCCATCGTGACGTGAATGCGACGACCTGCCCTGGCGATTTCCTCTACAACGACCTGCCCGAAATCCGTGACCTGGTCGCCGCCGCGTTGGACGAGCTTGAAACTCCTTTCGCCGGCGGCATCGCCCCCGGTGATCGGGTACGCGTGCAGACCAGCGACGGCGGCGCGCTCAATGTCCGCTCCGGCCCCGGCACTGGCTCGGCCGTTGTCGGGTCGGTCGCTGATGGGTCCTACGCGATGGTGATTGATGGCCCCGTCGAGTCAACCACGGGCAATTGGTATATGGTCGATCAGGCTACGACAGGGACATCTGGCTGGGTCACGGCGCAGTTCCTCATCGTCGCGCCGATTCCGCCGCCACCCAGCGGTGACTTCCCGTTCGGCCTCAATATTATCGTTGCCGATCCTGTCAATCTCCGGTCTGCGCCGACGACGAGCGCGAGTGTCGTCACCACGCTGGCTGCCGGCACGCTCGCGTTCGTGCTGGATGGGCCCAGAAGCGCCAATGGGTTCGCCTGGTATCAGATCCAGACCGTGCAGGGGGAAGATGGCTGGGCCGCCAGTCAGTTCCTGGAAGCCGCTCCATTTAACGAGAACCCCGTCGCCGCGTTTGCGGTAGGCGACGTCGTCGAGGCCACCGAGTTCACCAACATCCGGTCCCGCCCGGGGATCGCGAACACGATCATCGCGGGTGTATCGACGGGTGGACGGTTGGAGATCACGCAGGCGCCGGTCGGGGTCAATGGCTACATCTTCTACGGCGTGTACAGCCAGAACGACGATGGTGGGTGGGCGGTCGAGAATACGATGCGCAGGGTCGGCACAGCTCCGGGTGGCCGGTTCACGGTCGGGGACGGGGTGCGCGTCACCGAATCCACGAACCTCCGGTCCTCCGCGTCGACGACGGCGCTGATCATCGCGACCATGCCCGCTGGAACCACCGGCACGATCGTGGCGGGGCCATTGACCGGTTCCGGCTACACCTGGTGGCAGATCCAGACCTCCTTCGGCGCCGGGTGGGCGGTCGAGAACTGGCTCGCCCCGGCAACGACGGACCCCGGTGGTCTTGTCGCGCAACTGATCGAGCGGCTCAAGGCGATTCTCGGCGGGTTGCTGTAGCGGCGAATGGTGATGAGCCCTGGTGCCGTGGTGATGAGTGGCCCAGGCACCGCGCCGAAGCCGTACACTGTCTGAAGAGGGATGTCGTCGGTCCATGGACCGGTCCTTGATGCGCATACTCTTGCCATTTGTGACGAATCGATAGCATAAACCCGCTTGATGACAGCGGCTTTCATGGGCATGGTGTGCCTGCCCGCTCGGAAAGGATCAAACGGAGCGTGACAGATCTGGCAGGCGCGACCAAGCCGAACCTTGACGGGATTCCTCAGCGGCAACGATACCGGGAATCAGGCAACCGCTCGATGTTCGAGGAATCTCGCCAGCTGACGCAGTCCGTGTCGCAACAACGGCTCGCGGTGATCGCGATGACTATGATCATTGGCGTCGGATTTGTCGTGCGGTTGATCGCCGCGATTACCTTGTCTCCTCATGTCGACGAGCCCTCAAGCGTCCTGGCTGCTCACGCCGTCGCCGAGCGCGGATTGCCGATTCTGCCATCGGGGACGCCGTATTTTCAGGGTGTAACCCTGTCCTACCTGCTGCAGCCGTTCGTCTGGCTCGGCTTCGGGGAAATCGACGACCTGCTCGCCATGCGCATGATCGTGGTCGTTGCGGGCACCGTAACGCTCTATCTCTGCTACCGACTGGCGCGCGAGGTGACTGGAGACGCCCGCGTCGGGTTGGTGATGGCGGCGCTGGTCGCGATCGATCCGATCAGCGTCCAGTGGAGCGGCCATCTGCGGATGTACGGGCTGCTCCAGGCGCTGGTGATCGCATTGGCGTGGGCGTTTGTGCGCCTGCTCAATGGGGACAAGAGTTGGCGTCAGGTCACGTTGGTAGCGATGCTGTATTGGCTGTCGG
>JACCVC010000150.1 GCA_013698305.1 Chloroflexia bacterium
TGTCTGCGTAGATCTACGCAGACACCCCTCGATGCTGCCCTGCGGCAATTGCGCAATTCTCACGATGTGCATGGCGGCGAGCTGCTCTACCGTAGGGAGTGTCGGACGTACCGACATACCCGATCGATATGTACATCCAAAGGAGGACAAGCGAAAGGACATCTTCTACCAGGACTGTTCCGACGACGACGTGGAGCGCGCCAGACACCTGTTCCGGAGCGAATCCCCAGTGCCGGGCGGAACACCGGTTGATGTGACGGAGGACAACTTCGGCAGCGTGACGCGGACCTACATCGAGTGCCTGCATGACCATGTCATCAGTCCTTCGATACAAAAGAAGATGTACACCGAGTTGCCCTGCCGAAGGGTAGTGTCGATGAACACCAGTCACTCACCGTTTCTCTCCGCTCCGGAGGAGTTGGCGAGGAATCTCGAATCGCTGGCGACAATCAACTGATCTCTGCCTGGATGTTGAACAGAGACGGAGAGACCATCGCCGATCGTCCATCGGCCGGCGAATAGTCTGAAGAAAGGAACAAAAAATGCACAACACGAAGGAACAACTCCCCGTCTTGATGGAAGGCGATGGCGTCAGCGTCCGCATGGTCGGCTGGGGCGACACCGCGGTCAGCTTCATGCAAATGCCCGCCGGGATGGACCTCACCCCCGCGCTCAAGGGCCAGCCGGACGACCTGTGCCAGTGCCCGCACTGGGGCTATGTCCTCGAAGGAGCGGTGCACGTGCGCTACACCGACGGCGCCGAAGAGAAGGTGGAAGCGGGCAACGTCTACTACTGGCCTCCCGGTCATACCGTGTGGTTCGACCAGGACACGAAGTTCGTGGAGTTCAGCCCGGAGGGAGAGTTCCGCGAGGTCATCAACCACGTTCAGCAACAACCAAGCGGATAATTGTGGCTGGATCAGAACCGGGGCTCGGACGACATGATGATGAGAGAGGAGGGGCAGGACCGCGTCCGGGCCGCCTACCGCGACAACTACGGCCGGCTCACACAGGTGAAGGCCCAGTACGACCCGGCCAACCTCTTCCATGTCAACCAGAATATCGCGCCGGCGTCATAGGAAGAGCGCTCGACGGCTCGTTCGGAGACACCACCGGCCTCGGGATTCCTGGGGCCGGTGTTTCGTGGGTGGCAGAACGTCCCCGCACCGAGAATCGTGGTATCGATCTTGGCACGCGACCATAAGTAAGTCGTCTGGCGCTTCTTAAGATACTCATGGAAGCATATGGCCCACGCCGAAGCTTAGGGAGCTGGTTACTTGCGGGCGTACTAGCTCTGCTGTTGTACATTTCGAAAGCTGTAGGGGGAAGGATTCTTCCAAGACCTTCTGTATGAGCCTGCCAAACCGTACCTCTGTCCATGGTTGCCAATCCCGTGCAACTAAGAGCTTGCGCCAATAGGGAGTGGATCTGCGGTTGCACCCTGTGCAACACTCCCACGATCAGCGGCTCCGAGCGGCCGGGCACAGATAGGGCCTGCACCTATTGCCGCAAGCTCTAAGAATCGACCGATGCACCTTCTTGAAGGCCGAGCCCTCAGGTAAGAACAGCGGCTGAAGCGTTACAGTTGCGAGTGCAACGTCTGCCTTATCTCTTATCCCCTCAAACTGCTGGCCCGCGCACGGAATACCCCTATACTCCGGCAAGCTCTCGCCCTACCCTGGCGGCCACGTTCTGCACTGCGGCGTCTCCCACCCCCCAGTCCTGTGACAATCCGTGCCAACTGCGGATGTAAGCGACACACGCCACGCTCAGTCAGGACGAAATCCCGAATGCCAAGCTCGTTGGCAATGGTGGGGAGGACGAGATCGGGATCTCGGATCGCGGCCAGCGACACAAAGACGACGCCATCAGAGAAGCGGGGCGCCACCCTGTGACCGACTTCGAGCGCGAGGTGCGTCTTGTCCACGCCACCAGTGCCGGTGATCGTCACCAACCGCAGATCGTCGCGCCGCAGCAGATCGGCAACTTCGCCGACCTCCCGCTCCCGACCTATCAGCCGGGTCGGCGGTACGGGCACGATGACGGTGGGATCGGCGATCGTCTGGCTGCCCACATGAAACCTACCGTTCCCTAAGAGCGACCGGTAATAGGCATTACGTGAGCCTCCGGGTCGTGGGCTGACCGTCCCAACGGGAGCGACTGCGTGCACGCTGGATCAGACAGCGCACGACCACAAACACCGCCGCGAGAAACAGATAGAAATCGACCACTCGCCCGACACGCTCCGTGCAGCGGCGCAGCTTGCCGTACCCGTTCATCCAGGCATGGGTGCGTTCCACCACCCAGCGGCTGCCCACCTGCAACGGCGCCGGCTTCCCTTTGCGCGCGATCTCCCCGGTCAGGGCGAGGTTGGCGAGCAGCGTGCGGGTCACCTGGCTATCATACCCGCGATCCAGATGCACGGTGGTGTCAGCGGGGTCGCCGCCCCACGCCGCCAGTCCCGCCAGCGTCGGTCCCAACAACGGCCCATCGTGGTCGTTCGCCCCGCTCGCCACGACATGCAGGGGAATGCCGGTAGCATCGGTCAGCGTCGAGCGTTTCAGCCCCTGTTTGCCCCGATCCACCGGCGATCTCCCAGCCTTCTCCCCACCGCCGGGCGCTTTGGTGATGCACCCATCGACGGCCACATCCTCCACCTCGATCCCGATCATGCGGTCATAGGCCGCCAGGACCAGGCCATGCAGGCGCTGCATCAGCCCGGCATCGGCCCATTCATGCACCCGGCGGCGGATCGTGCGGTCCGACCAGCCGGAGGTGGCGATGCGCTCGTACCCCGATCCATGCACCAGCGCGGCCACGACATGCTCGAACACCACCCGGTCCGGGATGCGCCGTCGGTGACAGCCGAGCGGATGCGCGGGATCCACCGCCG
>JACCVC010000168.1 GCA_013698305.1 Chloroflexia bacterium
TGATTTGGTTGTTGGCCGGTGCCGCGTTGGGGAATGACGCGGCGGAACATCGGGAAGACGCGGAGCATCCATGTGCCCGCGGCGTGCCAGCCATAGGCGGTGACCAGACACCCAGCGATGATGTCGATTACGTAGTGCTCACCGAGATAGACGAGGGCGAGTCCCATCGACAACGAGTAGACCCAAGCCGCGATTCGCCACCATCGACCGCAGTCCCGCGCGACGAACACCAGCAGGAAGGTGATGGCCATGTGGATCGACGGCATGGCGGCGATGGGGTTCGATTCGCCGACGATCTGATAGCCCGCCTCGTAAAGTCCTCCACCAAGTTGCAACGCGATTGGCTCCATGATTCGGAGGACGGTGGGCGCTCCAGGAGTATTCACCGATTCGGGGGCCATCCATGGCGGATTCGACGGAAGCACGAAATAGAGGATCAATCCGAGCGTGAGGAGCATCGCCATGGCTCGCAGGTAGTGCTGAAAACGACCTGGATGTTTCCACCATAGCCAGGTTGCTACGGCATGCGGAATGAGAAAGTAGGACCAGTGGATGAACGTCAGATAGAAATCCCAGATGGCCAGATCGTTGGGATCGTAGAAACGGGCCTGCAGGCGAATAGTCGGCAGCTCGCCATTGAATATCCACCGCTCAATCTCCGCCGCCACGGTGTTCACCCGCTGAGCGAGCGCTGTTTCGTCGGCGAGGGAGCGCAGGAACGTGAAGATAAACCAGATACCGGCATAGGGTACGAGGGCGGCCACCGCCGAGCGCGCCCGCCCGAGCGGAATGACCAGCACCGCCAGCGTGGCGACGAGACCCCAGCCTAGGAACTGCCGGTTGGAGAAGAAGGCTATCACGATCAATGCAACCGCAACCGCCATCCTGATCCTGGTGGCGCGAGACGGATGCCTCATCTCGTTGGCGAGTTGCTCGGTCCATGACGGCGCCGATGAAGGCGGCTCGGGCTCGGGCCGTGACGATGGAGATATTGGCAAGGTCAGCGCCCTTTCAGGTCAGGACACATCAGAAGTCATCGGCACGATTGCCCGCATCGAGCAGGCCGTAGCGGGTGAGGGCTTTCTTGGTGGGGTGAATGCGCATCTCGTCAGATTTCTCGATTGGCTTGCGCGCCATGAATCCGCGACGGAACTGCTCATCGAAGAAGGTTTGGTCCAGGTCGTGGGCTTTCGCGAGCTCCAATGCCTCGTTCTCGTTGTCGATACCCTGGTTCACCATATCGTCGTAGAAGTCGCGGCGCTTGCCCTCGAAGTTGCTTCGTGGTTGCAGCAGAAGCCGATCCACCACGGGACCGCCCTGGAGATAGGCAAGGATGTCCGGCAGGTCGGCGGCGGTGACCCCGCCGTAGATGACATTGTCCGGATAGACGACCATGTTCGGTCCAATGTCACAGAGGTCGATAGTGCCACAGTTATTTACCATGATCTCGGTGTCGAGGCCACGGCGGAAAACTTCCCGGCGAAGTCGCCCCAGTACATCCATCGCGCCCTTCTGGTTGCAGTGCAGCGACGTACACATCATCACATGCTTCTTGGTCCAGTACATGGTGATAATTCTCCGGTTGCGTGACGAGTTCTTGCGGGTGGAAGCGCTGACGATGCTAACCGAGCCGGTACTGGATGCCGAATCCGCCCCGTGGATAGGTCCACTCGACATTATCGAACTCATTGCAGACGATCCGGCAGGTGCCACACTCGACGCAGCCCTCGTAGGAGAACAGCACCCTGCCGTCCTCCTGGGGCGCGTAGCAGGTGGCGGGGCAACTGTTGATGCACTGTTGGCGGATGCACTGCAGGCAAACATCATGGTCGATGATGCGAATGTGGGCACGATCCCGGTCGACGTTGAACGTGTTGAGCGCCAGCTTGCGCTCGATGGCGGCCGGATCGAGGATTCGAGCCCGGTTCTGGTTTTTCGATTCAATTGGCATACATCGTGCTCCAATATCGGCGAGTGTTGGTTCGGTCCAGACCTGAAATATATTTGAGCGCCTCTCGTGATCGCAAAGTCTAGCACCGGGCCTGCGAGCTACGTGGCAGTGGCTGCCTCTGGCGCGGTTTCGGCCGGCTGAATGAGCATCTGCATGTATCCCTCGATCAGCGGATCGAGCCCGCCGTCGAGCACGCCCTGGGCATCGCCCACATTCACTCCGGTGCGATGGTCGGTGACCTGCGTATACGGGTGCAGCACATACGACCTAATCCGGTTGCCGAACCCGGCCGAAATGTGCCCCCCTTTCAGGCGTTCTCGCTCTTCGGCTTCCGCTCGCAACTTTCGCTCGAGCAGCCGCGCCCGCAGGATCTTGTAGGCTGCTTCACGGTTTTGGGTCTGGCTGCGCTCGTTCTGGCAGGTGACAACGATGCCGGACGGGAGGTGGGTAAGCCGGACGGCGGAATCGGTCTTGTTGACGTGCTGACCGCCTGCGCCCGACGAACGGTACGTATCGACCCGGACATCGTCGGTGCGAAGGTCAACCTCCTGGTCGCTCTCGATTTCCGGGATCACCTCGACCAGCGCGAAGGCGGTGTGCCGGCGGTGCGCGGAGTCGAACGGCGAGAGACGCACAAGGCGATGCCCGCCGCCTTCGCCCTTGAGCAGACCGTAGGCATTGGACCCGCGGACCTCGATGGTGGCGTTCTTGATCCCGGCCTCATCGCCATCGGTCGAGTCGAGGAGTTCAGCCTTCATGGAGTGCCTGTCGGACCATCGCAGGTACATCCGACTGAGCATGGAGGCGAAATCCTGCGCGTCGACGCCACCCTCGCCTGAGTGGACGATCAGGATCGCATTCGAGCCGTCGTGTGGGCCATCGAATGCGAGCTGGAGCTCCAGCGCATTCACCCGTTGCTCCAGATCGTCCCGTTCCGTCTCGATTTCGGACAGCAGGTCATCGTCGCCTGCCGCCATTTCGACCATGTCGCGCATGTCGGATGAAGAGGTTCTAAGCTGGTTCCAGTTGTCGAGGCGCGACTTGAGTTCGCCGAGGCGGCGCATCTCCTGTTGAGCCGTATCGGGATTGTCCCAATAGCCGGGGGCAGCGCTTCTTCGTTCCAGATCGTCTATTTCGCGCTCATCATTGGCCAGGTCAAAGACGCACCCCGAGTTCCTCAACGCGAGCGTTGATCTCCCCAAGTGTTCTGGTCAGTTCTTCTCGTGACGCCAACGTATTGCCTCCATATCGCCGTGTGTTCAATAGTGACCATTATACGATGCGCGATGGTAATAGCCGCGACTGATTCTGGCGGAAAGCGAACCGCCTCTGTCACACTCTCGAGTTGAACAGCATGGACGGGCGATGCGAGGCGGACGCGTGGATCAACAGGACGAGACGACTCTCAATAGCGCGGAACGCCTGATCCTGGCTCTTCTGGGCGCAGTGCTCGTGTTCGTGACGGCAATCGTGGTCATACGGGTTGCCACCCCCGACGAGAACCCGATTGGGCTGCCTGAGGACCGCCCGACGCCAGGATCAGAGATCGAGCTGCCGATCTCCGTGGCCGATGCGCTCGACCTCGCGATGCCCTGGGCAGAGGAATGGAACGACGAAGCGCGGCTGATTCTCGTCAGCTCGCAGTTCGAGCGCTCGGGAGACGAGCCGGTGGCGACCCCTTCCGCTGATCTCGGCTGGATCATGCTGTCCTACGCTGCGCCAAGAGAGGGGGAAGAGTGGCCGCGAGTGTCGATCTTGGTGAGTAGGGCGTCCGGAGCAATTTACTACGAGGAAACCCTCTCCTCGACTGTCGAGCCGCCGCCCGAGTTTGCCCGGAGCATAGGCGACATGCCGGTGACTGCTGAGCAGGCGTTCAGGATCGCGGAGCAGGTGGCGGGAGAATCGTACCGCGAAGGCTGCGAACCATCCCGGCGTCAGGCACAGGTTGTGCTCGACGCCACTGAACGGGATGATATTGCCTGGGTCGTTGTCTACTACGACCAGCGCGAGCGAGCGGCCAACGACATCGTGGTGCGGATCAACGCCGACACCGGCGAGACGAACACAGACGCCCGCGGCGACGTCACCTGCGATGTGGCTGGTGTCCTACCAGGAGTCGTCACCAACAAGCCGGCTGTAGAGCGCGTTCATCTCCTCGTCCGAGAACACCTGGATCGTCAGCGTGCCGCCGTTGCCGCCTGAACGCCGTCGAAACCCGACCTGGGTTCCAAGCGCCTTGCGAAACTCCTCCTCGACCCGGAGCTCGTCCGGGTCGCGATCTTCGGACCTTGTGCCTGTCTTATCCGGTTCCATCCAGCGACGCACCAATTGCTCCGTTTGGCGCACGCTGAGTTGCTGATCGATCACGAGTCGCAGCGCTTCAACCTGGTCGGATGACGATGGAAGACCAAGCAGCGCTCTGGCGTGACCCTCGGTGACATGGCCCCGCAACAGCGCGTCCTTGACCGGCTCCGGTGCGTTAAGCAGACGCAGGGTATTGGAGACAGCCACGCGTGATCGGCCCACCCTGCCTGCGAGTTCGGACTGCGAAATGCCAAACTCCTCGATCAGCTGCTGGAAGGCGACGGCTTCTTCCAATGGGTTGAGATCGGCGCGGACAATATTCTCGACCAGCGCTAGCTCCAGCATCTCCTGTGGGGCGGCGTGCTTTATGATCACCGGCACATGCGTCAGGCCCGCCCGCTGCGCCGCCTTCCATCGCCGCTCGCCCGCGATCAGGTGCCATCGGTCGTCGGCATCGGCGGGGGAGACGATCAGCGGTTGCACGATGCCATGCGTTCGGATTGATGCCGTCAATTCTTCGAGTTGCTGGCGATCCATATGAGTCCGAGGTTGATACGGATTCGGCGAGATCGACGCGGTGGGAACTTCATTGGGCACCGTCTCTGGCACTTCGTCCGCAACTCTCGACGAATCAGACGAACGCGCTGCTGGATTCGACGGGATGAGCGCATCCAGACCGCGACCAAGACCGCCCTTGCGGGCACCGCGGACCGCACGTTTGTCGTTGTTGCTGGTGTCGGAAGTCATCTACGCGCCCGTAAACCCAGAGGCTCCGGAGTGAGCCACCGCGGTCCTGAATTGCGACAGGTATTACATCGCCTGCAAGTCTAGCACCGCCATTTCGCCAGCATGGTCAAGTCGGACCCGTATACTTGCCAGCGGCCCGTGCCGTCGTTTGGCAGCGGGTAGCATGATGCGATGGAGCTTACACGGTTTATGGATACCCTTCTGAATTTTCTCGTGCTGATCCCGTTGATAGGAGCTGTTTACGGCCTGGTCTGGTGGGCGAGGCGGGCCGAGTCGGACCGGTCGGCTCGAGTTGGGCTGTACCTGCTGTTCGGCATTCCTGGCGGGCTGTTGTCGGTGGCCGGCCTCGCGCTGGTCGTGAACGACACGAGCGGTGGCTGGCTGATCATGGGGCTCGGTCTGGCGCTTGTGCTGCCATTGATCAAACCGTTTCGGACATTGCTCGACCGCGTGACGCCGATGGACGCATCATCGCCGATCGACATGATGGGATTGGGCATCATCCTGGCGGTGTCGGTCTACTTTACCTACTCGCTGATTGCCGCGCCCGTGCAGCCTGGTGACCTTGAGCCAGCGTCGATCGGCGCACTCATCGTCAATGTCATCACCTTCGCGGCGCTCGGCTACTTCGCGGTTGGGCTTTTTGCCTACCGAACGCCGCGACAGGCCACCAGCCGCCTCGGACTAACCATGCCGAAGCCGAGCGATGTGCTGATCGGATTGGTGACGGTGATACCGGCGTTCCTGCTGAGCTTCATCGGCTCGTTGCTCACGGTAGCGTTCCAACCTGATGTGCTGGACAGCCTGACAGAGACCACGCAGGACCTCACCTCGGGCATCCAGACACCGCTCGGCGCGCTGGTGCTCGGCGCCTCGACCGGTATCGGCGAAGAGTTGATGTTCCGGGGCGCGATCCAGCCGCGATTCGGGATTATCCTGACATCGGCGTTGTGGGCGTTGTTGCACACGCAGTACCAGTTTTCCTTCGTGATCCTCGGCCTTTTCGGAATCGGGATTCTGTTTGGTCTCATCCGGAAATACGTGGGTACGACTGCGGTGGTGATCGCCCATGCGGTTTACAATATCGCTGTCGTCTCGCTGCAAACCATCGCTACCTGAAGGACCTAGTGCCGGGATCGAGCAAGATTGGGAGAACTGATTGGAAGCCGTTGAACTCCGCACCCTCGATGGTCCGAATCTGTTCATGCTCAAGCCGGCCATCAAGATCGAAATCGCTGCCGGCGCGGAGTCTCGTGCTTCCGCGCGGTCCGCATCCTTTGCCTCGATCAATACCACCGACACCGGACCAGACGCCGTGGCGCTCGCGCTGCGGGAGGTGCTGCTGGCGCTGCACGAACGGGCGGGCATGGCCGCTGGCGAGATCGTCATCCGGCGGCTGGAAGAAGATGGGCACATCGCGGTCGCGTACCAATGGTCGCGGCGGGGAGCGAGCAGGGCGATAGGGCACCTTGCCTGGCAGTTCGTGAGCGGCGAAGACATCGACATCGAGGCTGCGCTGACCGAAATCGAATCCCTGCTCTCCGCGCCGGCTGATGCTGACGACGTGCCGGAGATGTTCCCGGAGTCTGAGCGCACCATTCCCGCCATAGGCATCACGGGAACCAACGGCAAAACCACCACCACGAGGCTGACGTCTTCGATCCTGCGGCGTGCCGGCAAGCGGGTAGGGTGGACGTCATCTTCCGGGGTCATGATCGATGACGAAATGGTCATGGAAGGCGACTGGACCGGTCCGTCGGGGGCGCGGAGGGTGTTCGACGAGCCTGGCCTCGATGTCGCGGTGCTGGAGACGGCGCGAGGCGGGATCCTCCTGCGGGGACTTGGCTACGAGCGCAATGATGTCTCAGTCATGACCAACATCTCGGCGGATCACATGGGGATGCACGGCGTGTACTCGCTGGATGTGCTGACCGAGGTCAAGGCTGTGGTCGCACGCGTGACCAGGGAAGACGGATATGCCGTTTTGAACGCTGACGACGCCAGAGTGCTGGCCGTGCGAGACGTCATCCTGGCGAAGCCTTTCCTGTTCAGCAGGGATGCGAGCAACGCGGAGGTCGATGAGCACGTTCGGAAGGGCGGCTGGGCGCTGCAGGCCGATGCTGAGCGGATAACGTGGAGCCATGAGGGGCAGGAAGAGCTCGTCACATTGCTTTCAGATGTGCCGATCACCTTCGGCGGGCGGGCGGGGCATATGGTGGAAAATGCGCTCGCCGCCGCCGCCGCCTGCCTCGCTATTGGTCTCTCGGTCGAGGAAGTGCGCGATGGACTGCGGTCCTTTCGTAACCGACCAACGGAGAACAAGGGGCGCCTCAACGTCTTCGACAAGGACGGCGCGACAGTGGTTGTCGATTTCGCGCACAACGAGGCCGGCCTCGAGCATCTTTTGAAATTCGGGCGGTCGTTTTGCCGGGAAGGCGGACGCCTGGTGGTGGCAATCGGCACGGCTGGTGACCGAGACGACAGTGCAATTCAGGGCATCGGCAGGGTCGCCGCCGAACTCGCGGATGCTGTCATCATCAAGGATTCCGAGAAGTATCTGCGGGGCCGTGAGGTTGGCGAGATGCCTGGGATCCTGAAACGCGTGGTCGGTGATCGGTTGATCCAGGAGTGCGCCAACGAGCGGTCAGCGTTCTACGCCGGTTTGGAGCAGGTGAGCGCCGGCGACACGCTCGCGGTGATGTGCATCGAGGATTCCGATGAGATTCTTGCTTACCTGGAGCAACACGCGAGTCCGCTCAGCTAGACAATGCAACGGCATTTGGCAAGGCGATTGTCAGGTCATACGGATTCCGGATAATCACGATGCGTTCCACCTACACCAACGCATAGGGGACCTTGTGCCCTCCCGCAGCTCGGGCCGACAAGGCCGCCCCTACGAATCGATCGTTGACTGTGCACCCGGATTCCGTATCAGTGGTAAAATGCGAGGAGTATTCAATCATTGACTATGCTGGTTGCCCGCCGTTTCCAGCCAAGGATTCTCCAGAATGGCCGTTCCGCTTCAAATCCATCCTTCGGTGGCGTCGTTGCCGGGCCCCAAGGACTCCTACGGCCGGGCGATGAACTACCTGCGAATCTCGCTGACGGATCGCTGCAATTTCCGGTGCCTCTACTGTATGCCCGCCGTCGGCATGAAGTTCCAGCCGCGCGACGAGATTCTCACTGATGAGGAACTGATCCGGACGGTCGGACTGTTCTCGCAACTCGGGGTGAACAAGATTCGTCTGACCGGTGGAGAGCCGACGATCCGGCCTCACCTGGTGGATATCATCCGCGAAATCAGGCGATTCGACGGCATCGACGAGGTGTCGATGACCACCAACGCCCTGATCCTCTCTCGCAATGCCAGAGAGCTCAAGGACGCCGGTCTCGACCGCATCAACGTGAGCATCGACACGCTCGATCCTGTGAAGTTCAAGATGATGACGCGCGGGGGCAGGTTCGATCTGGTCTGGGACGGCATCAACGCGGCGGATGAAGTCGGGATGAAGCCGATCAAGCTCAATACCGTCGTGGTGCGTGGCCACAACGAGCACGAGATCGACCGGATGGCGGAGTTGACCCTGGAGCACGACTGGCATGTGCGCTTCCTGGAGATCATGCCGATGGAAGGCGTGGGCATTGTCTATGACGAGGGGCTGGTGACATCGGCGGAGTCGCAGGCGACACTGGAGCAGCGATTCGGACCGCTCCAGCCGCTGGAGACGGATCCCTCCGATCCGGCCAGGCTGTGGAAGATACCGGGGGCGCGAGGCTCCATCGGTTTTATCTCGCCGATCTCCGCGCCGTTCTGCGAGGCCTGCAATCGGGTGCGGCTGACGGCGGACGGTAAGATCCGGCTCTGCCTGATCCGACCGGACGAAGTTGACGTTCGAGACGCGATGCGGTCGGGCGCCTCCGACGATGATCTGCTGCGACTGCTCCGATCAGGAGTCTGGCGCAAGCCATGGGGACACCGGGTTGCCGAGGGGGACCGCAACACAATCCGGGGTATGTCGCAGATCGGTGGCTAACAGCAGCGAGAGCCCTTTCCATTGTGGTGTACGTACGGTACCATCCAGATAACTTCATGAACGCGAGCGACGCATGGAGCTCGTGTTCGTTGTATCTATAGCAAGGGGAAGGGAGCCGTAGATGGCGGCGAATGCTGATGGAGCGCTGGAACGTCAATTCAGGTTGAGCGCGCAGGGGACCAACGTCCGCACCGAGTTGATGGCGGGGCTGACGACCTTCATGGTGATGGCCTACATCATCGCGGTGAATCCGGCGACACTGGGGTTCAATGGCGAGCTGGACATCACCCAGATCGCCACCGTGACCTGCCTGGTGGCGGGGGTGATGTCGATCGCGATGGGGCTGTACACCAATCGGGCGATCGCGATCGCGCCGGGACTGGGGCTCAACGCGATCGTCGCCTTCACACTCGTCGGCAGTATGGGGCTAACGTTTCCTCAGGCGATGGGCGTGGTGGTGGCGGAAGGCATCATCATCACGATTCTTGTGCTGACCGGGATCCGGAAGTACGTGCTCGAGGTGGTGCCCATGCCGCTGAAACAGGCGATCAGCGTCGGCATCGGGTTTTTTATCCTCTTTATCGGACTCACGAATGCCGGATTGATCACGTTCAACACCGGCGTGCCGGATGCTGGTTCAGGAACGTCGGGTGGGTTTCTGGCCTTGTCGCCGCTCAACACCTGGCCGATATTCGTTGTCGGCATTGGGCTGCTGGTAACAATTGTGCTCACCGCCCGAAAGGTGCGGGCTGCACTGCTGTGGGGCATTCTTGCTGGCACGATCACCGCCTTCATCGTGCCTGGAGATGTCGCGACGCTGCCAGATGACCCGCTGGGAGGTCCTGATTTCGGACTGCTCGGGCAGTTCAGTTTCAGCTTTATCGCGGAGCTGGGTATCCTCACCTCGTTGCTGGTCGTGCTGAGCCTGATGCTGGCGGATTTCTTCGATACGATGGGAACGCTGATCGGCGTCGGTGGCCAGGCCGGATACCTGGATGAAAAGGGCGAACTGCCGGATTCCCAAAAGCCGCTGCTGGTCGATTCACTGGCGGCCATTGCTGGAGGCGCGGCCAGCGCGTCGTCGGCGACGTCGTACATCGAGTCGTCTGCCGGGGTGGGCGTGGGTGGCCGGTCCGGCCTGGTCTCTGTCACCACCGGAGCGCTGTTCCTGCTCGCGCTGCCGTTCGTGGCGCTGGTGAATGCCATTCCCGCCGTGGCGACGGCTCCGGCGCTGATTGTGGTCGGCGTGCTGATGGTGAGCGTTCTCGGCAGTGAAGCAGTATCCGGCGCGGCCAAAAAGGTGCGTGGGATCGACTTTGCCAACATCGAAGAGAGCCTGCCCGTGGTCGCGACGATGCTGCTAATGCCGCTCACGTTCAACATCACCAACGGCATCGGGGCTGGCTTCGTCACTTGGGTAGTGATGAAGGTCGCGGCGGGCAAGGGGCGTCAGGTTCACCCCGCGCTCTATGTGGTCGCGGCGGCATTCCTCTTGTACTTCCTTCGCTGGGCGTTGTTCGACGCGGACTTTTAGGCGCAACGGACCGACATCAAGCAAACCGACACAAGGTCGGTCCCTACGAGAAGAGGGATCTGTCGTGCGAGAGCCGATTCGAGTTTTTGTGATTTGCCTGCCATCGCCTGAGGAGCATATCAACAATCTGCGAACCGCTTTTCCGGAGGTCGAGTTTCGGACGGTTGAGAATGATGACCTCCCAGCGTCGTTGGTGACCGCCGATGCGGTGGCGGCGTGGCGCATCCCCGAGGAGGCAATCGCGGCCGCATCGAACCTGAAATGGATCCATCGAGGCGCGGCGGGAGTCGAGGACCTGATCACGCCGACGTTGCGAGACAGCGACATCATTCTGACCAACAGCAGCGGTGTCCATGCGACCAACATTGCCGAGCACGTGCTGGCGATGATGCTGTCATTCGCCCGAGGGTTTCCGTCGTTGTTCCGCATGCAACAAGACCGGGTCTGGGACGGTAGCCGGCTGGACACACAGGTATTCGAGCTCACGGGCCAGACGGTCGTGCTCGTGGGGGTCGGGGAGATCGGGCAGGCCGTGGCGGGCAGGGCCAGGGCGCTGGGAATGAGCACGATCGGCGTTAGGCGGCGATCGGACCAGGGTCGGCCTGACGCGATCGACATGATGGTGGGAATCGAGCGCCTGTCCGAGGTGCTTGCCTCAGCCGATCATGTAGTGAACAGCCTGCCATTCACGGAGGGCACGCAGTCGTTATTCGACGCGACGGCGTTCGACGCGATGAAGATGGGCGCGCATTTTTACAATGTCGGGCGCGGCAGGACCGTTGACACCGATGCGCTGGTAGCCGCGATCAGGACGGGCAAGATCGCCGGGGCGGGACTGGACGTGACCGATCCGGAGCCGTTGCCGCGTGATTCCAAGCTGTGGGATCTCCCCAACGTGATTCTCACGGCGCACACCGCCGGGCGCACCCCACACATGTGGGATCGTGTGTTCAGCTTGATCGAGACCAATCTGGAGCGGTATCAGCGCGGCGACGATCTGGTCAACGTAGTCGATGTCGACTCCGGCTATTGAGGCCCGAGTGATGCTCCCGGTCCGAATGTGCAGACTTTGAGTGATTGTTCCGGCTCGAGATCGTGCCGGGTGAAAAAACTTTCGTCCAATTCCTTCTTGATGTCCTCGACCGCATCCTCATGGAGCAGCGCCAGGGCCGGGCCGCCTTCGCCGCCGCCCATCATCCGTGCGCCCAGGACCCCTGGCAGGCTCATCAGAATGCTTACCAGCTCTTCCACGACCGGATGGCTGATGTCATAGCTGATGGCGGAGGAGCGTCCTGACGCCGACATCAACTCTCCGAACTCTACCCAGTCCTGATGTTCGATGGCGGCAACTCCCTGTCGAACTCGATCCGTCTCCGAGACGACGTGATCTACCCGGTCGGGCAGAGGAGACGGCAGCCAGCTCAAGTCATCGGCGCGAAGCGTCTGCCAGGTAGCGCTGTCGAGATCGGTGAGGCTGCGAAGCTCCGGATGTCCATGGATTCTCAGGGCGTCTAGCGCTTGCTGGCTCTCGCGGACTCGGGTTGGGTAGGCCGACTGGTTGAGCGCATGGTAGACGCCGCTGTTCGCGACGGCAAAGACGCGATTGCCTAGCTCGGGATTGATGGGGGTGACCTCGCCTGTAGCGCCGTCGAACAGGATGACGCCTCCCGCGACCGAGATTGACTGGTCCATCGCTCCAACGGGCGCGCCGGTGAGGTGCTCCGCGCGACGGGCTATGTCAATGATCTGCGACGAGGATAGCTCGGTATCCGCAAGCAGGTTTGTCAGCGCAACACAAAGCGCCGCTGACGAACTCATGCCGAATCCGAGTGGGACGTCGCCGGTGACGACGATCTCCTGGCCATCCCTTGCTGGCAATTCTGACTCGTGGAGTGCTTGAAGGATGCCGCCCAGGTAGTCGGCTGGCGTCGTGGCGGCGTCCACATCACCCACTGACGGATTGAGGGTATTGACGGTTGCGACGTCCTGGTCCAGATCGATAGCGAGCAACCTCGTCGTGCCCACGCTCTCGCGATTCGCGCAGGCGCTAGCGGTGACGAACCGGTCAATCGCTGCCGCGAGCACGGGGCCTCCATTGTAGTCGACGTGGTTGCCGAGCAACTCCAGGCGGCCGGGCGCTCGTGAAATCAACTCAGGACGCCAGCTAGGCCCGAACGCTCGTTTGGCACGCTCGATGGCAGCCTCGTCACTCATAAAGATTTGACCTCGATTGGTTATCGACGCATCGCCACTGTCTTGAACGCCTCGCCCAGTTCGAATGGATGATCCTTCGCGACGTCCTCGTGCCGCTCACGCATCCGCTCGGCAAGGTTCTCACCGCTGCCAACCTGGCTCTTGTGCGCCAGCAGTGCATTAACCTTGGCATCAAAATGATCGGTGATGTCGACCACGATGTCGGGTGTCTCAGGGCCGAAATACCAGATCTCCGCCGTCTTGTGCGGCTCAAGCCCCTGGGCGCGGTGCTCGGGAAAGTACAGCGGATCGCGCGCCAAGGGGTATACCGAGTCATGGGTCGTGATCCCGACCGCCCGATGGTCGGGATGCAGCGCATACGGGCGGAACGGGTCGTGGGTGACGATGACGTCCGGCCGGAACATGCGAATCATGCGGATGATCTTCTCGCGCAGCTCGACGGTCGGGAAGACGTGACCGTCCCCTTCGCGCAGGAACTCGACGTGCTTTGCCCCGAGACGGCGCGCCGCTTCCTGTTCCTCGGCCTCTCGAGTTGCGCCTACAGTCTCCGGTGGAAGTGAGTCGTCCGATGCGCCGCGGTCGCCGGACGTGACCTGAATGATGATGACGTCCTTTCCCTCGCTGGCGAGTTTGTGGATGGTGCCGGCGGACGAGAACTCGGCGTCGTCCGGGTGGGCGACGACCCACATGTAGGTTTGAAAATCCTGATCGGGCTCGGTCACGATACGTTCAGTCTCCGATGTGATGGGCGGGAGCGGCAGTTACGCGGGCATCAGGTTGCGAATTTCTTCTACAAGGAGGCCCAGCTGGGCCTCAACCTGGATTCCGCTCCGCAGATTCTTGACCGAGACGACGCCGCGGTCAAGCTCCTCCGATCCAGGAATCACGGCGAGCGGGATGCCCTTGCGGTCGGCGTACTTGAACTGCGCGCCCAGACCGCGATTGTCGAGTATCGATTGATCGACCCGAAGCCCTTCGTCGCGGAGCTCCCTGGCGATCCGCGATCCTTCCGCCGCGGAGTCTGCGAGGTAGGCGACGAATACATCAGCTGGCGTGTCGGGAGCGCTCACGAGATCATGTTCGCGCACGACTTCAAGAATGCGCTCGAAGCCAAGCGACATGCCGGTTGCGGGGATCTTGCGTCCCACGAAGTTGCCGACCAGCTCGTCATATCGACCTGCTCCAGCGATCGAGCCAACCCTGGGAGATTCGACACGCGCTTCACAGACCGGGCCGGTGTAGTAGTCGATGCCACGCGCAAGCGAGAAGTCGATTTTCCATCCGTGGCTATGCACACCGAGGTTCTCGAGGTGGTGGACCAGCGATGCAAGCTCCTCGACGGCCTGGGGACCACCATCGACGTCCGCCAGTCTCGCTTTCGCGATGGCCAGCAAGTCGTCCGGGTCGCCCTGTTGCAGCACCAGTTCGAGAATCTGATCGGCGCTGGCCTCGGTGACGCCGGTGGAGACGAGATCCTTGCGTACGCCCTCCGGGCCGATCTTGTCCAGCTTGTCGATTGCCCGGAAGATGCCCACAGAGTGTGCGGCGTCGACCCCGGCCAACAGCGCCATGGACTCAAGCACCCGACGGTGGTTGATGTGGATGACTGTCTGAGGAAGCCCGACTGCGTGGATGGCGTCGGACATCACGCTTATGCACTCCGCGTCGGCCAGCATGGATGGCGAACCGACGATATCGGCGTCACACTGCAAAAACTCACGGAAACGGCCTCGCTGAGGCTTTTCAGCACGCCAGACAGGCGCGATGTGATAGCGCTTGAACGGCAGCACGACATCGTTTTCATGCATCGCCATGAAGCGGGCCAGCGGCACCGTGAGGTCGTAGCGC
This sequence comes from Chloroflexia bacterium, assembly GCA_013698305.1. GTDB lineage: Bacteria > Chloroflexota > Chloroflexia > Thermomicrobiales > UBA6265 > JACCVC01. The sequence continues at coordinate 14,633 of JACCVC010000168.1, forward strand.
AGCCCGACCGCCCGGCCCCCATGATCCTCGAAGTGATACATGAGCTTTTCGTTCTCACCCGCCTGGCCGGTGAGAACGTCCAGATGTTCGAGTGCGGGCGTGTCGATCGGCTCGAACCCATGGCGTTCGAAGACGGTGCGAATGGCACCGATCAAACGCTGGCGCAGCATCATGTCGGCTGGTGGGTAGTCCCGGAATCCCTTGAGGATCCGGGCGTTCTGTTTTGCCATGTGAGGCGGTTCCTTGCTAGTCGGTATGGGTGTAGGATCGATGTTTCTTGAGCTCGTAGACGACGTGGGAAAGCTCCGGGCCGATCAACTTTTCCATAGCGAGGCGCACCGCGTTGGATGACCCGGGTAGGGCGAAGATCGCGGTTGCGCCCACGCTTCCGGCTATCGCGCGGGACAGCATCGCCGCAGCGCCGATCTCCTGCCAGGAGATCATCCGGAACAGCTCGCCGAACCCGTCGAGCGTTTTGTCGAGCAGCCCCGCGACCACGTCGTGCGTCGAGTCCCGGCTCGAGATTCCCGTACCTCCGTTGGTGATGATAGCGCTGATCGCCGGATTGGCGATCCACCTGGTGAGCAGGTCGCGCATGGTGTCCGGGTCATCGGGCAGGATTTCGTAGGCGACCACTGAGTGTCCTCGCCATGTGAGGAACTCCCTGATCATGGCGCCGCTTCGGTCGTCGTCGGGGCCGCGGGTGTCGCTCAGGGTCAACACCGCGACCGGGACGGAGTCGGGCGATTCCTCCCGATGCTGTTCTGAAGGCGATTCTGTTGTGCTACTCGGAAAATGCTGAGTCATGCGGTGACTTGCTCCCGGTTGCGAGTTTCATCGAGCTGGTCGGCATATAAACCTCGCTCGTCTCGTACTATCGACGTATGGCCGAGGCTCCACTCTGGAGACGTGCCTGCCGAGTTGGCTGGCTGGGTTGCCCGCCAATCATGGTGAGATGGTACCGGAAATCGGCGCAGCCGACCGCTATTCATACCAAGTCCGGCTAATCACCCGGTTAACGAGTACAGCGCTCGCTCCGCAAGTACGGGTTTTTCTCGTTACGGGTTGCCGCAGTAATCAAACGGACTTGGTATCAGTCCTCGTAGATGGCATTCACGAAGTGATCTACAGCGCTAACGAGGCCGTCTCGAGCGAGAGTGACCGCAACGATGTCGCATCGCCACACATCATCGTCGAACTCGGGGTGGGCCGCGATGAATGCTTCCGCGGCGTCCAGCACACGACTCGCCTTGATCGACGTGACGGCTTCGGAGGCGTGACCAGCCCAATCACCGGTGCGCGTCTTGACTTCGACGAACACCAATTCTGCACCGTCCCGCATGACCAGATCGAGCTCGCCAGCGCGGCAGCGCCAGTTTGCGGCGACGAAGCGATATCCCCGCGCCTCCAGATAGAGACGGGTGTGCCGCTCCCCGGCTCGTCCGAATGCCGCTCTCGTGTCGGAGCTACGCGCCATGGATCGCCGCACATTCCGCGACCGGTCGAAAGCTGGCGCGGTGATAGACGCAGGGCCCGAGGGTGGCCAACGCCGCGAGGTGGGCCGATACGCCGTAGCCCTTGTTGCGATCCCAGCCATAGTGGGGCCAATCGGTCGAAAGCTCGACCATCCAGGCGTCGCGATGCACCTTGGCGACAATGGAGGCGGCGGCGATCGAGAGGGACCGGGCATCACCGCCGATGATGCCGAACTGGGGCAATCCGTCGTCGATGGTCATAGCGTCGATGAGCAGGCAGTCTGGCTGGATGCGGTTGCTGAGCTTTCGCAGCGCCAACTCCATCACCATCCGATTGGCGGCGGCGAGACCGATGGCGTCGATCGTGGCCGCGTCAATCATGGCGACATCGCAGGTTGCGTGTTGGAGGATGCCGGCTGACAGGACCACACGCCGTGCCGGCAAGAGTGTTTTGGAGTCCTGTACCCTTGACCAGAGGTCGGCGGCCAGGCTCAGGTCTCGCGGCAAGGCGACAGCGGCGGCGGCGATGGGACCCGCCAAGGCTCCACGACCCACCTCGTCGAGTCCGACGATGTGCCGGTATCCGGCATGGGTGAGGCCGCGTTCATATTCAAGCAGATCGGGCGAATCAACCTTCATGCACTCAGGATAGCGCGGACACGAAAACGTGGTCGAGGATGAGACATCCCGACCACGTTTCTCCATGACCGACACGAAGCCAGCCACTGACATTATCGCCAACGCGCTACCGATTCAGATCGCGGCGTCGCTCTGGGATTCGGGCGGCGCGGCCGGTTCGTCCGCGGAGGTAGTAGAGCTTGGCGCGACGAACGCGGCCAAAGCGGGTGACCTCAATGTGGTCAATGCGGGGAGAGTGGATCAGGAAAGTCCGCTCGACGCCAATGCCGTGGGCGGCCATCCGGCGGACCGTGAAGTTCTCGTTGATGCCACCGCCACGGCGACGGATCACGACTCCCTCGAACACCTGGATACGCTCTCGCGTTCCCTCGACCACCTTGGCGTGGACACGAACGGTGTCGCCCGCGCCAAAATCAGGGATTTCCCGTTGTTGTTCCTGCTCCAGTGAGCGAATCAGCTCTACAACCATTACGCGTTGGTCCTTACGTGCTTGCGGGTCTGTTCGTGCCCCGGAACGATTGTCGTCATGAGAAAGGCGCACGCCATACCACCCAGCGGCGGCGGGCACCGAAGGAGTGTACCACGAAGTTTGCTCAAATTACCGGCTGATCGTTGGTTCCTCGTCGAGGACACTGATCACCTCGGCGGCCACTTCGTAGCGACCAAAGGAAGGCATGAGGTAAGTACCGTCGGCGAAGGGCACCAGTTCGCGGAGGAGCTCCTGCGCCATCTGCACGCCTTCCTGGCGACCGCTGGAGCCCGCCTGGCGCATGCGGTCACGCGCCTTGTCGGTGAGGGTTATACCGGGCACCTCGTTATGAAGAAATTCGGCGTGCCGTGACGACTGCAACGGCAGCACGCCGATCATCACCGGCACCGGAAGCTTCGCCTCCCCGTAGATCTTCAGAAATCTGGTCCATACGTCGATGTCGAAGATCGGCTGAGTCATGACGAAATCCGCTCCGGACTCGATCTTGTCGTGCAGCCTCCGCGCTTCTTCCTCGAGGTCCTGCCGCGTTGGGTCGATGGCGCAGGCGATGGTGAAGCTCGCGCCGCGTCCGATCGACGCGCCGAACGAATCCTCACCCTGGTTGAGGCGGGAGATAATGCGAATGAGGCCGATGGAATCGACATCGTAGACGGCGGTTGACTCGGGGTAATCGCCGAGGTTTGGAGGGTCGCCGGTCAGGGCAAGGATATTCCGGACGTTGGCGGCGTGGGCGCCCAGCAACTCTGATTGCAGCCCCATGAGGGAGCGGTCGCGGGTGGTGAAGTGAATGATTGTCTCGACATCAACCTCGTGCTGGATGAGATAGCACAGCGTCATGGCGCTCATTCGCACCCGCGCCATCGGGCTGTCGGCAACGTTGATCGCATCCACGCCAGCGTCCTTGAGCAGGCGAGCGCCGTCCAGAGCCTTTTGGGGGTTGAAGCCCTTGGGCGGATCGATCTCGACGCAGCGCAGGAACTTCTTGCCAAGCATCTGCTTGATGCTGGTGGGCGCGTCTGACTCCACGTCTATCGGCTGCCTGGGCGCGACAGGACGGATGTGGACTCCAGCAGAGTGCGTGTTCCCCCGACCATTTGCGGTCGGCTCAGACGTATCGATTGCGACCCGCATGGCGGCGATGTGCTCGCTGGTCGTGCCACAGCAGCCACCGACGATGCGCGCCCCGCGAGAGATCGCATCGGTTGCAAACGTAGCGAAGTATTCCGGCGAGGATCGATAGATGAGACGCGAGCCGATGATGGTCGGCCAGCCGGCATTGGGAATTGCCGCCAAGGCTGGTGGGTCGTCCAGGTCCCTGGTCGCGGCGTGCATGTGGTCGATGACGCGCAGCAGCCGCTGAGGACCGACGGAGCAGTTTGCGCCGATGGCCGCGACATTGCGTTCAGCCAGGGTAGCGACGACCTCACGTGGATCGTGCCCCGACAGGGTGCGACCGTCTTCGGCGAAGGTCATCAGCGAGACGATCGGGAGGTCGGTGCAGGCGCCAGCGGCGTCGAGCGCTGCGGCCATCTCGTCCAGGCTGCCCATCGTTTCCATGACCAGAAGGTCGACTCCTGCTTCGAGTAACGCCTCGATCTGCTCCGTGAAGGCGTCTCGGGCATGCTGAGCCGTGAGCGTGCCGATGGGCGCGATGGTGCGTCCCGTGGGTCCGATGGAACCGGCGATCATTACCGATTTTCCACTGATCTCCCGTTCTTCGCGAGCCAGCTTGACACCACGAAAGGCGATGTCGCGGACCTTGTCCGCGAAACCATGCTGGCCCAACCGAATCCTGTTTGCGCCAAACGTGTTGGTTTCGATGACGTCGGCGCCGGCGTTGATGTAGGCTCGGTAGACCGCCGATACGATGTCCGGGTGAGAGAGGTTGAGCGCATCGAGGCACTCATCCAGGGACCGGCCCGCCTCGTACAGCATCGTGCCCATCGCGCCATCGAAGAGGAGTGGTCGCTTGAGAAGCTCAGTGGCAAAGGGATGAGCCATCGATACACTCCTGTCGAAAGAGCCCAGTTTGGCGGCAGAAATGAGATAGTAAAGGATGGATCGCCAGGGAACGGGTACGTCGTTACCGGAACAGTTTAGAATACCTGGCATGAGTGTAGGCGGGAACGGCAGCCCGTTGACATGATCGCCGAACCCACCTAGGGTACAGCGACGTTTTCTGGATCGTCACGCCTTGAGTCACATCAGCGTTTGCCACAGCGCCTGTACATACAGGATCGCCGCGGGCTTGTCAGGATTAGTCAGAGATGCGCATCGTCGACACGGCCCGTTCCTCCACTACCTCCGAGCGTACGACCTCCTCAGACAGTGAATCTACGCGCGGTGTCCTGATGGCGATCGGCGGCGCTGAAGACAAGATGGACGACAAGGTCATTTTGTCCGCGTTTTCCCACCTCGCAGGCGGGAAGAAGGCTCGAATCGCGATAGTCCCAACCGCATCGTCGATCGAGACGGCGGGGCTGCGATATAAGGCCATCTTCCTTGGCATGGGGGTGGAGTCTGCTGAGGTCGTCTATATCCAGAGCCGGGAGGACGCCAGCTCCGATGACATCATCAAGGAATTGGACACCGCCACCGGGATCTTCTTGACCGGCGGCAATCAACTGAAGCTGTCAGCCATGATCGGTGGCACGCGGTTCGAAGAATGCGTGCGGCGGCGGCACCAGCAGGGCGTGGTGATAGCAGGTACCAGCGCCGGCGCGTCGATCCTGTCAGCGCACATGGTCGCGGGAGGCGCGGGAGGCGCGGTGCCCAAGCAGCGCATGGCGCAGATGGTGGCCGGGTTCGGGCTGATCTCTGACCTGATCATCGACCAGCATTTCCGGCAACGGAACCGGATCGGGCGGCTGCTGACATTGGTTGCGACCAATCCGGGGTTGCTCGGCATCGGCATTGACGAAGATACCGCTGCGGTGTTCGATACAGACGGTACGATGGAGGTCATCGGGCGGCATAGCGTCACCATCGTCGATGGCTCGCAGATGTACAGCGACATCTATCGCGTCAAGGGGCATGGGGAGGTGACGGTCAGTGATGCGAGGTTGCATGTGCTTCCCGCCGGTCGCCGCTTTGACCTGGGGACGCGAGCCCTCATTCCGGATTAATGCCTGGATAGTATGATCATCAACAGAACGCAATCGCGGAACTGGTGAATCAACGCTGGTGTCTTCCGGCAGGTTGATATTCGACAGCCGGGCCACCGCGACCCCGGCCTCTTGCGGAAATGGAGCAGGACCATGTTGGAGGTACGCACAACGACGGTCTATCGAGGTCCAAGTGTGTGGGCGCGGATGCCGGCAATTCACTATGTGCTGGATATCGGGGAGCTGGAAGAGCGACCTTCCAACGCCGTTCCGGGATTCTACGAGCATCTGACCGAGCTGATACCTTCTTTGTACGACCATCGCTGCTCGGTCGGACGCGCTGGTGGATTCCTGCAGCGGATGCGCGAAGGCACCTGGATGGGCCACGTGCTGGAGCATGTCGCCCTTGAAATCCAGAATCTCGCCGGAGCCGACGTTGGCCGTGGCAAGACCCGGAGCACGACAGAGCGAGGCGTCTACAACGTCATATTCCAGTATGACCAAGAGGACGTAGGGCTCGCCGCCGGGCAGATGGCGGTTCGGATGCTGAATCACCTAATCTATGGTGAGCCGTCGGATTTTGAGTACGAAGCCGAGCTGGAGTCGGTCATCCTGCTTGCCGAACGGCTGGCGTACGGCCCTTCGACCGGCGCGATAGTCCAGGAAGCTAACCGACGAGGAATCCCGGTGCTGCGGCTTGATCCGCAACGGTCGCTGGTGCAGCTTGGGCATGGCAAGTACCAGAAGTGCATCTGGGCGACGGTGACCTCAGCGACCGCCAACATCGCGGTCGACGTGGCAAAGAACAAGGAGCTGACCAACCGGCTGCTGCTGGAGGTCGGTATCCCGGTGCCGCGATCCATGGTCGTGACCAGCGCCGATGGCGCGGTTCAGGCGGCGCGGCGGATCGGCTATCCCGTCGTGATCAAGCCGCTCGACGGCAACCACGGTCGAGGAGTCTTTATCAACCTCGCGGACGAGGATGAAGTGCGGGAGTTCTTTCCCAGCGCTCGGTCTGAAAGCCGGGACAGGACCGTCATCGTCGAGTCGTTCATCGAGGGCCGGGACTACCGGATTCTTGTGGTGAACAACGAAGTTGTGGCGGTGTCAGAGCGCGTGCCCGCGCACGTCACCGGCGATGGCGAACACACGATCGGCGAACTGATCCAGATCGAGAACAGCGATCCGAGGCGTGGCGTCGGTCATGAAAAGATTTTGACCCGGATCACGGTCGACTCGCAGACAATGGAAGTGCTGGAGCGGGACAACCGGTCCCTCGATGACGTTCCCGAGAAAAGCGCTTTCGTCCAACTCAAGCTGACCGGAAACATGAGTACCGGCGGCACGTCGATCGACCGTACCGACGAAATTCATCCGGACAACATGGAGATCGCCCGTCAGGCGGCAATGGTGGTGGGGCTGGACATCGCCGGCATCGATTTCATCACGACCGACATTGCCGAGAGTGTCCGCACCAGCGGTGGGGCGATCTGCGAGGTCAACGCCGGGCCGGGCTTCCGCATGCATACTAACCCCACCGAGGGCCACCCTCGCCACGTCGGGCGGGCGGTTGTCGACATGCTGTTCGCGCGGGGCAAGCCCTCGCGGGTGCCGATCGTTGCGGTGACGGGGACCAATGGCAAGACGACGACCTCTCGCATGATTGCGCACATCATGAAGGCGGCGGGATACCGGGTCGGACTCACCACCACGGACGGCATCTATATCGACGGCACCCAGATCCTCTCTGGGGACATGAGCGGTCCGGGCAGCGCCAGGATGGTGCTCAAAAACCCCGCGATTGACTATGCCGTGTTCGAGACGGCGAGAGGTGGCATCCTGCGCTCTGGTCTTGGCTACGACCGTTGCAACATCGCCGTCGTCACCAACATCGCCAGCGACCATCTCGGTTTGCGCGGCGTGAACTCGTTGTCGGAACTGGCGCGAGTGAAGGCCGTTGTCCCACAAAGCGCGCTGCGAGATGGCGCAAGCGTTTTGAACGCCGACAACGAGTGGGTCGTCGAGATGGAAGGGAGCGCGCGCGGGGAGATCATCTACTTCAGCATGGACGAAGGCAACCCGGTGATTCAGGATCACATCCGGCAGAAGGGCAAGGCCGTGCTGCTGCGCCAGACGCCGACCGGCGAGATGATCACGGTGGTCGAGAACAGGCGGGAGACATCGCTGGTGCTGGCGAGCCAGATTCCGGCCACATTCGAAGGACGGGCGCGGGTCAACATCGCCAACGCGCTCGCCGCGACTGCCGCGGCGGTCGCGGATGACATTCAGCTGGATTACATCCGGCAGGCGCTGCGAACCTTCAGCAGCAGCTTCTTCCAGACGCCAGGGCGGTTCAACCTGATCGACCTCGGAGGGCAGCGAGTGGTGATGGACTATTGCCACAACGTCGCCGGTCTGGAGGCGCTTGGCGACTTCGTCTCTCGGATGGAGGCGCCGAGGAGCATTGCCGTGATCTCAATTCCCGGCGACCGATCCGATGAGGACATGCGAATGTTCGGCGAGCTGGCTGCCAGGACGTTCGACCGCATCATTATCCGGGAGGATGACAACACTCGCGGTCGGCCCGCCGGGGAGATTGCCGGTCGCCTGAAAGATGCGTTGCTGGTGGGGGGTATGGCTGAGTCGCTGATAGAGATCGAGCTGGACGAACTGGAAGCGTCACGCCGGGCGGTTGATTCAAGCGAAAAGGATGAGCTCGTCGTGCTGCTGGTCGACAAGCCGACCAAGATCTGGGAGATGCTGACCAACCGCCGGACGTCGAGTGCGCCCAGGGTCACTGGCCAGTCACAGAATGGAGTGTAGAAGCGCGATGCAGGCAACCGGAGGCGTGTTGAGCCGCGAGGAACTGATCGCACGGATCATGGACGGCGAGCGACCGTTGTTGACCCATATGCCGTCGTTCGCCGATCAGGTGCAACCCAATGGCGTGGACCTGACGCTCTCGGGTGTCCATCGGCACACAGGACTGGGTAGCATCGCACGGGACAACTCGGGACGGGTGCTGCCGGAGCTTGTGGAACTTCAGCCTGAAGAGGGGTGGTTCCATCTCACGCCTGGTCCCTGGCACATCACCTACAACGAGATCGTCGACCTGCCGGACAATCTGATGGCGCTGGGCCGACCTCGGTCCAGTCTTGGACGCTCCGGGGTCACCATCCACACGGCGGTTTGGGATGCCGGGTATCGGGGCCGGTCCACATCATTGCTGCAGGTATTGAACCCGGCGGGATTCGTGGTCGAGCTGAACGCTCGGGTGATGCAATTGGTGTTCTTCTCACTCAACACCGCGACGGTTGAAGGGTACAGTGGGAAGTATCAGGACGAGAATATCGAACGCTAGCGGGCGGCGCGGTCGGGGTCGTTGGACCGGGAAAAATCCGGTCGTTGAGGTGCCTGTTCCGGCGCCGGAATCTGGGTTCGCCGCACGTTGCGCTCGCCAGTCTCGTTGCAGTCCGGCAAAGGACAGTAGTATATCAGGGCGTACTCTTCTTCTGACGTTCCCGCAAACCTGGTGGGTCGCCCGATCTTGCCACGAAGGTCCATTTTGAGGTCGTGGGCAGGACAGACCGGTGTCTTCGCTTCATCCAGTTTGCGACCGAGGATCAAATCGAACAGGTTGGGCATCGTCGTATACTCCAGGGCTGGACAAGACGGTTGCGGCGGCGATCATAACGGAAGCAAGTATACGGGAAGGATCGGATCACGCGTGCCCGACTCAGACCAAAACGTGAGCGAACGTCCCATTTCACCGTTCAAACCGATACCTGAGCACCTGTATGACGCGCTCGTAGCGACGATACGGGCAACGCTTGGGAACGATTGGGGTGTCGCCAAGCGACCGCAGAACGTTCATGTTCGCCAGATACGAGAACGCTTGAAGACTCTGACGGGCGCCTATATGGCGGGGAATCCGGAGCTGGATCAGCATGGCCTGCACATTGAGGTGTGGGTGGATTTCTCCGAGCTTGATCCGTCACGGGCGGATACGGTGGCGGTCGAGGTCCTGGACGGATTGGGAGCGCAGGAAGTTCTGTTGCTCTGCCGGAGCTATGAGGAGGAAGGCATCCGGTATCGGTTTGCGAGCGGTACGATGGATGCCGGCGTGATAGGAAGCATGCGACTGATCGGACCCAACGCCCGCGATATCGCGCGGCTCGGCCAGATAGGAAGTGGACAGAGCACCGAGTTCAGCGCGTAGTTGTATCCGGGCATATCGTTGTATTGACGACAGGAGAGCGGAACATTCATGACCCATACGGTACAAGTCGAAGGCGAAGAGAGATTTGACGTTGAGCCGGGCCGGCGTCTGGTGTTGGCGATCGAGGATGCGGGAATCGATATCCTTCACCGTTGCGGTGGCAACGCCAGATGCACGACCTGCAGGGTCGAGGTGCTCGAGGGTGATTGTGGTCCCATGACTGAGGCGGAGACTACCCGGCTCGAAACTGTGTCGGAACGACTGGACACGACACGGCTGTCCTGCCAGGTGCAGGTCAACGCCGACCTGACCGTGGTCGTGAAGAACCGGCTCCATAGAATGCCGGAGCTGGGCGACTCGGGTCCGAGGCCGATCGAATGGCCGAGCGATCGGTCGCTTCCGCCAGAGTCCTGATTCAATAGCGTGGGCAGAGGTGGCGCGACCCTGTATACTTTCTGGCGTCGTGCTAGATGGGGAGTTGGCGGTGCCCTGCACCCGCAATCCGCCATAGCGGGATTGAACTCCCTCTCGAGGTACGGCCCTTTGGGACTGCGGTCGTTACGTGGTGTTGAAGTCTGGGTCCTGTGCGGCGGGAAACTGTGAATCGGGTCAGGACCGGAAGGTAGCAGCCCTAAGCGGCACTTCTCGGGTGACACGGGGAAGCCCAGGTGGAGCCAACGGGCGGTTGAAAGCTGGAGGGCTTGTATCGACAGAGGGTGCACGGCATTCTCGATACAACGAGCAGGAACACGGGCGAGGTCATCTGACCTCGCCCGTGTTCCGTTTTGCATCGTCGGCATCATCGTTTGCGCGTCGCGCTCCGCCTGGGAGGCCGACGGCCCGCCACGCCACGAGCACGGTCGCGGTGCGCTTGCGCCGCTTCGGACGCCAGGCGCGGCGCAGTTGTCCGAATGTGCCACAGCATCATGGCTGCGGAGATGAGCGCCGCAATGAGCGTCAGGAGCTGCCAGATTCGCTCTCCGAAGCTGAACGGGTTGATCTGGAGCCATCGCACCACGAAGAAAAAGAGTCCAACCAAGAAGATCCAGATGAACACGCTTGCCCAGGTACGGGCAGTCGTTCGTCGCAGCAGGTGACGAGACGACAGCACCGCGGGCCGGTTGTACAGCGCGACGGCCATGAAGAGTCCCACCATGCACACCAGCAACAGCGTGACCGACAGCCCGCCAAAGGTCTCGCCCGGATTGGGACTGGCGGTGAGGTAATCCCACGAAAACGGATTGTCCATAGATCACTCCCCTCGAATGCGCATCGGAACTCCTCATCGAGAAACGGAGACTAGATCTGCTCGGCCATCAGCGCGCGCTTGACCTGCTCGATGGCGTCGGTGACCTTGATATCCCGCGGGCAGGCGTCGGTGCAGTTGAAGATGGTGCGACAGCGCCACACGCCTGACTGGCTGTTCAGGATGCGCAGGCGGTCGAGCGCGCCGCTATCCCGGCTGTCGAAGATGAAACGGTGAGCGTTGACGATGGCCGCCGGGCCCACGAAGTCGTCGCTGGTCCAGGTCACCGGGCAGGCCGTGGTGCATGAGGCGCACAAGATGCACTTGGTGGTGTCATCGAAGCGGGCGCGTTCTTCTGGCGACTGGCGACGCTCGCCCGCGCTGGGAGCGTCGTCGGCGATCAGGTATGGCTTGATTGCCTTGTAGGAGTCGAAAAACGGCTCCATGTCGACCAGCAGGTCCTTCTCGATCTTGAAGCCGATCAGAGGTTCGATGGTGATGCGCTTGCCCAGGTCCTTCATGAGGATCTTGCATGCCAGCCGATTACGTCCATTGATGCGCATGGCGTCGGAGCCACAGATACCGTGGGCGCAGGAACGGCGATAGGTGAGGGTACCGTCGTGGATCCACTTCACCTGATTCAGCGCGTCGAGTACCCGGTCAGTGCCCTCGACATCGACCTGATACTCCTCGAAGTGGGGTTTCTCGTCCTGCTCCGGGTTGAATCGCTTGATACGTAACGTGACTTCCACGGGATACCCCCCAGGTGACGATTTCGACCGCTAGTACTTGCGTTCCTTCGGTTCGAATCGCGTGATCGATACAGGCTTCTTGCGAAGCTGAAGCCCCTCGTCGGTACGGTAGATCAGGCTGTGGGCCAACCACTCCTTGTCGTCGCGGGCCTCAAAGTCCTCCCGATAGTGCGCGCCCCTGCTCTCCTGCCGGGCGAGGGCGCCATGAACGATCGTGTCGGCACAGTCGAGCATGGCGCCAAGCTCGAGGGCTTCGAGGAGATCGGTGTTATACGTCTTGCCATGATCCTGGACGTAGACCGAATCGTATCGATTCCGAAGTTCCGCAAGTTTATCCCGCGCTTCGATGAGACCCGGCTCGTGCCGAACAACCGAGACGTTGTCCATCATCATCTCCTGCATTTCGGCGCGGATGTTGGTGGCGCGTTCGCCTGAGTCGCGAGAGAGAAGCGCATCGAGCTCAGCACGGGCAACGTCTTCAGGGTTCGGCGGCAGCGGCAGGAAGTCACTTTCCTGTATGTGTTGGAGCATGTGACGGCCTGCCCGCCGCCCGAACACGACAAGGTCGACCAGCGAGTTGGTGCCGAGGCGGTTAGCGCCGTGAACCGAGACGCAGGCCGACTCACCCGCAGAGTAGAAGCCCGGCACGACACTCGTCTGCGGGTCGTATATCACCTGGCCCTCGATATTGGTGGGGATACCGCCCATCGCGTAGTGCGCGGTCGGCTGGATCGGCACGCCTTCGGTTTTCGGCTCGACGCCGAGATACACACGAGCGAAGTCAGTAACGTCGGGCAGCTTCTGGTCGATCACGTCCGGGTCGAGGTGCGACACGTCCAGCAGGACGTAGTCCTTTCCGTCGATTCCGCGACCTTCCTTGACCTCCTGATGGATAAATCGGGAGACCATGTCGCGGGGCGCAAGGTCCTTGAGCGTGGGGGCGTACCGTTCCGCGAAGGCCTCGCCGTCGTTGTTCCGCAAGATGCCACCCTCGCCGCGGGCTGCTTCCGACAACAGGATGCCGAGCTTGTATAACCCGGTCGGGTGAAACTGATAGAACTCCATGTCCATCAAGGGAATACCACGGCGATATGCCACCGCGACGCCGTCACCGGTGCCAGCCAGCGCATTCGATGTGATCTTGAACACGCGGCCATACCCACCGCTGGCGATGAGGACAGTCTTGGCGTGGATGGTATGGAGCTCGCCGGTTTTGATCTCGTAGACGACCACTCCGCAACAGGCGCCGTCGTCGGTGAAGAGGATATCGAGCAGGTGGTATTCGTCGAAGAAGTTGACGTTGTGCTTGATGCCCTGCTGATAAAGCGTCTGGATGATCATGTGACCCGTGCGGTCGGCAGCGTAGCACGCACGTCGCACGGCAGCTTCACCATAGTTGCGAGTGTGGCCACCGAATCGGCGCTGATCGATTTTCCCCTCGGGAGTCCGATTGAACGGAAGCCCCATGTGTTCCAGCTCGATCACGGCGTCGATCGCCTCGCGGGAGAGCACTTCGGCGGCGTCCTGGTCGACGAGGTAGTCGCCGCCCTTGACGGTGTCGAACATGTGCCATTCCCAGTGGTCCTCCTCGGTGTTTCCGAGAGCCGCGCTGATGCCACCCTGGGCCGCGCCAGTATGTGACCGTGGTGGATACAGCTTGCTCACGACCGCGATGTTGGCGTGGCCGGCAAGCTGGATCGCAGCCATCAGGCCGGCGCCGCCGGCTCCTACGATCACGGCGTCATACCGGTGATAGGCCATCCAATGCTCCTTCGACATAACGTGCTGTCGGCCCCTGGTCGGAAACCGGCTTGCGAGGTAGATCGCTCCGTCTGCTCCTATTGTATACCGGTCCCGTGGCGGCGCGGCGCAAAATCGGGCACTGGGCTGAAGATCTCCGCGTGTGCGAGTCCCGGTGATCAACGTGACTTCGGTATACTCATTCAGTCCGCGTATGCGAGCGACAGCTGTCGTTCGATCGCCATTGGAGCACCCACCTGTGACCTATCTCACCTCGGAGTTTCGCGACCGTGTCTCAGCGGTGGCCTCGCGATATATAGAGCCCATAGCCGAACGCACGACGCTCCTGACCCAGGTTTCTTCGCCGACAGGTGATGAAGCCGCGCGCGCGAAACTGCTTTCCGACATCCTTGCCGAGGAAGCGTACGAGTCTGTCGCGGTAGACGAGTTGAGCGATGTCACCGCGCGAATCGCAGGGGCGGACCGATCGAAGACATTGTTGCTGGCTGCCCACATCGACACTGTGTTTCCCCATTCCGCCGACGCGACGGTGAAGAGAGAGGGCAACCGGCTTCATGCGCCTGGAGTCGGCGACAACACGATCAGCGTCGCCGCCGTTACGCTGGTCAAGCGCCTGTTCGATGAGCTTGCAATCGTGCCCGAGGTGGACATTCTCGTAACGGGCAACGTTGGCGAAGAGGGGCTGGGCGATCTTCGTGGTATGCGGGCGGTTGTTGACGCGCATCCGGAAATCGGTGGGGCTATCGCGCTGGAGGGCCACTCGCTCGGCAGCGTGACCCATGTCGGCGTCGGTTCCAGGCGACTCGAGGTGACGTTCAACGGACCGGGAGGGCACAGCTGGGGCGCGTTCGGGCGGCCCAGCGCGATCCACGCCGCGGCCAACGCCGTGTCACGCCTGGACGGGATGGACCTGCCAACAGATCCGAAGACGACGCTGAATGTCGGCATCTTCGAGGGCGGAATTAGCGTGAACACGATCGCGCCTCAGGCGCGGTTGGTGATCGATATGCGATCGGTCGAGCAGGCTTCGCTGGAAACCCTGGTGACGCGGGTTGATGGCGTACTGGCCGCGGCGGAATCGAGCGAAATCAAGGTTGACGTCAGGATCGTCGGTAATCGGCCGGCTGGACGCCTGCCACATGATACCGGTGTCGCTGGCGTGGCCGCCAAGGCCCTGTCGCTCCTTGGACTGGAGCCGATCTTTCACCCTTCCAGCACCGACGCCAACATCCCGATCAGCCGAAACATCCCGTCTGCCTGCATTGGGCTGGCGGGTGGTGGGAACGTCCATCGGGAGGATGAGTTCATTGATCTCGATCCAGTCCCGATCGGGTTGACACAATTGATCCTCGTCACTCTCGAATCCGCACGACAGCTACGCGCCGGAACGCTTTAACCGACGATATTGCCCGGCAACGGTCGGGCCTGGAAAGCAACGCTCACTCATGCAGCTGGCTCGTTCACGGTCCGCGCTCGCGGATCAGACATTCATCGCGCTGGACCTGGAAACCACTGGGCTCAATCGTTCCGTCGATGAGGTCATTGAAGTCGGCATCGTCACGTTCAATACCAGCGAAGTTCTGGATTCGTGGAGTTCGCTCGTTCGCCCATCAAAGACGATCGGACCGGAGATCCAGCAACTCACCGGAATCGACCCCGCCGAGCTTCGCGCCGCGCCGCGCTTCGACGAGATCGAGCACATTGTCAGGGAAAAGATCGGTGCACACCCAGTGGTGGGTCACAACATCGCCTTCGACGTAGGCATGCTTGAGGCGGCCAAGGTGCGACTGGCGAATCGGCCAATTGATACCTACAGATTGAGTGCGCTGTTCCTCTACCGGTTGCCTGCTTACAATCTGCAGCAGGTCGCCGGAGCGCTCGGCGTTTCAAGGGTGGATGCTCATCGAGCTTTAGGTGACGCCGACGCCAGCCGCCGGGTGCTCCTGGCCATGATCCCGATCATTCAGCGCTACTCATCAACGACGCTTCGCCAGGCTGCGCGATATGCGGCGGGGGCCGGGTGGCCTGTATCCTGGCTGCTGCAGCTGCTATCCGAGGATGAAGCAGGCAGCCCGATCTTCCGGGCGGCGGACGATCCGGATTGGCTGGAGCCGGCGGAGACGCGGTTCCTGGCTCGGCTGCAACGTCCGGAACCGCTGCGGAAGACCGGAGTGACGACGCCGGTCGATCCCGACGACGTGGTGGAGGCGATGACTCCTGGCGGCGTGTTGGGCGATGTGCTCGATCACTTCGAGAAGCGACCCGGCCAGATCGAGATGGCCCAAGCGGTCACGGAGGCGCTGAATCAGGATCAACACCTGATGGTCGAGGCGGGCACAGGTACAGGCAAGAGCATGGCGTATCTGCTTCCCGCTGCGCTCCACGCGATAAATCGCGGCGAGCGAGTCGTCATCTCAACCGACACGCGGGCATTGCAGGAGCAGCTGTATCAGAAGGATGTTCCTGATGTGCAGACGGCGGTTGACCGGCTTGGCATCCCGGAGCATGTCCGGGCGTCTGTGCTGAAAGGCCGAAGCAACTATATCTGTCTCCGGCGGTGGTTCACGCATGAGCGGCGAGAAGCCGGTGACCAGAGCGAAGCGTCGATGCGGGCCAAGGTGACGTTGTGGCTGGACGAAACCGTCACTGGCGACCAGGCAGAACTTCGGCTTGATCCGCAGGAACGGTCCCACTGGCGGTACGTGGGCGCTGATGAGGACGCTTGTGTCGCCAACCAGTGCCCGTACAATCAGAAGAACCAGTGCTTCCTCTACCGGGCGAGGAGGTCGGCGGAGAATGCACACATCGTTGTCTCAAATCACTCGCTGCTGCTGGCGGACACCGCACACAAGGTGTTGCCGGAGTTCGACCGCCTGATTGTTGATGAAGCCCATCATTTGGAGGACGAGGCGACCAAGCACTTCGGCTACCTCATCGACCAGCGCGTGCTGGAGACGATTCTCGACGCGCTGGCGTCGGGTGGACGCCGATCCAGTTCCCGCGGGACGCTCGACCAGACCGACCAGTTTCTCACCTCCTCGGTGGAGCCAGTCGCCAGGAAGGTGGCGCCGGAAGCGCGGGAGCGAATCCATGCGTCGACCACTGGTCGGGCCCGATTGCTGGCAGTGAACCTGGAACTGTTCAGTCGGGTTGACAAGATGTTGCGGGACCAGCGATCGGGCGGTGCGTACGGATCGTCGGTACGCGTGACCAGCTCGGTACGGGCTCGGCAGGATTGGCTGGAAATCGAGCAACTCTGGGAACAGCTCGATCGAGGGCTTTACGAGCTGGAGGCTCTTGTTCTCTGGCTGGTCGAACAACTCGAGCGAATGCCAGATGCCAAGGATCAGGCCGATAATCCGGCCACGCTGATTCGCGAAGAGCTCTGGCTGGAGTTGGTGTCTCGGGGACGAGAGGTTCGGGAGTTGCGGCAGCGTCTGGGAGCGGTGGTCGCGAGTCCGCAGGATGACACGATCTACTGGATCGAACAGCACGGTCAACAGCGGTCACCGACGTTTCAGGCAGCGCCGTTGTACGTCGACGAGTTACTGCAGGAGCGCCTGTTTAACAACATGCGCACGGTGGTGGCGACCTCGGCGACGCTGTCCATCGACGGAAGCTTTGATTTCATGGCGAGCCGGATCGGCATGCGGGACGCGGATGTGGTGGCGATCGGATCGCCATTCGACCATGAGGCCTCGACACTGTTGTTTCTGGCTGACGACATGCCCTTCCCGTCGGACGGCTCGGCATATCAGCATGCGCTCAACGAGTCGGTGATCGGGCTTTGCCGAGCGACGAAGGGGCGGGCACTGGTGCTGTTCACGTCGTACGCCTCGATGCGGGCGACCTACGAAGCGATCAAGCCCGCGCTCGCGCAGTCCAACATCGCGGTGTACGCGCAGGGGATCGACGCCAACGCCAAGGCGCTGGTCGATCGGCTCAAGGCGACTGAGCGGAGCGTGATTCTCGGAACCGCCTCGTTCTGGGAGGGCGTTGACGTCCCCGGCGACGAATTGAGCGCGCTGATCATCACCAAGCTTCCGTTCCCGGTCCCGAGCGACCCGGTGTTCCAGGCGCGGGGCGAGTTGCTGGACAACGAGTTCATGGAGTTGTCGGTGCCGAAGGCGGTGCTGAAGTTCAAACAGGGGTTCGGGCGGTTGATCCGGCGCACGTCGGATCGAGGCGTGGTGGCGGTGCTCGACCGACGGGTGATCGCCAAGCGCTATGGCGCCCACTTCCTTCAATCGCTACCGCCCACCACGCAGCGAATCGCCAGCCGGCGCGACTTGCCCGAGTACGCACAAGCCTGGTTGGCGGGAGAGCCACTTCCGATGCTTTCGGATTTCTTTGCGGATGAGTACGACCCATACGAAGGAGTGTGGCCTTGAGCGGAACCATAAGCAGAAATCTCTCACTTGAGCTGGTGCGTGTCACCGAGGCGGCGGCGCTGATGGCCGGGCGCTGGATGGGGCGTGGCGAGAAGGAGGCGGCCGACGGCGCGGCGGTCGATGCGATGCGTCAGGTCCTGAACACCATCGAGATGGAAGGCATCGTGGTCATTGGCGAGGGGGAGAAGGACGAGGCGCCGATGCTGTACACCGGCGAACGAGTCGGGTGCGCGGACCAGCCCAAAGTGGACATCGCCGTCGATCCAGTTGAAGGGACGCGCCTGCTCGCACAGGGGATGCCGAACTCGATTGTGGTGCTGGCGGTGGCCGAACGAGGAACGCTCTACATGTGGCAGGACATCGCCTACATGGAGAAGATTGCGGTCGGTCCTGACGCGGCGGGAGCAATCGATATCGAGGCCCCGGTTGAGACCAATCTCGTGCGGGTGGCCGCGGCCAAGGGAGTTGACGTCTCGGACCTGACCGTGGTGATACTGGATCGTCCACGGCACGAGGAGATCATCCGACGGGTGCGAGAAGCGGGAGCCCGGATGAAGCTGATCATGGATGGCGATGTGGCCGGTGGGCTGATGGCGGCGATGCCTGGAACCGGGATCGACTTGTTGATGGGCGTTGGGGGATCACCGGAAGCGGTGATCACTGCCTGTGCGTTGCGTTGCGTGGGAGGTGACATGCAGACGCGCCTGTGGCCACGAAACGACGACGAGCGCCAGGCGCTTGTCGATCAGGGGCTGGATCAGTCGCGGGTGTACAGCATCGACGACCTGGTGACGTCCGAAGACGTCTTCTTCGTCGCCACTGGCATCACTGATGGCGAGTTGCTGAAGGGAGTGCATTATTTCCCCGATGGAGCGACCACGCACTCGCTGGTGATGCGGGAGCGATCCGGAACGGTTCGATATATCGAGTCAACGCACCGCTTGAGCAAGCTCAGGGATCTCACCAATGTCCCGTTTGACTAGCCCGGTGAGCACTTCAGCCGCGTGGCGACGTTCGACCAACGCGCCCGGTTGACGTTGATTGCCGCGTGGTGGTACATTCTAAGGTGACGACGTGGCAACAATACGCCTATCCTCAACGTGCCAGTCGTTTCGTACCCACATGAGCACACAAGCAAGAGCGATTTCCAATCTGAGATGACATGATGCATATTGCTGTGTCTCCTTGCCGAGTGAAGTAGCTCCATGATCGCTGTTGCGACGAAGCTCTTCCGATTGTCATAGGGCAATCGGCCCTCATCCGCCAACACCAGGTGGCCGTCGTATCCATCGCCCTATCCTTGAAATTCTGAGAACCATCATTCAGTGCCAGTTCGCCGCTGTGCGGCAATATTGACCGGCATCCCACCCGGACCAATCACTGGCGCCCTGCCCAACATCGGAGGATGTTATTTTGAGCGTTGACGAAGCCATAACCGAAGCCCCCGCCGCCGAGGCTGAAGAGAAATTTGCCCGGAAACCACGAGTGTCCCGGAGCCGACGGATGGTCGCAAGAGAGCCGGACGCAGCCGCCGGAACCGAGAACGATCTCGTCGCCGATGGCAATCCGGCAACGGACGATGAGTCCGCTGCCCCCACGACCATGGTCACCGCCAACGGATCGGACGGTGGAGCTTCGACAGAAGCGGCAGCGCGAGACGAGGACGATCGGCAGGTGGCGTCACTAAACGGCGCATCCAACCGGCGTGGGCGAGGCAAGAACCGGCGTCCTCGGAAACAGGATCAGGACGAGGCGGAGACCAGGGAATCGCAGCGGGAAGTTCGCAACGCTACCCACATTCCGAACCGATTGTCGGTTGGCGATCTCAATGAGAAGAGCGACGAGGATCTGTGGCAGCAGGCTCGGGAGTTCGAGGTATCCGGCTACATGCGGATGCGCCGGCCGGATCTTGTCACAAAATTGCTGCAAGCCCAGACTGAAAGAGCGGGGCACAAGTTCGGTGATGGAGTGCTCGAGATCATAGAGGACGGGTTTGGCTTCCTGCGGGGTACCAGGTTCCTGCCTGGTCCCAACGATATCTACGTGTCGCAGTCGCAGATTCGACGATTCGGCCTGCGAACTGGCGACAGGGTGAGCGGTCAGGTGCGACCACCCAAGGACAACGAGAAGTTCTTCAGCCTGCTCAGGGTCGAGGCGGTCAATGGGATTGATCCCGAGACGGCGCGGCGACGTCCGTCGTTCGACACGTTGACGCCGATCTTTCCCCTGGAGCGAATCGAACTCGAAACCCAGCCCAACGTGCTTTCCACCCGGTTGCTGGACATTGTCGCGCCGATCGGGAAGGGGCAACGCGGCCTGATCGTCTCGCCTCCCAAGGCTGGCAAGACGCTGTTGCTCAAGGCGATCGCCAACGGCATTACCGCGAATAGCCCAGACATGCACCTGATGGTCTGTCTCATCGGTGAGCGACCTGAAGAGGTGACGGACATGCGCCGCTCGGTCGATGGCGAGGTCATCTCGTCGACATTCGACGAGCCGGTTGAGGATCACACCAAGGTGGCAGAGATGGCGCTGGAGCGCGCCAAGCGGCTGGTCGAGAGCGGGCGTGACGTGACGATTCTGATGGATTCGATCACCCGCCTGGCACGCGCCTACAACCTAGCGGTGCCGCCGAGCGGGAGGACGCTGTCGGGTGGTATCGATCCGGTGGCGCTTTACCCGCCCAAGCGATTCTTCGGCGCCGCCCGGAACATCGAGGGAGGCGGCAGCCTGACGATCGTGGCGACCTGCTTGATCGACACCGGCAGCCGCATGGACGACGTGATCTACGAGGAGTTCAAGGGCACAGGAAACATGGAGCTCCACCTGGACCGCAAGCTTGCAGAGCGCCGGATCTACCCGGCGATCGACATCCAGCGATCCAGCACGCGTCGTGAAGAGCTCCTGCTCAGCGATGAAACGCTCCGACAAGTTTGGACGATGCGGCGCATGGTCTCGATGCTGGGAGGCAGCGAAGGTACCGAGCTTGTGCTGAGCCGGCTTTCCAAGACCGACAAGAATGCGGACTTTTTGCAGACGTTGCACAAGGAAATGTAGCGCTGTAGTCTCTTTGACGACACGAAACCGCCCGGAGGAACAATTCTTTCTCCGGGCGGTTTCATGTCGATGGCAGGTTCATGGAGTCATGGCCGGACCGGCTTCCGGGCAACGACCCACAGAAATGGGACGCCCTCACCATCTTCCTCAGCGACCTCGACAGATGCAGTCACAACCTGCAAGCCAGCTTGCTCTACGAATCTCCTGTTTGTCTCAGCGTCAAAGTGGCTGAAGTACATCGGTGCCCCCAGCCATTCCTCCTCGACATCCCCCGCCGACTGCTTTGCCCCCATAGACGCCACAAGGAGCCCACCAGGACGGAGCCACCGCACGATCGAGTTGAGCAGCTTTTGGTGTTCCT
Organism: Chloroflexia bacterium; assembly: GCA_013698305.1. GTDB lineage: Bacteria > Chloroflexota > Chloroflexia > Thermomicrobiales > UBA6265 > JACCVC01. The sequence goes on from JACCVC010000168.1 coordinate 36,128, forward strand.
CCCGTGGTACGTGGGTGATCGCGTAGAAGGCGGCTACACCGTCGAAACTGGAGGGCGACAGATTCAGCGTCGTCATGTCCGCATGGACGAAGTTCACATCAGGTAGATGCTGCCTGGCGAGTCCGATTTGCTGTCCGGAGATGTCCACTCCTGTGACATGGAAGCGTTCGGCCAGTCGCCTGGTGGTCGGGAGGCCGGAACCGCAACCCAGTTCGAGAATTTCCGCACTCTCTGGCAAGCTCTCAAGCAGGACATTGGTGTAGTGCGCCCGCTCCTCAACCCGGACGCTGGGCGCCCACTCGGCATACCGCGCCGCGATTTGATCATATCCCTGTGCGACGATCTCTTTGGGGTCCATCACGAGTATGTCCCTGCACAATCACGCCGGCTGTTCGGTTGTACTTGCCCTCAAGTGCCAGGCACAGAAATATGCATACGCTGGCGTTCCTCCGGTTCGTCCATGTCCTCGCGCATGACGACGTAGGTCTTGCCGACCGCCGTTGATGCCGCACCAGGATTGCCGTCCTTGTCGAGCGCCACGATGTTCATTTCGCTTTTGTACGGGTCGTCGAGGTGTGCGAGGTCGTTCATTGCTTGCTCCAGGGCCGCTTCAAGCGACATGCCGAAGCGCATGAACGTCACCACGCTGTGGGCGGTCAGGCAGCGCTGCGCCATCTCGCCTCGACCGGTGCAGGCGGCGGCGCCCCAGCGGTTGTCGGCATAGTTGCCGGCGCCGATGATCGGGGAATCACCGAGCCGTCCCGGATACTTCCACGCCCAACCGGATGTCGAAACGGCGGAGGCGATGTTGCCGTCGCGATCACGGGCAATGAAATTCACGGTGCCGTGTGGAATCTCGCCGATGCTGGCGAAATCGGCATCACTGGCGTTGGCGGCGACAAGCTCGCTGACCCGTGACATATAAGAGGCGTCTCGATCCCTGGGGTCACCCAATCGCTTTTTCCAAATGGCCTCTGCCTCGGGCGTGAGGATATCTCGCTGCTCAAAGCCAAGCTCTTCCGCGAGTTGCCGAGAGCCATCACCCGCGATCAGGACATGCGGCAGCGTCTCCATCACCTTGCGGGCAAGGTCGACGGCATCCTGATAGCCCTGGAGCGCACCGACCGCTCCGGCCTTGAGGCCAGCGCCTTCCATCACGCTTGCGTCGAGCTCTACGTCACCCAACATGTTGGGAAGTCCGGAGTAGCCGACGGTATGATCGTCAGGATTGGCCTCGACAAGCCGCGTGCCGGCGATGACGGCATCAAGCGCCGATCCGCTCTGGCGCAGTACGTCAACGGCCGCTGGCAGCCCGATATGGCCATTGGCGGACGCGACGACTATTCCCTGATCCATGCTAGTTGCTCCGGCTTGTCACGCGAATCTCGTAGCCGGCGTTGCTCAACGCCTCGTCGAGCTCGTCGTTGGACGGTTCCACAAGGACGGCTTCGCCAATCAGGATCGTTGGGACGCGGCGCTGACCGGTCATCTCTTCGACCGTAGTCGCCGCCATGTCGTAAGATTCGATGTCAAATTCGGTCCAGGCCAGGTTCAGCTCGCTGAGTCGTTCGCGGGACCGGGTCACATCCGGACACGGTCGTTCGCGGGCATACATCACGATGTGGGAGGGTGGCATGGTGTTTCTCCTTATGCACTTTCTGGCGTTCGGGCGAGAGTCCGTGTGATCTCGTCGGCATCATACCGTGGCAACGCAATCCGGGTACCGCTGGTCATCGCGTTGCGTTGCCGGGGTTCGGAACACATGTGCCCGATACGCGTGACCTGGATACCTGCCTCTGCAAACGCCGCGTCGATTGCCTCGCGGGCGGCAGGCTCGGCGGTAAAGAGCAAAGCGCCGGAGGAGAGCAGCCCGTAGGGGGAGATATCGAGCGACGCGCAGATGTCTCGAGTCGCGTCGGCAACAGGGATGACATCCAGGTCCACGTCGACCCCCAGCGAGGAGGCTTCGGCTAGCTCGTGGATCGCGGTGGAGACGCCTCCTTCCGTCGGGTCATGCATGGCATGCACGCCATTGATGGAGTGGGCGAGTTGGGCATCGGCCACGATGGATATGCCCGGATCATGCAACATGGCCTTGGCGGCTGCGATGTTGGCTAGTGATACACCCGCCAGCTCGTCTACTGAAAGCTCGGTGGCGAGGATCGACGTGCCTTCGATTCCGGCACTACGGGTGAGGTAGATGTCATCGCCCGCCTTCGCCCCACCGGGAGGAAGGATGCCGTGTGGACCGCCCACGCCGATAAGGGTTGCGGAGAGCAGGACCCGGTCGATCCCTGGAGTTACCTCCGTATGCCCGCCGATAATGGCGATGTCGTCCGCCGCGCATGCGGTAGCAAGCTCGTCGAACAGCGACTCGACGTCATCTGATGTCGAGTTCTCCGGAAAAAGCGCCGTCACGGTGATCCAGCGAGGGATGCCACCAAGGCAGGCGATGTCGTTGGCGTTTACGGCGACCAGATAGGTGGCGGGAGACGATGTGGCGAAGGTGATCGGGTCACTCTTGACGATGATATCTTCGCTGGCACGAATGACCGCCGCGTCGTGGCCCGGTCCCGGCGGGACGAGGACAGTCGCGTCCTGCGCGTCGATGTATTTCGAGAGCAGGGTCACCAGCAGGTCAGCTGGCAGCTTCCCAGGCGCCAACACGGTGTCCGGGGCGGTGGTGGTCCTACTCATCGTCGCTATCGGGCCATTCGTCTGACGCGTGGGAGTTCAATGACGTTGCTTCGGCGATCTCGGTAACCTTGAGCTCGGCCGTAGCGAGACGCTGCTGGCAGGCGTCAATAAGCTTCATGCCGGATTCGTAGCGTAGTAGCATCTCGTCGAGCGACAACTTGCCAGACTCAAGGTCGGCAACGATGGCTTCGATCTCCTCCAGGCGCTGCTCGAAGTTGCGAGTGTCATCGGCTGTAGTCAATGGTTCCTGCCTCATTCGCTGGGTGTTCCTCGTGTAGTTGACTGAGTGTTCCGGATGCTCGGCCATCGGGGAAACGGACGACGACCTCCCCGCCCGGAGGTAGCGAATCTGCGGACCTGACCGTGTGACCTGTCGCTGCATCCTGCACCATCGCAAAGCCACGTTTCAGGATGTAGGTGGGGTTCAAGGCATCCAGAACAGCGGCGTCCGAAATCAACTCTAGCCTGCTACGTTCTATCGTGGCGGTGGTCGAAGCCCTCGCTCGCTTCGCCAGGAGGTCCAGGACCATGCGATGCCGAGCTATCTGCTGCGCCGGGGATTGAAGTCGAATCCGACGGTCCAGACCTTTGAGCGCCAACTCGTGGTCGCCAAGAATGGCTTTCAGCGTGCTCGTAAGATACCGTCGTCGATGATGAAGGTGATCGAGGAGAACGGCGGCGTCTGGCAGCAGGAGCTCTGCCGCCGCGGATGGCGTGGCGGCCCGCAGATCTGCGACCATGTCGCAGATCGACACGTCGGTTTCATGTCCCACCGCCGAGACGACAGGCATAGAGCTGGCGAAGACCGCCCTCGCGACGAGTTCTGAGTTGAACGGAGCGAGGTCCTCGGGTGAGCCACCACCGCGACCGACGATGAGCGCATCGAGATCGCCAAGTTCCTCGGCTTGACGGATCGCTGCCGCGATCTCTTCCGGCGCCCGATCGCCCTGCACCGCCGATGGGATGAGCACCAGCTCGACGAGCGGATACCGTCGGCGAGCGACGGTCTGGATGTCGTGCCAGACTGCGCCGGTTGAGCTGGTGACAACGCCGATGCGTCGTGGAAATGCAGGGATCGGGCGCTTCCGGCTCTCGTCGAACAGTCCATCGGCCTCGAGCCGCTGACGCAATCGCTCGAACTCCAGGGACAACATCCCTTGGCCGAGATGCTCGAACACGTCGGCCTGGATCTGCAGCCTGCCCTGGACCTGGTAGTAATCTGCCTGGCCGTGGATGACGACCGACTCGCCCTGGCCCGGCACGAACCGCTGACGGGCCGCGGCGGACTTCCACATCACGGCGTCGATCGAGGCATTGCCCTCGCAGAGTGTGAAGTAGATGTGGCCGGAGCGGGGGACGTAGATCTTGGTGATCTCACCTTCGATCCACACGTCGGCCAAAAGCTCATCGCTGGTGACGACATCGTGAATGTAGCTGTTTATGGTGCTGACCGGGTAAATATGGGATGGCATTACATGTACGAATCGGTTTGTTCGGAAAGACGCACCAGCGGCGAGCCATACTCGACCGCCTGGGCGTTTTCCACCATGACTTCCGCGACGATACCTGGCTTGTCGGCCACGATCTCATTCATGATCTTCATGGCCTCGATGATGCCGATGACCTGACCGACTTCGACTTCGTCACCAAGGCGAACGAAGGGGTCATCTCCAGGCGACGGGGCCGAATAGTAGGTGCCGATCATGGGCGCGGTAACGATGTGTCCGGGATCGGGAGCGGCTGACTCCGCTGGCGCTTCCTGAGAGGAGTTGGCCTGTGGCTGCGGGGCATAGCCGGTCGCGACAGCACCACGCAGGCGGATCGAAACGTCCCCCGCGGTGAGGTCGAGCTCGGAGATTCCGCCCTTGCCCATCAGCGAGATCAACTCCTTGACCGCGCCGATCAGCTGCTCGGTCGATGATCCCTCTGCGTCTCGTTCCGCGATTCCGGCGAAGCGTTCCATCCGGACTCTCCTAGGCGATGCGCTCAATGTACGCGCCGGTGCGAGTGTCAACCTTTACCTGGTCGCCCTCGTTGATAAAGAGCGGGACAGTTACGACCAGGCCCGTTTCAAGCGTAGCGGGCTTGGTGCCACCAGTCGCGGTGTCTCCCTTGAATCCGGGATCGGTCTGCGATATCGACAGCACCACCGAGGTCGGCAACTCGATGTCGATCGGTTCGCCATCGTGGGTGAGAAGGTCGATGACATCGTTTTCCTTCATGTAGTTCGCCGCGTCACCAATCGTGGTCTCGTTGAGATGGAGCTGGTCAAACGTCTCGGTGTCCATCAGGTGAAAGCCGTCGCCATCGCGGTAAAGGAACTGCACGTGCGACCGCTCGAGCCGGATGGCGCTGAACTTGGTGCCGGCCATCACGGTTTGCTGGGTGGTGGAGCCGGTGCGGAGGTCCCGCAGGGTCATTCGAAGCTGAGCGGAGCCTCGACCTTGCTTGTTGTGCGAAAAATCGATCACCTTGAGCAGACGACCGTCGCTCTCGAAGGTGCTTCCCTTACGAATGTCTCCAGTATCAATCATAGGTTATATGTTGCTCCCTGTTGATCAAGACGGATTGCGAAGACACAAGCACCGTCTATCGCGCTACGGGCAGACACAGGGTCTGCCCCTACGTTGGCTGGTCTAGATTGACATTGACCCGACACCCTTCGACGCTGAGGTGAGGTTACGGTATCCGCCGTCTTCAACAAGGGCGACGTCTTCGATTCGGACACCGCCCCAATCGGGCAGGTACAGCCCCGGTTCCATGGTGACCACGTACCCGGACTCCAGCATACCTGTGGCTCGCTTGCTCACGGACGGGGACTCATGCACGCGAAGGCCGAGCCCGTGTCCGGCGCTGTGGATCACATAGTCTTCAAGGCCGAGTTTCGCAAACACCGCTCTTGTCGCGAGATCGGGCGCGGAACACTGCACTCCCGCCCGTATCGCGGCAAGACCGGCAGCCTGAGCGGCCAGGATCGCCTCGTAGATCGTGACAAGCCGTTCGTCCGGCTTGCCCAAACACACGGTGCGGGTCAAGTCACCATTATACCCATCAATCCGGGCGCCCATGTCGATGATGATCGGTTCGCCTGGCTGGAGCTCGCGATGGCCAGGGCGATGGTGCGGCTTCGCGGCGTTGGGGCCGGCGGCGACAATCGTGTCGAACGCCTCTCCCTCACTTCCGAACTTCTGAAGCGCGTCGCGAACGAGATCGGCGGCCTGCCGCTCGGTGATGCCCTGCTTGAAGCGGGAGGCGGCGTGCGCGAATGCCTGGTCCGTGCTGGACGCCGCCTGTGCAAGCAACTCCACCTCTTCGGGCGACTTGCGCGCGCGGAGGGCATCGACCGCTGAGTTGGCGCGGACGAGGGTGGCAGCCGAACCCACCTTTTCCTGAAGCATGAACCAGGACGCAGCGGAGGTGGTGGTATCCTCGACCGCAACTACCACTGCGCCGAGGGATTCGATCTGTTCTGCGGCGCTCGCAACCCAGGACTGCTGCGTTGCCACGACCGTTACAACATCTTGGTCGACCTCCGCGTTGGCCCACGGCAGGTTGGTCGGCGACACGTAGAGCTCGGCTGATTGCTCCGCGATCACCAGCGCGCCGGAAGACTCGTCGGCGGCGTGATCTTCGGCGGTGAAGCCGGTGAGGTAGCGACGATTGGCTGGATTAGTGATCAGAATCGCGTCCCAGCCCTTGTCAGCGAGGATGCTTCGTACCGCCACGACTCGTTGTTCGACGATCAAGGCTTTTTGCTCCCTTGATGCATGTCGCTGAACCAGTCCACGGCCATCACGTATCCATATGACCCAAATCCGGCAATCTGCCCGATGGCAACCGGAGCGATCACGGAGTGATGCCGAAACGGCTCTCGATGATGAATGTTGGAGAGGTGGACCTCTACCGTGGCGATTCCGGTCGCGGTGATCGCGTCGCGTAGGGCGATGCTGTAGTGCGTGAGCGCGCCTGGGTTGATGATCATGCCGTCCGCCGATGACGCATGTTCGTGAATAAAGTCGATCAACCCGCCTTCGTGGTTGGACTGGAAATCGAGAATCACCATTCCAGACTGAGTAGCGCGTTCTCTCACGACATCGACAATGTCGTTGAGCGACTCGTGGCCGTAGATGTCCGGCTCTCGGGTACCTAGCAGGTTGAGGTTGGGGCCGTTGAGGAACAGGAGCTTCATGCTGACGCGGTACTCCGTATATTAGCCAACCGGTTGAAGCTCCGTCACGATGGCCGGGACATAGGCCGAGATCGAGTAGGTCTCATCGGACCCCTCAGGCGCGAGCGTGCCGGTGAAGATGTAGACGGGTTGCAGATACTGGGCTTCGCCCATCGCGCCTGATGACGTGTAGGCGATGGAGACCTCGTCGTATGTTGCGGTACCGGTGATGGTGGATCCTTGCGGGAACTGCTCGATCGGCAGGGTGACATCAAGATATGACTGGCGTCCCTCAATGACGGTGAATGCATCGGCAACCCCACGAAGACGATATGTCTCAACTTCGGTGATTGTCGCCCATCTAACACGGGACTCGAGAATAGTGCCCGCCGGTCCGACAGTGACGGTGATGCCCGGTGTGGACGACAGTAACGGTGCCGGGTTCGCGGGAAGGAACTCGACGATCAGGCGAGCTGGCTCCTCGATGTGAGCGACGATTGAGCCGTCGCCGATGTCAGCTGGCATCAGTCCCGAGATTCGAAGCCAGTCTCTGGCGTACGCGATGGCGGCCTCGTCGTCCGGCAGCGCTTCGTCTGGCGCTTCGACCGCCGAGACGAATTGCAGCAGACCTGGCGTGGTGTAGATGCTGCCTTCGTCCTCGACCGTATAGGTGCCCTCGCCCTGTTCTGTGATCTCTCCGTCTACGCCGAGCGTGTCGGCTACTTCGGCGACTTGTTCCTGATCATAGGATATAGACTCAACCTGAAAGATCGGCACCTCCTGAGGGACGCTTTCGGCGTCTCCCTGCCAACTCGAGGCGAGCTCGAATGTATAGCTTTGGGAGTTCATCGTTGGCAGGTCGATGATCGGAAGTGGCGATGTAAGCTCCGATTCCGTTCCTGATCCCGGCGTGGCGTCCTGAGCGGTGACGATCGGGGTCGATGACCCGACTATCGCAAGTAGCAAGAAGCTGGTGATCAACGTGCGAAGGATTGTCAGCATACGTGTCATGCAGTCGGTTCTCCTTGATGAGTCCGAATCTACGAAAGGACGTGGACTGGATCGGATTCCATGATCCGGCGTAGCTCAACGACCTGGTCCCGCAGGAGCGCGGCCTTCTCGAACTCGAGATTCTTGGCCGACTTTTTCATCTGTGATTCCAGATCCTTGACCATGCGGGTCAGTTCTGCTCGGGGCAGCTCGTGGATCACCCCTTCAGTGGCGCCATTACCTGCGTCGTACTGCGCCGCCTGTTCGGCGACCTGCCGGACCCGGTCGGTGAGGTCCTTGATCTCCTTGACGATGCCTCGCGGCTCGATGCCGTGCTGCAGGTTGTGAGCGATCTGCCGCTCGCGTCGACGGTAGGTTTCGTCGATGGCCGCCTTCATGGAGCGGGTCATGGTGTCCGCGTACATGATGACATGGCCCTCGACATGCCGCGCGGCACGGCCCACAGTCTGAATCAGTGCCCCCTCGGAGCGCAAGAAGCCTTCCTTGTCGGCGTCGAGGATCGCCCCCAGCGAAACCTCCGGCAGGTCGAGGCCCTCTCGCAGCAAGTTGATGCCAACTACGACGTCATGGATGCCCAGCCGGAGGTCGCGGAGAATCTCGATCCGCTCGAACGTGTCGATCTCGCTATGGAGATAGTGGGTGCGCACCCCCATCTCCTTGAGATAGTCGGATAGGTCTTCCGCCATGCGCTTGGTGAGCGTGGTAACGAGGGCGCGCTCCCCTTTGGCGACACGCTGGTTGATTTCCGCAAGGAGGTCGTCGATCTGACCCTTGGTTGGACGGACCGTGATGGCGGGATCGACGAGTCCCGTTGGCCGGATCACTTGCTCCACGATTCGTGATGAGTGCTCGTACTCGTACGGACCAGGCGTGGCGGAGACGAAGACCGCCTGTCCAACAGTGCGCTCGAACTCCGCGAAGGTGAGCGGTCGGTTCTCCCGCGCCGACGGCAGGCGAAAGCCATGCTCGACCAGGACGTCCTTGCGGGAGCGATCACCACCGAACATGCCCCGAATCTGTGGCAGGGTCATGTGCGATTCGTCAACGAAGAGCAGGAAGTCGTCGGGAAAGTAGTCGATCAGGGTCGAGGGCTGCTCGCCTTCCTTGCGTCCGGAGAGATGCATTGAGTAGTTCTCGATGCCGGCGCAATATCCCGCCTCCTGCATCATCTCGAGGTCGTACATCGTCCGTTGCTTGAGACGGGCGGCTTCGAGCACCTTGCCATTCGCGTCGAGGAACTTCACCCGATCGTTGAGCTCGTCCTCAATGCGTTGCAGAGCGGCGCCCATCTTGTCGCTTGAGGTGACGAAGTGCTTGGCCGGATAGATCGCAACCTCGGTACGGGTCGCAAGAATTTCGCCAGTGAGCGGGTCGACTTCAACGATCCGTTCGACTTCGTCACTGAAAAACTCGATCCGGATTGCGATCTCTTCGTAGGCTGGATACACCTCGAGCGTGTCACCGCGCACGCGGAATGTGCCGCGCGTGAGATTCATGTCATTGCGGTCGTACTGGATATCGATCAGATGCCGCAGCACCTTGTCTCGACGGATCGACTCGCCCTTCCGGAGCGACACTGTCGTGCTCTGGTACTCTTCGGGCGTGCCGAGGCCGAAGATGCAGGAGACCGAGGCGACGATCAGCGTATCGCGACGCGTGAGCAAAGACCGCGTGGCCGCGTGGCGGAGCTTGTCGATCTCCTCGTTGATGTCCGCGTCCTTCTCGATGAAGGTGTCGGTGCGAGCGACGTATGCTTCCGGCTGGTAGTAGTCGTAGTAGGAGACGAAGTACTCGACGGCGTTCCTGGGGAAGTACTCCTTGAACTCGGCATAGAGCTGGGCCGCCAGCGTCTTGTTGTGGGCGAGCACCAGTGTCGGGCGATTGACGTGCTGGACGACGTTCGCCATCGTGAACGTCTTGCCCGATCCGGTGACGCCAAGGAGGGTCTGGAATCGATCTCCCTGTTCCATACCCTCAATGAGTTCTTCGATCGCGTGCGGTTGGTCGCCGGTCGGCCGCATCGGGCTGTCAAGTTGAAACTGGGGCATGGACGTTTACCTTGAGTGATGCGCAGGTTGAAAGCTAATGAGAGTCGGCCCTGTCGCCACCTGTTTCCTGTTCATCAGGCGACGGGAGGTCTGGTTCGGGATCAGGGGCGCGATAGTGATGCACTTCCGCGGCAGGCTCCAGCCCATCATTGTCGTCGCTTTCCGACGTCGTCGGCGACTCGGGGGCCGCCGTCGAGTCGGGAGACGATAGTTCAGTGTCGGCGGCGGTTGTTTGGGGCTGGAAGCGGTAGATCTCGGACTCCGTTTCGCCGATGCTCATGATCTCGTCAATATGGCGCACCGCCCAACGCTGACCGGAAAACGGGAGCCGCGCTGTCGCCTCGTCGCGATCGAACCATCCCGCATCCTGAAAGTCCTCGGCGAGATTGACCGCCGACTGGTCGACGATCGTGACACCGAGCACTGGCGCGAGCACCACCGCGTCTCGAGCCTCGTCGTAGAACTGGTTGATAAAATCCGCGGAGTAGAAGCGGTCGATGGCGAGGCCCGCCAGGGAACTGACGGCGCTGCGAGCGGCATCCGACGCTGACGTGCCGACTGGTATTTCCTGATGGAATGCCTGCCAGGTTTGCGCCATCGGGACATCATTGCGGCGCTGTAACAGGAGGAACTGTACGCGAGCGTTCAGGCGCCGGAATACGTACACATCAACAATGTCCGTCACGACACTCGTCATCTGTCGTAAATCCTCCGTAATGTAGCCTGATTGAGGACTATCGGTTGAGCTTCTTCTTGAGGTCATCGATCCAACCGCGGGAGCGTCCGTTGGATACTGGCGGGAGGTTGCTCACCACTCTGCCGCGCCAGCGTGCCTGGTCGGCCGGAGATGTCTCAGGCTGACGCACGGCGAAGGGTATGAATACCATAACGACCGCCGCCAATGCGAAAAGGGTGGCCAGGAGGCTGAGGTGCGGGGCCAGGTATGCGGCAATGATGGCGAACACGATCGCGGTCAGGATTGGTATCTTCATGGCAAGGCGGATTGCATTGCCCTTGAGAAGCTGAACATCGGGCGAGGACTGTTGCCGCTGCTGGCGGGCCGCGATTCGTTTCTGATCGACTTTTTGCTGGAACGAAATCGGCCGCGCGCGCGCTTTTTCCAGAATCTCATCGACTTCTCGTTGGAGGCGGTCGTCGGGTTGGGTGGGTTGGTGTGGAATTGGCATGAGACATGCTCCCTGAAAGGCAACTGCGCGGCATGGCGAAGAACCTTGGCGCCAACCGCAAGGCAATGGTACCGCAGCCGTCGACGTAGTATATGCATCATGTAGAAGAGTGGCTGCAACAGGAGAGCATGTGATGAGCGGCTATCGATTCAATGTCATCGACCCAACAGGAGTGGTGAGCTTTCTGGGACCTCGTCACGGCTCCAAGATGATCGCGGCCGCGTGTGGAGCAAATCACAAGGACGTGGATGGAGTGCTGACGTTCGTTCATTCTCTCGACGAACTCTGGGCTCGCGAGATTGAGCGGGGACTCGAAGCCTTCGACGCCGAGAAGCGCAGCGAGCCAGCTGGCGCCCTCAGCAGCGACGTGGCAGCCGAGCGCCGAGATTGGCTCAGACCGTTCCGTGTGGTCGATCAGGAAACTCGTCAGGCGAGCATGAAACCGGGCCCACTGGGGTTGCTCGTGGTCAATCTCAAGGAGCACCGAATCATCCAGGTCGATAACCGCTCGATCGGCCTGCGCCGAACGGACCGCGGGCGCGTGCGTCGGAATGGCAAACCGACCCGCATGTTGTTTCGGTATCGATTGCCGTCGGATTGGGCGATCGTACCCTAGCGAGAGTTCCTGCCGTTTCGGTCTCGTGATCGGCCAAGACCGCCAAGGAACATCCTTCCCATCTGATCGCCAAACGAGTGCTTGTCAGCCTGGCGCTGGGTCTCGGTCAACGCCTCGTCGGTCCGGTTGACGGTAAGCTCCAGCCGGGCACGATCATCCTGGGCTTGTTCGAGATATGAGAACAGCTTGTTTGCGCCTTCGTCCGAGTCGTCGGCGACCAGCGTCCTGAGCTCACTCAGGGATTCGATGTACTGGTCGATCCAGCGACCGATCGCATCGCGGTTGGTGATGGCGATGTCCCGGTGCATCTCCGGGCTTCCCAGCGCCAGGCGAGTTGTGTCGCGCAGGCCGGACGACGCCAGCGACCGCATGTCGCGCCAGGCCGGATCGGCCGTGACCGCGCGAACCAGCGCGGCGGCAGACAGGAAGGGCAGGTGGCTGACGGCGGCGACATAGCTGTCATGTTCGGTGGGGTCCACAAAGTAGGATTCCGCGCCGACCGCGGCGACGATGCCGAGCACCGTGCGAATGGCCTCTTCGCCAGCTGTAACCGCCGGGCTGACCACCCACGTTGCGCCCTTGAACAGGTCGGGGTCGGCGGCGTCGAGGCTCTCCGCCTTGCCGGCCATGGGATGGCCACCGACAAAGGAAACTGTGGACGGCAGGGATCGCGCCCACTCCATCACGTCGACCTTGGTCGAGCCAGTGTCCGTGACGATCGCGCCGGACTTGAGGTCCTCAGCGATGTCTTCCATCACCTGCTTCATCGCCTGGACCGGGGTGGAGAGGACGACGACATCGGCGTTGGCGACCGCCTTGCCAAGCGACCATTCCGAACTGTCGATCGCGCCCAGCTTCTTCGCCTTGTTCTGCCGGGAGACATCCTCGTCAAAGCCGACGATGGTGAGGCTGTTGTCGTTGACGCGAGACCAGCGTTTGAGCGCAAGTCCGATCGAGCCACCGATGAGTCCCAGACCAATGATGGTCACCTGCTGCGCCACACCTGTGTCCTTTCTGCCTGCGTTCCGGAGGCAGCGTTCGAGCTATGGTTCGAACTCGTTCGTGTCGATTTCCCGAACCCAACCTTCCAAAACATCTTCATTGTCATCAGTAGGTTCGGTGCGGAACCTCATCCAGCGGACTCCGTCCTGTTCCGAGTCTTCTCCGAGGTATTCTAGTGGAGTCGCTGCAGGGAGCGTCGTCAGGATGCTGGTGTCGGTCCCTGGCCCTTCTCGGAGATTGATGGAGGTGCCGTTCCCGATCTGAAAATCTGGATCAAACGCGCCGTCGTCACCATTCTCTTCGTCTTCGGTAGCTTCTTGCGCCTCTAGATCGGAGGCGGGGGTTGGAGTCGGCACGGACTCGGCGCTGTTTGGTGGTGCTTCGTTCGTGTCCTCTGCTTCTTCGTCAGCTTGGCCGAGATCGAGGCCAGAGAAGGAGGGAACTTCCGCAAGGTCCTCGGCGACGTTGGTATCTTCGGCGTCGTCGTTCGGAGCGGAACTATCGGCGCTCGACACGAAGTCGGAAGTGAATCCTTCGAGGGCGGTATAAATGACGGTAAAGGCAACGGCGCAGAACGCGACCGTCACGACCATGGAAATGCCGATCATGAGGCCGGCTCGGCGAGAACGTTGGCTCAGGCGATGAGTGAGACCCCGGTCGGACATACACTTCTCTCAGTTGAGGATGGTAAATCGAACTGTGCGGCTTCATCACAGCTTCAGGTGGCTCCCAACGCATAACAGGCAGTAGTGGCTGCGTCTACAAGGGGAGGGCCGCGAACAGTAACGCGATGTTTATACCACGGAGCCAGATTCTGCCCTGAAACCGGGCGTTGGAGCGGCGAATTCACGGTCGACCGGTGGCCCAGGCAAATGGTATACTTCGTCAGCGTAATTGATCTTTTGTGATCAAACGTGGGTTGCGGCCCACGTTTCTTGGTGTTCACGGGTCAACGCTTGTCTCGGTCCCTCGGCGTTCGCGGGCCGTCCTCGATCGCCTTGCCAAAAAGCTCGGATGTGAGGTCGCGTTCGCAATTCGTGTACGAGCACGGGTCCGGGAAATACGAACCGTGGAAAGATACAAACAAAGAGGAGGTGCGCGGCATGAAGGGAGAACTCTACACTGCTATCGCCCAGATTGCGGCAGAGCGCGGAATTCCGAGGGATGCAGTGCTTGCCTCGGTTCAGGAAGCGCTGACGTCAGTTTACAAGAAGAATACCGGCAGCGAAGAGGACGTTCGGATCGAGCTTGATTCCGCCTCCGGCGAGATGCAGGTGATCGTCGTCAAGACGGTTGTGACCAGTGTCGAGAACCGCGACCTGGAAATGGCCGTAGAAGAAGCGCAGATTCACGTTCCTGGCGCCGAACCTGGCGATGTGGTCAAGATCCAGCGAACGCCTGAGAACTTTGGCCGAATTGCGGCGCAAACCGTCAAGCAGGTGGTCCACTCTCGCATCCGGGATTTCGAGCGAGAGAATATCTTTCGCGAGTACCAGGACAAGGAGGGTGAGGTCCTCAATGGGGTTGTCCAGCGAGCCGACAGCCGGGCGGTGATCATCGAGCTTGGCAAGGCAGAAGCTGTCATGCCGGCACGAGAGCAGGTGCCCAGCGAGCGCTACCGAACCAACCAGCGGATCAAGGTGCTGCTCACCGAAGTGAACAGCCATTCCCGTGGACCGCAGTTGATCGTCAGCCGGTCAGACGCCCGCATGATCCGGCGTCTGTTCGAGCAGGAAGTGCCCGAAATCCAGAGCGGCGCGGTCGAGATCATGGAGATCGCGCGAGAACCAGGACTTCGGTCCAAGGTTGCGGTGGCGGCCCGCCAGGAGAAGGTCGACCCGGTCGGTTCCTGCGTGGGCGTTCGTGGAGTTCGTATCCAGAACATCGTGAATGAGCTCTATGGTGAGAAGATCGACGTGATCGAGTGGTCGCCGGACACGGCATCGTTCATCTCGAACGCGCTGAGCCCGGCCAAGCCAACGAACGTCTCGCTCGGCGAAGACGGTGACCAGCGGGTCGCCACCGTGATTGTGCCGACCGACCAGATGTCGCTGGCAATTGGCAAGGAAGGGCAAAATGCCCGCCTTGCGTTCAAGCTGACTGGTTGGAGAATCGACATCAAGGGTCCGGAATCCCTGCTCGAAGACGGGGGAGAATTCTTCCGAAGCGCCAGCGAATCATCCGGGGGCATGATGCCCGACTTTGGCTGGCAGGGCCGACAGCCACGCGCCGTGCAGGCCGACGGCACATTTACCGTCACCAGCAAGACATACGGTCCGTTGGCCGAAGACCTTGTCCGCAAGCAGGTGGATGTCGACATTCAGCAGGGCGTGGTCGAGGTGTTCTACGAACGCGAGCTTCGGGCCCGCTTCGACCAGGAAACTGGCGATGAGCTGAATCTCGATGACGACATGAGGGTTGCCGCCGTGAGCGTTGCGCCTCAACAGGAAGAAGAATAGGAAGGGGTGGCGCGTCGATGGCGAGCACTCCTAATCAGGCGGATCGCAATCGTCAACGCAAGAGTCCCAGGCCGAAGCACGTTCCGCAGCGAACCTGTATTTCATGCCGGCAGAAGGGCGACAAGCGCGGGCTGATCCGTATCGTTCGCACGCCTGAGCATCTGGTCGAGATAGACCCGACAGGGAAGCGAAATGGGCGGGGCGCGTACCTATGCCACCAGGAGCGATGCTGGGATCGGGCGCTTTCCGGAACGATGCTGGGGAAGGCATTGAACACGGAACTTCCTGACGACACAAGA
This sequence comes from Chloroflexia bacterium, assembly GCA_013698305.1. Classification (GTDB taxonomy): domain Bacteria; phylum Chloroflexota; class Chloroflexia; order Thermomicrobiales; family UBA6265; genus JACCVC01. The sequence goes on from JACCVC010000168.1 coordinate 51,615, forward strand.
CAGGAACTCAAGACATTCGCGGCGACACTTGGCGACGACGCGGAAGCGCGTATCGCGGAAAATTCATAAGGAGACGGCACTATGACAGATACTCGAGGACGCGGCAGAAACGCTCCACGCGTTGCGGGGCGACGAGGTCGTCGCAGCGGCAGCGGATCGGCACGGACGGTCGCGGTCAAGCGCGTTGCGCCAGCCGAGCGAGAGCCGGTGGTGCTTCCACCAGTGATGTCGGTCACTGAGCTGGCGGAAAAGCTGGACATGGGGGGGATCGAAGTGATCCGCGAGTTGATGAAGCTCGGGATCATGGCGAATCTCAATCAGCAGGTCGACTACGCAACCGCGGCAAAAGTGGCGACAGAGTTGGAGTGGGAGACGCTGGAGGAGGAATCCGCCGGAAACAACGCGGTGGCCAACTTCGAGGCGCGACGGCTCGAAAGCGATCAGGACCCAGACGCGACCGCGCGACCGCCGGTCATCACGATCATGGGTCATGTCGATCACGGCAAGACCAAATTGCTGGATACCATTCGCTCGGAGAACGTGGCGGAAGGCGAAGCTGGCGGGATCACCCAGCATATCGGCGCCTATCAGATCGAGCGACAGGGACGCAAACTCACGTTTCTGGATACTCCCGGTCACGAGGCATTCACCGCGATGCGCGCGCGCGGGGCGCAGGCGACAGACATCGCCGTGCTGGTTGTTGCCGCCGATGACGGCGTGATGCCGACCACCCGCGAGGCGATTGCCCACATCCGTAGCGCGGATGTGCCGATGGTGGTGGCGGTCAACAAGATCGACCTGCCGTCGGCAAACCCGGACCGGGTAAAGCAGCAGCTTTCGGAAGCTGGCGTGATGCCGGAAGAGTGGGGCGGAGACGTGCCGCTGGTCGAGGTGTCCGCCAAGGACGGTCACGGCATCGACGATCTTCTTGAGGTGTTGCTGCTCGTCGCGGACGTCCATGAATTGAAGGCGAACCCCGACAAGATCGCTTCCGGCGTGGTGGTGGAAGCGAGGGTCGAGAGTAGCCGTGGCGCGGTGGCGACATTGCTCGTTCAAAGCGGAACGCTCAATTTGCGCGATGTGATCGTTGCGGGCAGCACCTGGGGCAAGACCAAGGCGATGTTCGATGATCATGCGAAACGGGTGCGACGCGCGGGACCGAGCATGCCGGTCGAGGTGCTTGGCTTGATGGATGTGCCGCAGGCCGGCGACACATTCATGGCCTTCGAGGATGAGAAAGCTGCCAGGCAGCTGGCTGAGCAACGACAGGCGCAGCGCCGAATCCAGTCATTGACCGACAATCGGCCGGTCAAGCTCACCGAGCTGTACGACCAGGTACAGGAAGGCACCACTGCTGAGTTGAGAGTCATCCTCAAGGCCGACGTGCAGGGCTCGCTGGGCGCGATCCAGAACGCGCTGCTGAAACTCAATGACGAGACGGACCAAAGTGTCCAGCTCTCGATCCAGTTCTCCGGAACAGGCGCGATCTCCGAGTCAGATATTAATCTGGCGTCGACAACGAACAGCATCGTGATCGGATTCAACGTCCGCCCGGATGTCGCCGCCAAGCGCATGGCGGACGTAACCGGTGTCGATGTTCGCTACTACAGCGTCATCTACGGGTTGCTAGATGAGGTCAAGTTGGCGATCACGGGCCTGCTTGCGCCGATATTCGAGGATGTCACCGACGGGTACGCGGAAGTCCGTGATACGTTCAAGTTGCCGTCGAACGATGTGGTGGCCGGGCTCTACGTGCTGGACGGCAAGGTTCCGCGCAATTCGCGGGCGCGGGTGCTGCGAAGCGGCACGGTGATGTTCGAAGGCAAGATCGCGTCCCTCAAGCGCTTTAAGGATGACGTGCGCGAAGTGGCCGCTGGATACGAATGTGGCCTCGGGCTCGAAGGATTTAACGACCTGCAAGTTGGGGATCAGATCGAGTTCCTGCACACCGAAGAAGTCGCGCGCACGTAGCCGGATGCTGATCGAAGAAATTCTGACGTCGGCTGGAAAGCGAGACCTCCGTGACACGACGTACCCGACAAGTCGGTGAGCTGCTCAAGGAGGAGCTCGCCGACATCATCCGTCGAGAAGTTAAGGATCCGCGTATCGGATTCATGAGCATCACAGAAGTCGATGTGACGCAAGACCTGCGCCAGGCTCGCGTGTTCATCAGCGTACTGCATGAAGAGGAACGAGCCGGGACAATGGATGCTCTTGCATCCGCCGCGTTGTTCATTCGGCATCATCTCAAGCCGCGCCTTCGCATGCGTCAAATCCCGATGCTGGAGTTTCGTGCCGACCGATCGATGGCCTATGCGCAGCATATCTCCGAAACCCTTCGGCAAATCGAACGTCTGGACGCCGAACTGAACCGAGACCCGGAGGCTGGCACCGGGACAGGGGGGCAGACTGCATGACGTCACCTTCGTGGAGACTTGATCATACGGCCGCTGCCGAGGCACTAAAGTTGCTGCGGAGCGCACGGTGCGTGCTGATGCCGACGCATCAAAATGTAGATGCTGACGGCCTGGCCTCGGCGATCGCGATGAGCAATGCACTGGCGCAGCTTGGAGTGACGGCCCGTCCGATGGTGTCCGATGGCGAGGTTCCGCATCAACTCGGGTTTCTGCCCGGTATTGAGGACGTGCTTGCATACGGTCGCGACGACTTGCCTGCATACGATCTGCTATGTCTCGTCGATTGTTCCGACCGGCGTCGTCTTGGCGACTTTTACGCAGACGATCCAGATCGGGTAAATGGCGACGTGCCGATCGTGAACATCGATCATCACGTCACCAATGACATGTTCGGGCAAGTCAACATCGTTGTGCCAGAGGCCGCGTCCGCGTCCGAGATCGTCGCGGACATACTTCAGGCATGGAAGACCGACTTGACGCACGATATCGCACAGTGTTTGCTCGCGGGAATCTACGGGGATACGCTGGGACTCCGCACAGATTCTACCACGTCCAGGACCATGCGGACATCGGCGGACCTGGTCGATGCCGGAGCCGATCCCGCGCCGATCGTGGATGCGTTGTTCCGCGTCAAACCGCGATCATCGGTCTGTCTCTGGGAGCGGGCTCTTCGAAACGTTCAATACACTGGCGGCCTGATCTGGACAGAGTTGACGCAGGATACGTTCGATCGCTGCGGCGCCTCGCCCGGTGAGGCCGAAGGGATGGTTAACTTCCTCGTCGGCACCGAAGGCTCTGGAGCGGCGGCAATACTTTACGCGAACGACAAGGGTTGGCGAGTCAGCCTGCGCAGCCTGCCGGACGGCGTTGACGTGGCCAGTGTCGCCGCCGAGTTCGGTGGGGGCGGTCACCCACGCGCGGCTGGTGTCCAGATCGACGGTGATGAAGATGCCAAGCGCTCCTTTGTCGAGCGCGTTGGCCAGCTGGCGCGGGACCATCGCTGACGCCCATGGCTCGACGACGTTCTGCTCCGCTGAGGAGCGGTTTTCTCAATATCGATAAACCACCGGGGTGGACGAGTCATGATGTGGTCGCCAGAGTGCGTCGCATTGTCGGAGAACGTCGCGTCGGCCACTCGGGCACGCTCGACCCTGCCGCTACTGGCGTTCTGCCGGTTGCGGTTGGGCATGCGACGAAGGTACTGTCATATCTCGAACACGATGGCAAGACCTACCTTGCCACGGTGAGATTCGGAGTCGAGACTGATTCGGGAGACCGCGACGGTGCGTTGGTTTCGCGGGATTCGGCGGGGCGCCTGGACGCAGCGGCAGTGAGAGCTGTTCTCGTTCGTTATGAGGGACGGCAAACGCAGACACCGCCCATGCACTCTGCGGCGCGGGTCGGTGGGCGACGGCTGCACGAGCTTGCCAGAAACGGTGAAGTCGTTGATATACCGGTTCGGACGGTGGAAGTGTTTCGCTGCGAACTGGTGTCATGGAGTCCTCCGGAGACTAGATTGCTCGTCACGTGTAGCAAGGGCACGTATATTCGCTCACTCGTTCGCGATATCGGGCGCGACATGGGATGTGGGGCCACCCTTATCAATCTCGTGCGGGTCCGGGCGGGCGCATTTCACTTGCGTTCCAGCATTTCGATTCACGATCTGGAGCCGGCATTGGCCGCTTCCAGTTGGGGTTGGATAGCGCACCACCCGGATTTCGCGATGTCTGGATGCGATGTCGTGGTGTTGACACCGGCTGAAGCGCAACGATGGGCCAATGGTCAGGAGCTTGCGCGGTCCGGGATTGCAGGGGACGTGCGCGTGTATGGCGCCGATTGGCAATGGGCAGGGACCGGCGTCTTCGACGAGACGGCGGGCGTGCTGCGCCCAACTCGCGTGATTCTCGGGAGGCTTTCGTAAATGGCGCTTCCGGAACCTCTCTCCAATCTCACCGAGCTACCATTGGAGAAACGGGTCGTAACTATCGGCACGTTCGATGGCGTGCATCGAGGACATCAGGCGCTGCTTCATGCCGCTGCGACGCGGGCACGAGAACTCGGTCTTGCCTTGACTGTGATCACCTTTGATCCGGCGCCGGCGGCTGTCCTGCGGCCAGCCCAGTTCGACGGAGCGATTCTCTCGCTCGCTGACAAGGTCGCATTGCTGACGGCCGCCGGTGCTGATCAGGTCGTGGTGACGCCATTCACCACCGCGCTCGCTGCGCTTTCGGCTCGCGAGTTCTTTGAGGCCCTGGTTGGACAGGGATGTATGGAGGAGCTTTTTGTCGGCGAAGCGTTTGCGCTCGGGCGCAACCGTGAGGGGACAGTTGACGTGTTGGCGAAGCTGGGCGCCGAACACGGCGTTCGGATTGTCGCCTTGAATCGCATTGAGGACAATGGCGTGGTCGTCTCCAGCACCAGGGTCAGAAGAGTGATCCAGGCTGGTGACGTGAAGGCCGCTGGCGACATGCTTGGCCGGCCCTTCAAGATCGTTGGCGACGTTATCCACGGCGCACATGTGGGCCGAACGATTGGCTATCCTACCGCGAACGTCTTGCCTCCGGAAGGGCAGGTTCAACTCGCCGACGGTATCTACGCGACGATGGCGGCGCTGCCGGGAGAAACGAAGCCGTTGCCGGCGATGACGTATATCGGTACGCGTCCCGCGTTGAACACCGGCAGGAGGCTGATCGAGACGCACATTCTCGACTTCGACGGTGATCTCTACGGCCAGTGCATAGCGGTGGAATTCATCGACAGGTTGCGGTCGGACGCGGACTTCCCATCGCTGGACGAGCTAGTGGCGCAGTTGCGGCGCGATGAGGCGGCAACACGGCGTGTGCTCACCGGGGCGGGGTTTTACAATAACTGACGTCGGTGGAATGCGGCGGCTCGCAATTGGTAGAATCAGCGGGATTTTGGTAAAGTACAGGTTGAGTCGCTGACATTACGGTGACGGCGCAGATCCGTTGCCGGTGTTTGTATGTCCTACAACAACGAGTACATTCCAGGAGGCAAGCTATTTCTAGACCGGTTCAAACTCGCGTCAACGACCGTATTCGTGTTCGCGAGGTAAGATTAATTGACGACGAAGGGCAGCAGTTCGGGGTCGTTCCGACGCGCGAAGCGCTCATGATGGCGCGGGAGAAGGGGTTGGATCTCGTAGAGGTCGCCGCAAACGCGCAACCACCTGTGTGTCGTCTCATGGATTACGGCAAGTACCGCTACGAGCAAAGTCGCAAGGAGCGGGAAACCCGGAAGAACCAGCATGTGACCAAGGTCAAGGAAGTTCGTGTCGAGCCAAAGATTGGCGGGCACGATCTCGAGACCAAGGGGCGCCAGGCCGAGCGATTTCTCAAGGCCGGTGACAAGGTCAAATTGTCCGTGCTGTTTCGTGGACGATCGATCACGCACCCGGAACTGGGCAGAGATTTGCTTCAGAAGCTCTCCGAGCAACTCAGCGATGTCGGAGCCGTGGAGCAAGGCGCTCGTATGGAAGGGCGCACGATGACCATGTACATGGCTCCGGCACGGGCGAAATCCGAGGCCAGCGGTAGCGGAAAAGAAGGGTAGTTGGCGTGGCAAATCGAGGAAAACTCAAGACGCACAAGGGTGCGAAGCGTCGATTCAAGATCACCGGAACGGGCAAGATTATGCACGCCAAGGGCATGAAGAGCCACCGGAGGCGCAAGAAATCGGCGCGCGTGAAGCGGCAATTCGACAAGATGCTGGTGATGAACCCGGCCTCGACGAAACGCGTGCGGAAGATGCTTCCTCACGGACTCAAGTAGCCAGTCAATAGCTCGCGTGTGGCACGCGTGACGGAGGATTCAACGCAATGGCTCGTGTAAAGAGGGGCGTCACCGCCCATCGTCGGCACCGAAAGGTACTGGCGCAAACCAAGGGACACCGAGGCACACGCAACCGATTGTTCAAGCGCGCGAATGAGTCGCTGATGCGATCGCTTGCATTTCAGTATCGTGACCGCCGGAATCGAAAGCGCGAAATGCGCAAACTGTGGATTCAGCGGATCAACGCGGCCAGCAGGGCCAACGGTCTGCAATACTCGCGGCTGATCTATGGCTTGTCCACGGCAGGCGTCGACATCGACCGGAAGATGCTCGCCGATCTCGCGGTCCGCGATGAGGAAGCGTTTGCTGCGATCGTCGAGGCGGCACGCCAGGCATTGCCGGGGTCTGCATAGAGCCATCGTGGCGATGGATCACGATCAGTCACAATGGCGTGAAATAGCCAGCGCTAACAATCCTCAAATGAAACTGATGCGCTCGCTCAGTCGCCGGAAAGCCCGGCTAGCTGAGCGGGCGTTTCTGCTGGAAGGCCGTCGGCTGATCGAGGACGCGTTGGGCGCGGGCATGGACGTCAGAAAGCTGCTCATCCGTGACGATGTCAATTCAGCCTGTGTGAGCAGGCTCCAGCGGCCTGGCATTGATGTGTTCCGTGTGGCCGCCGGCATCTTCGATCATTCCAGCAACGTCGAACAGAGCCAGGGATTTGCCGCGATCTGCGCGATGCCTGAACCTGCTGACCCGCGTTTGCCCGAAGGTAGCGACCTCCTGATTCTCGATCAGCTACGCGATCCCGGCAATATGGGGACGGCATTACGGTCGGCTGCCGCGTCGGGGATCACCACGGTGCTGATTATGCCTTCCAGTGTTGACCCGTTCGCGCCAAAGGCGGTGAGATCAGGGATGGGCGCGCATTTTCGACTCAGTATCGGCGAGTTCGATGCGGGTTGGAATACGGCGCTCCGCGCGTCCAGGACGAGGTTGGTGCTGGCGGAGATGAACGGCGAGCAGGATTACGACTCCTTCGATTGGACTGACCCCTTTGTATTGGTGCTCGGGGGCGAAACGCACGGCTCTTCATCTGAGCTGTCCGATCTGAAGTCAACCAGTGTTCGAATCCCAATGGCCGGGGATGTCGAGAGTCTCAACGTTGCCGTGGCGGGCTCGATCGTGATGTTCGAGGCGGCTCGGCAACGGCGGGCTACCGCGTCTCTGGGCTGATTTGTCGACAGTTGCGCCGATTTTGAGTACACTCCGTGATTGATAACGTGAAGTTCCATTGTGGAATGGGGGTTTTCGCCGATTGACGGACCCTCGCCTGAAAGGAAGCACTATGCGAAAGCAGGAACTTGTCAAGGCAGTAGCGGACTCGATGGGATCGAGTGAGTCCGAGGCGTCGAAGGCTGTCAACGCCGTCTTTGAGGTAATTGAGTCGAGTCTCGCGAAGGGGGACGATGTGACCGTGAGTGGATTCGGTTCGTTCAAGGTCGTCGAACGGTCGGCTCGCGAGGGACGAAACCCCCAGACTGGCGCATCAATGACGATCGCCGCCAAGAAGGCGCCTGTCTTCCGAGCTGGCACGCAGCTTAAGCGCTCCGTCGAGGGATAAGGTCTCCCAAATACGGTACTCCACTAAGAACGCCCGGCCCCATGAGTATTGTGGGACCGGGCGTTTTGGATTGTGCAGGCGTTCAGGAGGCGTTAAGAGTGCTCGTCAGCATCCCGAGCTTCTGGCTCCTGGGCGATCCGTTCCGCAATGCGGGAGGGCAAACGCTGCTCGCTGCTACGTGCCGCGACGCCCAGCGCATTCTCGATGGCGAGCGCGTTGGAGCGTCCATGAGCGATGATTGCGGTCCCATCGATCCCCAGGAGCGGAGCTCCGCCGATTTCCGCATAGTCGAGACGTCGGCGGAGTTCTTGAAACGCGGGTCGAAGAGCAAGCGCGGCGAGCTTCCGAAGCGGGGATGCCGTTAGAAGCTCCTTGAGCGATTCGGTGAGCAGCGCGGCAGTGCCCTCCGCCGTCTTGAGCGCGACATTGCCAGTGAAGCCATCGGTGACGACGATGTCAACCACGCCGAGGGCAATATCCCTGCCTTCGACGTTGCCTCGAAAGTCGATGCCGTGGGTGGAGGCGAGCAGCTTGTGAGCCGCGAGGGTTAGTTGATTGCCTTTGCCGGGCTCCTCGCCATTGCTGAGCAGGCCAATCGTGGGTTCCGGGACGTTGAGCACATATCGGGCGTAGGTCTGCCCCATGAGCGCGAACTGGACGAGGTGCACCGGCTTGGGATCAGTCACTGCTCCGAGGTCCAGCACCAGGGTTTTGCCTTTGAGCGCTGGCATGTATGAGCCGATGGCGGGGCGATCCACCCCCTTGATTCTCCCAAGGCTCATGAGCGTGCCGGCCATGACCGCGCCGCTGTTGCCCGCTGACAGCATCGCCGATGCATCGCCGTCCTTCACCGCCTGTATGGCGCGCATGAGGCTACTGTCGGGCTTGCGTCGTACAGCCTGGGCCGGATGGTCGTCCATGGTGATGATTTCGCTCGTATCGACAACGTCGATGTCGACGCCCTGGGTGTCTAGACGCTCCAGCGTTGCCCCGATCAAGGATTCGTCGCCGTGTAGAAGAAGAGACACTCCAAACCGCCGTGCTCCAGAGACGGCACCGGAGACCACAACTTCAGGACCGTGGTCTCCGCCCATCGCATCGACTGCTATCACCAGTTTGGTCGGCATCAGAAGAGATCTCCAGCGGCGATCGGAGGGTGCGCATGACGATCAGCGAGCGCGCTGAGGTCTATCCTACACGTCGAGGTTCTGGACGTCTTGCGCATGGGCCTGGATGTACTTGCGCCGTGGTGGAACAGCCGCGCCCATCAACATGTCGAACGTCTCGTCGGCTGCCTGAGCATCCTCGGCGGTGACCTGAACCAGCGTGCGACGGCTTGGGTCCATGGTGGTTTCCCACAACTGGATAGGGTTCATTTCACCGAGACCTTTGTAGCGTTGCAGTTCGACATTGTCGCCACGTTCCTTGAGGGCATTCGCCAGCTCGCGATCGTTGTAGACCCATTCCTCGCTCTTACCTCGTCCTACACGAAAGAGTGGCGGTTGCGCGATGTAGATGAAGCCGTGACGAATCAGCGGCTCGAGATGTCGATAGAAGAAGGTGAGCAAGAGCGTGCGGATGTGCGCGCCGTCGACATCGGCGTCCGTCATGATGATGATGCGGTGGTACCGAAGCTTGGAGATGTCGAATTGCTCGCCGACGGAGGTGCCGAGCGCCGTGATAATCGTGCGAATTTCGTTGTTCTGGAGCATCTTGTCGAGCCGGGCTTTCTCCACATTCAGGATCTTGCCACGTAGCGGAAGAATGGCCTGGAACCGTCGCTCTCGGCCCTGCTTGGCCGAGCCACCGGCCGAGTCGCCCTCGACGATGTAGATCTCCGACTTGGCGGGATCGCGCTCGCTGCAGTCCGCCAGCTTGCCGGGAAGGCTGAAGTTGTCGAGCCCCCCCTTGCGCTGTACGAGCTCTCGCGCCTTGCGGGCGGCCTCCCGGGCGCGAGCGGCGTTGAGGCACTTCTCGATCACTCGCCGCGATACCTGCGGATTCTCTTCGAGGAACGCGCCGAACGCTTCGTTCACGACACTCTGGACGGCGCCGGACACCTCGTTGTTGCCCAGCTTGCCCTTGGTCTGCCCCTCGAATTGCGGGTCCTCGATCTTGATGGACACGATTGCGGTGAGACCTTCGCGGACATCGTCCCCCGACAGGGCCTCATCGTTCTTGAGAAACCCATTCTTTCTTGCATAGTCGTTGATGGTACGTGTCAATGAGGTCTTGAAGCCGGTGTAGTGCGTTCCACCTTCCGCGGTATGGATGTTGTTGGCGTACGTAAACGTTGTGTCGCCGAAACTGTTGTTGTACTGCAACGCAACCTCGACATCGACCGCCCCCTGCGGCGTGGCCACTTCTCGATGCACGTAGAAGGGACGTTCGTGAATTGGCCCCTTGGTGCGGTTCAGGTGCCTGACGAACGAGACGATCCCACCTTCGAAGTAGAAAGACATCTCTTGGTCTGTGCGCTCGTCAATCAAGGTGAGCTTGAGGCCCTTGGTGAGATATGCCGTTTCACGGAACCAGTGAGCGATCGCCTCGAACTGATAATCATGTCCATTCTTGAAGATCTCGGGATCAGCAAGAAAACGCGTCGTCGTTCCGTGCGTGCCCTTCAGCGTCTTTCCGACCACGTCGACTGGCGTGGTCGGAAATCCGCGACTGTATTCCTGGCGATAGACGCCGGTGTCGCCCTTCTTGACGACTTCTACCGATGTCCACTCCGAAAGCGCGTTGACAACGGAAGCGCCTACGCCGTGCAGCCCGCCAGACACCTTGTACCCTCCGCCACCGAACTTCCCGCCGGCGTGGAGCGTCGTCATGATCACTTCGAGCGCGGATTTATTGGACTTCTTGTGGGTGTCAACCGGGATGCCACGGCCATTGTCGACAACGGTCACGATGTTGTCGGCACCGATAGTGCAAACGATATGATCGCAGTGGCCGGCCAGGGCTTCATCGACGGAGTTGTCGACGATCTCGCGAACGAGATGATGGAGCCCTCGCTGATCGGTGTTGCCGATGTACATGCCTGGTCGCCGACGAATACCCTCGAGTCCCTCAAGGACCTGAATCTGATCGGCGTCGTATCGTGGTTCCGAGAGGGTGTCTTTCAAAGCGGTTGCCATGTAATGTTCTCCTTTCGTAGCAAGGACTGGAACAGCCATTGATCCCTAGAGCAGGGTTTCCGGCGCGCCTGCGCTGCCCGTAGCGGGTGCAAATTTGTGAAGTAGTCGATTGCGGTCGTAGTAGAACATCATGCTGGCAATGGCAAGGCCGGTGCCAAGAAAGCTGTTTGCCAGGATCGCGACGGGGAGGCCGGGAGGTGACGAGATCATCAGATCCCAAAGCCTCAACGCTCCGGTCGCCAGCAGAACGCTCGCAACAGAGAACCTGACCATCGGACCGAAGAACGCCTGTGTCACCAGGGCCGACCGTTTAAGCGCCCGGATCGGGCCGATATCGTCGATAATGATTGACTCCAGAACGAAGCGTGCGTAGATCGCAACCAGGCTGGCTGCCATCACCAGGAACAGGGTCACCAGCGCGGCGAGGTTGAGCCCGAGCACCAGCAGGACCCCGGCGAACAGGACCAGCGGTACGACCAGCACGCCCGCGGCCGCCACGACCAGGGCGATGAACCCGATGAATCGGACCCAGGACCGGACCGTGTAGGTTAGAAGCGCGCCGGCCGACATCGGTCGGCGGGTGATCGCCATGGCAAGTGGCACTCGCCAACTCACGGCGACGAGTGAGGCAATCACCAGGAACACCACACCGAGGCCGAGTATGCCGACGATGCTTCCCGGATCGGTGAGATTCCGGCCAATGTCGGCCCAGATCGTCGGTAGGTCCCGACGATCGACACCGTCCGTCAATCCAGGCGCGAAGACGTTGGCGACGACGTTGAACAGGTTGTCCTGGGACAACCCTGAGAAGACGGAAGGGATCATGGCCGCCAGCAGATCGTTGAGTCGAGATGTCTCGCCCAATAGTGTCAACTGGTCGGCGGCAAGCTCACCATTTTCGCCGCCCTGATCGATCATCAGGTCCACGAGGGGCGAGGTGATACGCGTGATCGGAATCTGGATACCGAGCCAGAGCAGAAGGTCGAGCATGATTGGGATGACGAGCAGCCACGGACGGCCGAGGGGAAGCGACAGACCAGAGGCCATGGTTTCGTTAACTCCGGAGATATCGCGAGATGCCTCACGGAGTTTTTCGTTTGCCGCTGGTGACAGTCGTCGATTCACGCCAATCCCATTTCGTCGAGTTGAAGCTCGTCAAATCCCAGGTGATGCCCGAGTTCATGCAGGACGGTGACCCTGATCTGGTGATCCAGCTCGGGACCTGAACCGAAGGCACGCAAGAGTGGTCCCCAGAAGAGCGTGATCTGGTCCGGGACCACCATCGAATAGCCACCGTCACGCGCGTTGCGGGGAATCCCGTGATACAGGCCAAACAACTCGTCGCTGTCGTCCTGCGCGGACTCGCGATGGACGGCTCGCGGTTCTGATTCAACGACCACCGCGACGTTGTCGAGGTAGCCTTGGACACCTGAAGGCAACTCTTGCAACGCGAGTTCAACACGGCGCGAGAATCGCTGCCGCAGCGCCTTTGCGCGAAGGCCATTTGCCCGGCGCTGTATGTCTATTTTATCAGTATTCATGGGCTTTTTCCATGTTCGTACACGTCAGCTAATCCGATGGTGGGGGCGATTCCATGGTCTGCGCGAGCATGTCGCGACCGATGGAAACAGGGCCAGTGAGTCCACTGCCGCCGAACTCCAGCACGGCAGCCACAGCGTACCGCGGCTCACCTTCTTGAGGGCCGATGAAGCCGATGAACCAGGAGTGCGGCGTCTCGACACCAGTCTCCGCGGTGCCGGTCTTTCCGCCGACGAGGTACCCCGGCACCTGTGCCGCCTGGACCGATCCAGCATTCACCGTGTCGATCATCATCGCTTCGACCTGAGTGGCTGTCTCGGGCGAGATCGGCGTGAGCCACGTCTCGACAGGGGGCGAGCCGGTCACCGAACCGTCGGGAGAGACGATTTGGTCCACCAGCCGTGGTTCCATCATGGCGCCGTCATTAGCGAAACCGGCAGTGATCACGGCCATGTGGAGCGGTGACACCTGGATCTCTCCCTGTCCGAATCCCGTGTCCGCGACGGCGTTGCTCGAGTCGAGGAACGATCTGTCGGACGCGAGCTGACTCTGAGACACGGGCAGGTCAAAGGGGACATCCTGCCCAAAGCCGAAGCGCTGCGCCATAAGCCAGAACTCATCGCCTCCTATCTGCAGCCCGACCTGGGCGAGCACGATATTGAGCGACCACATGATGCCCTCTCGCAAGGTCCATTGGGTCTGCGACACATCAGGCCGATTTTGTCCCTCCAGCACGCGTCCATCGATCACGAGCTCGCCATCATCCGTGTAGACCGAGTCCGGATCGGCGTACCCCAACTCGATCGCGATGGCCGCGGTGATCGTCTTGAAGGTCGAACCGGGGGTGTAGAGACCCAGGTTGGCACGGGTCACCAACGGCGCGTCAGTATCTTCGATGAGCGTGTCCCAGTACGCCTGCGCATCGGCGTTTGCGGTTGGCGAGGTCGTGAACAGCTGATTGGGGTCGTATGCTGGGCTGCTCGCCATTACGACGATGTCGCCGGTGTCGACATCGACGACGACGACCGCGCCGTTCTGGTCGCCGAGCATGGCCTGGGCTGATTCCTGAAGATCGGTATCCAGCGTCAGGGTGATGTCAGAACCCTGTTGGGGTTGATGCAACAGGTTATTGAACAGCCGCGATATCGGATTGTTGCCGGCCTGGCCCGTGAGCACGTCGGCGTAAGTCAGCTCGAGTCCGGACGAGCCGAACAGGAACGGTGAGTGATAGCCCGCGACATAGGAGGTGGCGTCATTCGGCCAGGATCGGTAGTAGTTGCCGTCCTGCTCCATGGTAGCGGCTATTGCCACGCCGTCGCGGTCCATGATCTCGCCCCGCTGGTTCTCGAGTGGCGTCAGAACGACGCGGGGGTTGGCGATGGCGTCACCGTCGTCGGTTTGGGCAGAACGGTAAGCAATAGCGTCCTGCTGCACGACCTGGATGCGGATGAGCTGGACCGACACGATCGCGAGGACCGTGGCAAATACTATGGCAATTCGTATCAGGGACCGCGAAAATTGGGGCATGTTTGGCAGGGGAAGGTACGTCGCGAGGAGCAATAAGAGCCACGCCATGCCCAGGATCGTGAGCCAGCGCGCATCGGAGACATCGTCAATGGTTGCAAGTCCCCATCCGAGCAGCGCCGCGCTGGCGATTCCACAGAGAATGCGAATTATCGACGGCATGTGCGAATGCCCTTTGCATGAATGAGGTCAGGCACGTTTGGGGAGTCCTGACACGTAGAGCAGCATCCCCGCCAATGCGAAGTTGGTTATCAACGCGCTACCTCCATAGGAGATCAACGGCAACGTGATCCCCGTCAGCGGGATCACCCGTGTTACCCCGCCCAATATAATGATGGCTTGAATGCCGATGATCGAGCTGAGCCCGGCCGCGACGAGCTGGATGTATCCGTCACGAGCGCGAATTGCAATCGTGAACCCCCTGAGGACAAAGAACAGGTAGAGGGCGATGACGGCGAGGGCGCCGAGGAGGCCCAGCTCCTCACCGATGGCGGAGAAGATGTAGTCGGTCTCGACCGCCGGGATGTACGCGGGGGAGCCATAACCCAGACCCACGCCGAAGACGCCGCCGCTGGCGAGCGCATAGTCGGAATGCACTGGCTGGAAACCGGTGACAAGTGGATCTTGCCAGGGGTTCAGCCAGTTCTGCACCCGGATTCCGACCCGATCAAAGGCGAACCAGGCGCCATAGCAGGCGGCGGCGAAGCTACCGAGACCGACCACGACGTAGACGAGTCCTCCCGTGGCAACGTACAGCATGGATATGAAGATGCCGAAAAAGAGCAGGGCAGAGCCAAGGTCATTGAGCACGACGAGGGTCAGCAGCGACATTGCCCACATCACGCCCATCGGGATCAGGTAGGGGATCGGCGGCAACTTCATCGGGCCGACGTTCCAGGAGGACTTGAGCATGTCGCGGTTCTCGTCGAGGTAACTCGCCAGGAAGGCGACCAGCGCTAGCTTGACGATCTCCGACGGCTGGATTTGGATAGGGCCGACGTCGATCCAGAGCTTCGCGCCGTACACCTCCGTGCCGAGAAAGAAGGTCGACATCTGCAGCGCCGTCGCGCCAAGAATGAGGAGGTATCGATAGCGCTGGAGCCACCGGATCAGGCCGAGCGGGCCAAGCAGCATCACGGAGAGCCACATGACGGCGAGGCCAACGCCCAGGTACATCAAATGGCGCTGTGCGATCGTGGAAAATCCGGGGTCGCGGGCGGCGAGATCCGGGTGCAGGCGCTGAATCATCAGCATACCGATCAGCGCGATCATTGCCGTCAGTGGCAGGATGGTCTGGTCGCCGCGGAACCCTCGCAAGCCGAGCGTCAGGCTCATCACAATCACCGCTCCGGCAAAGGCGAGGCTGGTCCAGAGTTCGGTCCATGACCAGTCGAGGGTGGCCCGAGGAACGAGCAGGATGATCGCCAGACCGATAATCGCGGTCAGCGCCGGAAACAGCAGGAGGCCGAATTCGGTGGTTCGGAAGGTGGGCCGGTATCGAGAAGCCATTGATCGGCTAGCTCTCGCTCTGGGCGTTGCGGGAGGTCAGAAAGGAGAGTAGGGCTGTATTCTCGTCAGAGCGTGAATCCTGGCTGGTGGAAACCGCGTGTGCCGCCGCCTGAGCACACCCTGACGTGCATGCAGGAAGCGGTGACGCGGCCAGACTGGCAATCAGGCTCTTGCTTCGGTCGACGTTAGCGGCCAGCACGGCCAAGACCGATGCGACGCTTACATCTTCTTCCGACTCGTGCCAGACATCGTAGTCAGTAACGGTCGCGACGACGCAGTAGCATATCCCAGCCTCTCGCGCGAGCCGCGCCTCTGGCATCGCGGTCATGCCGATGATTTGAGCGGGCCAGCTTCGGTAGAGTTGAGACTCGGCGCGCGTCGAGAACTGGGGCCCTTCGATGCAGACATAGGCGCCGCCATTGTGAACCTGCGCGTCGGCTTGATCGATTGAGGCCAGGACGTGTTGCTGGAAGTCGGGGCAGAACGGGTCGGCCAGGCTGACATGGGCGACGATGCCTCCTTCAAAAAACGTGCGGTCGCGCGCGACCGTGCGATCGACGATCTGGTCGGGCAACACCATCGTCCCGGGTGGCAGGTCCGCCTGCAAACTGCCGACGGCGCTGACGCTGAGGAGATGTGTGACGCCGATCTGCTTGAGGGCATGGATATTGGCCCGGTATGGCACGTCGCTTGGGTTGAGGCGATGTCCCTTGCCATGGCGAGGCAGGAACGCAATCGCGCAGTCGCCCATCTGTCCGGAGAGGATTGGCCCGCTGGCGCCGCCATACGGCGTTGTTACCGTCAGCTCTTCGACATCGGTGATGCCTGGCAGATCGTAGAGCCCACTGCCGCCGATAATGCCTAGTGTTGCGGGCATGAAGCAATCCTCACGGGGAAGGAGTCAGCGGGTCGCGTGATGCGCGCCCGGAATGTCAGGTTCAAGTGTACCCGCATGACATGTCCGTGACTCGATTGCGCGTGGCTGCATCGTAGACGTCGTGCTATACTCTTTTGACGTAAACGCCGTCGCTACGGGCGTTTTTCTGCATGTTTACAGCAAGTCGCATACGCCCGATTGTTTGTCGGGAAACCCACGAGGAGGCGCCCAAGGCATGGCGTTGCAAAAAGAGCAAAAGGATTCAATCATCGAGGCCGTTCGTACCCACGAGACGGACACGGGTTCGCCCGAGGTCCAGATTGCGATCATGACGGAGCGGATCACAGGGCTGACTGGTCATCTTCGGGAGCATCGACAGGATCATCATTCTCGCCGGGGCTTGCTGAAGCTGGTGGGCCGACGGCGCCGGCTGCTCGCGTATCTCAGCAAGAACGATGTAGAACGGTATCGGGCTGTGATTGCCCGTCACGGACTTCGTCGCTAAGTTCCCTATGGCGAAGCATCAACGTACCACTTCAACATGCTTTTGACGACGATGATGGAATGCCCAGGGTCGACATGATCCTGGGCATTTTGCGCATTATGGGAAGGGAGTTAGTCGACCATCGCTTGGCGCCGCGAGTGAGGCATTGGGGCAGCGTGAGGAAATGCCGTCACTCCGCCCCAGTTCCTCTTCCGGCACCCACATCGAACGCAACGGCCTCTTGCCTCCTGCACGCATGTGCTTGGCAGCGACAACAGAGGCTTTCGGCCAGCAAAGGCACAATCAGGAGCAACACAGATGGTACCCGAACAGGTGCAACAGCAGATCAAGACTGTAAGCGCGGAGATCAATGGACGTACCCTTTCGCTTGAAACCGGTCGATTGGCTGAGCAGGCGATGGGAGCGGTGGTCGTTCGGTACGGCGACTCGATGGTGTTGGCCACCGTTGTCGGCGAACGGGCACCGAAGGACCTGCCGTTTTTCCCGCTTACGATCGACTATGAAGAGCGCATGTATGCCGCCGGGAAGATTCCGGGCGGGTTCATCAAGCGGGAAGGTCGGCCCACAGAGAAGGCGATTCTCGCCTGCCGCCTGACGGATCGACCACTACGGCCTCTGTTTCCGAAGGGCTACCGGGCTGAAGTGCAGGTTATGGTGACAGTGCTGTCGGCGGACCAGGAGAACGATCCTGATCTGCTGTCGATCATCGGCTCGTCGGCGGCGTTGGCGATCTCGCCCATCCCGTGGGATGGTCCGGTCGGCGCGGTTCGGATCGGCCTGGTCGATGGTGACCTGGTCGTCAACCCGACCTACCAGCAGTTGTCGGGTAGCGAGCTCGACATGGTCGTGGCTGGAACCGACGATGCCATCATGATGGTCGAGGGAGAATCGAAGCAGATCGCGGAATCGCGGATGCTGGAAGGCATCGAACTGGCGCACGAGAACATCCGCACGATTGTCGGCCTGCAGCAGGAGCTTGTCGCGGCGGTGGGCACGGAGAAGTGGGCATATGCCGCGCCGGAGAAGAACGACGCGCTTATCGACGAGGTAAAGGGCCTGCTTGGTGACGACCTGAGGGATGCAGTGCGGAACCCGAGCAAGGTCGTTCGAGTAGAGTCGACAGGCGATCTGGAGGCGAAGATCATCGCCCGCCTCACTTTAGGCGAAGACGCTCGGTACACCGCGCATGAGGTTGGGGACGTGTATGGTTCGCTGCTGAAACAAGAGGTGCGGAACGGTATTCTCGAGGACCGAATCCGCCCGGATGGTCGCCGTCCGGAAGAAGTTCGCCAAATCTGGGCGGACGTGAGCTACCTGCCGCGAACCCACGGCTCGGCGATCTTCACGCGCGGCCAGACTCAGGTACTCACGACAGTGACCCTGGGATCGACGGCCGAAGAGCAGCGCCTAGACTCGATCAACCCGGAGTCGACCAAGCGGTACATTCATCATTACAACTTTCCGCCATACAGCGTCGGTGAGGTTCGTCGGCTGCGGGGTGCGAGCCGGCGTGACATCGGTCATGGGGCATTGGCGGAACGGGCGTTGATCAACGTCATCCCGGACGCCGATGACTTCCCGTACACGTTGCGGCTGGTCTCAGAAGTGGTGAGTTCCAACGGCTCGACCTCAATGGCGAGCGTGTGTGGCTCCAGCCTGGCGCTGATGGACGCTGGCGTGCCGATCAGCGCGCCGGTGGCTGGTGTCGCGATGGGCCTGGTGATCGATCAGGAGAGCGGCAACTTCACCGTGCTCACTGACATCCAGGGCATGGAAGACGCCTTCGGCGACATGGACTTCAAGGTCGCGGGCACGTCAGAGGGCGTGACGGCGATCCAGATGGACATCAAGGTCAAGGGCATCACGGTCGAGATCATGCGGCAGGCCCTGGAGCAGGCGCATTCTGGGCGCCAACACATCCTCGACAAGATGCTCGAAGCGATCGCCGCGCCTCGGGCGTCGCTGAGCCCGCTGGCGCCTCAGGTGCAGCGCATCAAGATCAACACCGAGAAGATCGGCGCGGTGATTGGCCCGGGCGGCAAGATGATCCGCTCGATCCAGGAAGAGACGAACACGAAGATCGATATCGACGACGATGGCACGGTGTCGATCGCGTCGTCGGACGGAGCTGGCGCAGAGGAAGCGCTTCGGCGGATCAAGGATCTGACGGAAGAGCGCGAGCAGATGGTCGTCAAGCGGGGCGAGATCTACACGGGCAAGGTCGTCAGCATCATGCCCTACGGAGCCTTTGTCGAGCTGGCTCCCGGTCGAGATGGACTGGTCCACATCTCCGAGCTCTCGGAAGACCCGGCGATCCGGGTCAACGTGGTCGAGGATGTCGTCGGGCTTGGCGGTGACTTGACGGTGATGGTGATAGACGTCGCGCCCAATGGCAAGGTGAGCCTTTCCCGCCGGGCGGCAATGACCGGTGAGTTGCCGGAGCCGAAGGCGCCGCGAGATCGCGGTCCGCGCCGCGATGGCGACCGTCGGAGCGGACCACCACCTCGACGATAGTCCGGCGAGTCGAAGTTCAGACTGAAAAGGGACCGCTCCATGCATGGAGCGGTCCCTTTGAGTTCAGGTGATGTGTGGCGCACAGCGGCGTTCATGTTGGTCGACCCAACAGCAGAAGGTGTGTGATCGTGGCGTATTGTCGCTCTCCGGGCGACCGGACCGATCCTTCGGCGATGCTCACGGCGATGCTCAGGTCGGTCCCTACGCGGTGCTACGGGGTGCCGCTGGTGGTGACCGTGGCGGCTCGGGTGGCGAGGTCATCCATCAGGTTCTGGCCGGTGCCCGTGGTCAGGAAGACGCCGAGGCCGCAGACGAGCAACACGCAGAACAGCAGAATGCCGACCAGCACCCAGAGCCAGATCCGGCGTTTTGGCGGTTCCTCGGGTGGCAGGGAGGACATGCGCCACTCGGGGTCGATGGGTCTTTCAGGAATGGGCTCGCGTGCCTCGGATCGAGTCGTATCGGGCGTCGACTCCGGTTCGGGGGCGTGTTGGCGAGGGATATCCGGGTCGTCGCGAAACCTGGTTCCGCAACTGGCGCAGAACCTGTCGCCAACCTGGTTTTCGTGTCCACAGTTCGGACAGTTCATGTCGGTGTCATGCTCCTTCGTTCCCGCCGCTATCGCGCCATGTCGATCATGGAAATGGCGGTGAGAACACTCTCCCACCGCCACAATGCCGTTGTCGTTCGACAGCGCTGCTGGTTTACTCGTTCAAGCGTGGATCGAGCGCGTCTCTCAACGCGTTGCCAACGAGGTTGAGCGACAATGCCGACAGGTAAATCGCGAAGCCGGGGATGAACACGAATGTCCAGGAGTCCCGGTAAAAGTCGTTGGCTTCTTCCAGCATGTTTCCCCAGGAAGGTTGAGGGATGGCGACACCGAATCCCAGGTAGGAAAGGGTCGCTTCGTAAAGGATAAGCCCTGGCAGCACAAGGGACATCCAGACAATGGCGATGGAGACGACATTCGGGAGGATGTGGTTGGTGATGATTCGCCTGTTCGAGGCGCCAACTACCCTGGCGGCGTCAACGTAATCCCGCGACCGTAGCGAAAGCACCTCGCCCCGGATCAAACGGGAGATACCTGTCCAGGCCAGCGCGGCGATGACGAATGCCAAACCTACAGGCCCCGGTCGGAACCAGACGCTAAGCAGCAACAGGATGGTAATGCCAGGAATCGAAATGATGATGTCAACGAATCGCATGAGGACAGAATCGATCCATCCGCCGTAAAACCCGGCGATGGAACCCACGGTCGCTCCGATAGTGAACGCTGAAACGAGCGCCAGTACGGCGACCGTCATGGAAACGCGGCCCCCATACGCCAGGCGGGTGAGGATGTCGCGTCCGTTGCCATCTGTGCCCAACAGGTGCCCCTGCTCGCCCGGCGCGAGGAGCTTGTTCATCAGGTCGCTCTGGCTATAGCTGTAGCCAGTGAGTGCGGACACGAGCGGCGCCGAGAACGAGAAGATGACAATGACCGCCGCGACGAACAGCGCGGCTACGGCGATCTTGTCCTTTCGGAATCTTGACCACGCCCTGCGGTAGAAGCCAGGTGTCGATCGTAGATGCGATCTGTCCAGCGCGCCTCCGAGGGATTTTTCTCGACCCGATTGGCTGGCGGGCGTTTCATCGCGGGCGTTGGTAGAGTGAGCCTGTTCTGCCATGTCCTTTACCCCTCCGATTCCACTAGTCCAACCGCACGCGAGGATCGAGCATGCCATACATGATATCGGCGATCAGGTTTCCGATCACGGTGAGGAATGCGAGCATCATGATTGCGCCCATCGCCAAAGAGTAGTC
>JACCVC010000187.1 GCA_013698305.1 Chloroflexia bacterium
GTTCTGGAGGAGGCGCAGGCTGCGGTCGGTGATGTCTCGGATCACGAGTACGCCTCCCTCGATGCCGTCGGTGTTCACCGGTCGCCCGGTCGCCTCGAACCAGCGCCGCGCGTCGTCGCCCTCGCCCGTCATGGTGAACACCTGTTGAAACGTCTCACCCCGAGCGGCTCGATGCTGTGGCGTTGCGTGCGGGGGCAGGGGGTTCCCCTGTTCGTCCAGTGGCAGGAAGACCCCATCGTCATCCCGCAGCCATTCGTCGTAGGCCAGGTTGGTGCGTACCACGCTCCCATCGCGGGCGACGACCAGCACCGCATCGCCCATATTGGCCAGGATCGCGCTGAGGTGAGATTGCCCGGTGGCGTGTCGTTCCGCCAACTCCCGAAGCGCGACGGTCTTGGTTTCAAGGTCATCGTTGGCGGCATTCAGCTCTTCGACGGTTGCCTGCGTTTCCTCGTTGAGCGTCTCCAGCTCCTCGTTGGTGGACTGAAGCTCCTCGTTGAGCGTCTCGATCTCCTCGGTTCCAACCTGCAAGCTTTCATTGGCGACGCGGAGCGTGTCGGTTTGTTCGTCCAGATCCTCAACGGCGTCGGTCAGCTCCTGATTGGCCCGCAGCAGGTGCCGATTCGCGTCACCCAGCCGCGCGGTCGACTCCTTCAATCGGATGTTCTCATCCTGAAGCCGGCCAAGGTCCTCCCCGCGATCCTGCCGATCATTGATGACCGTGGTGATGTCGACGATCGAGATCACCACCGTTTCGACAATGCCTTCGTCGTTCATGCTATCCGGATAGCAGGTGAGGGCCAGATGGCGCGGGTCTCCTGTCGTCGTGTCGATCGTTTCCGCATCCAGATGCACGGGCCCGTCGCCGTGAATCACCGCGTTGATGGCGGATCGGAGCGACGACGACGACACGCCCTCGGCCAGATGAATGAAGTCTTCTCCGAGGGCGATGCTGTGGATGCCGAGCCAGGATCTGGCGGCATTGTTGATGGCCTGGATGTCATACCGGCGGTCGATGACCACCAATCCGAACGGCAAGGCACGCAGACGGTGCTCCAGGCGATGGTTGGGTTGATAAAACCCGTCCGCGGTCGATTGTGCATGCCCGGCCAGGTCGTTCCGATTCGACGCAGGCCGAACGTGCTGGACATCTCCTGACGATGCGTTCCCTCGCCTGGCCGGAATTTGCGCGATTGGAAGCCGGGGTCGCGGGCCGTCCCGGCGGAAGACCCGGAACGTCCGGTCAACCTGCGTGAACGAATCGGCCATTGGCCTGGGGGTCTCCGACTTGCCGAGCACGAGGTAGCCACCGTCGTTGAGGGCATGGGCAAAAAGCTGGATCGCCCGGAGCTGGAGCTCCTGCGCGAAGTAGATCAGCACGTTCCGGCACAGCACCATATCGATATTGGGAAAGGACGGACGCTGACCAAGATCGTGATGGCCGAAAAGCACCATGCTCCGGACGCCCTTGTTGACCTGATAGTCGCCATCCTGTCTGATGAAGTGACGCTCCACAAGCTCGGAGGGAACATTCTCCAGCGCAGCGGCCGGGTACGTCCCACGTCGCGCGAACGCCAGCGCGTCTTCGTCGAGATCAGTCGCGAAGATGCGCACATCCATCGCTTCCCGCTCGTTGCCGAGAAGGTCCGCGATCAGGATGGCGAGGGAGTAGGCTTCCTCGCCCGTCGCGCACCCCGCTGACCAGAGCCGTAACTCGTGACCGCCTTCGCGGGCGCTGGTGATCAGTTTCGGCAACACCTGCTCCCGAAGGTGGTCGAACAGGGTTGCGTCCCGGAAGAACCGGGTGACATTGATGAGAAAACTGCTGACCAGCCGCTGCTCTTCCTCGGGGTGCTCGGCCATATAGGCACGGTAGTCGTCGAAGGTGGAGACGCCAACTGCGGTGACGCGGCGACGGAGCCGGCGCATGATCGTCTGCTGCTTGTAGGTGGAGAAGTCGATGCCGCGGCGCGTATGCACCCCGTCGAGGATGTCCCGCAGCGTATCGTCCGTTGTTGGGTCCGGAGGCGCGGATTGCCCGGATACGATGTCCGCCAGGATGGGGCCGATCTGCTCCAGGGACGCGGCGATATCGACAGTCGTCGGCGCCAGCGAGCGGGGCATTGAAGGGTAGGCGGCGGTGTCCGGATCCTGGATGATCACCATCCCGTCCGCCTCCTTGACCGCCCGCGCGCCGGCGGTGCCATCCGAGCCGGAGCCGGTCAGGATAACGGCGATGAGCCGCTCACCGAAGACGGCGGCGGCGGTGATGAGCAGCCGATCGACCGAGGGCTTGGGCCGCTCCGGACCGTTAGCCAGGACGCCGACGTGATGGTCGGTGATCTCCACATGCCGGTTGGACGGGACGACGAAGATGACACCATGCTCCAGCGCTTCGGTATCATCAACCGTTCGCACCGGCAATGGGCTCTTGCGGCCGAGGATCTCGGCCAGATGGCTCTGGTGGTTCGGGTCGAGATGCTGGGCGATCACGATCGGGGCGGGGAAATCGGCCGGCAACCCCGCGACCAGCGTCCCCAGCGCCTCGATCCCACCGGCGGAGGAGCCAA
>JACCVC010000018.1 GCA_013698305.1 Chloroflexia bacterium
AGGTTCATCTCGTCGCGGGTGAAGGCGTCCAGCGCGCCGAAGGGCTCGTCCATCAGGATCACGTCGGGGTCGAAGCCGAGGCAGCGGACGATGCTGGCGCGTTGCTGCATGCCGCCGGAGAGCTCGCGTGGCATCTTGGTCTCGAAGCCGGAGAGGCCGGTGAGGTCGAGCAGTTCACGGATGCGGGTGTGGAACGGCTCGCTGTTCTGCTTGCGGATCTCGAACGGGAAGAGGATGTTCTCCCACAGGTTGCGCCAGGGCAGCAGGTTCGGTTCCTGGAAGATCATGCCGAGCTGTTTGGGCGGGGCGGTGACGGGTGAGCCGCCGAGCGTGATCGTACCGCTGGTGAGCGGATGCAGCCCGGACATCGCCCAGAGCAGCGTGCTCTTGCCGCAGCCGGAAGGGCCGAGAATGCAGACGAACTCGCCCTTGTCGACGGTCAGGGAGAGGTCTTCGAGGGCGTGGACTGCGCCGCTGCCGGTGTTGTAGACCTTGGTGGCGTGGTCGATGGCAACGAGCGGGTTATGGAACCCTGAATCTGACATGGACGGCTCCGCGAGATCGGGAGGAAGAATCGGTTGCTACAGGCTACACCAGTTGGGCAGGTTGCGCGATAGGGCAAAAGGGCAAGGAAAGGGAAGTGCTGTATCCTGATCGCGGGCTACTTGAGTGTTGGAGGTATCGTCGAGGTGACATCTGGTCGTGTAAACCGATGCGGCGCGAAGATTACCATGACCCACCTCACAGCGATGTCTCTCGGTGAAAACGTCGGCAACGCGGGAAAGAGCGAATGGACATTGAGCGACACATTGGGCTGACCAAAGCCAGTCGCGAATTCGTCGAGAATTGGGAACAAGACGTCGCCGGAGTCATGAACGATGAGGGTGATGGCAAAACACTCGACATCACCACCGATGAAGAGCGTGAAGAAATCGGCCTGAAGATCAAGCGTTGCTTCGAATTCATTCGTGAGATTCTCAACGATCCCACCATCCTGGAACTGATGCCGAGCGGGTCGAAGGTCGATGCGGTGTTCAAGGATCAGCGCGACGCCGCCGAACACTACGACAACGAGACGCGCCGGATGGTCGCGAAGGTGACGCCACCCCACGAACGGGCGGAGTAGCGGCGTTGACACCTCAACCAGGTAATCTGCCAAATAGATCAAATCAATCAGCGCATGCCATCGGCATCCGCGCTGCCTTGATCCCGAGAAAACGTAGCATCAGATAAGGCTGGCGCCGCTGAGGGCATATCGCTCGCGCCGGATGGGCCAGGATCAACGATCCATGCGCTCATCGAGCGAAACACGCAGGAAACGCTGGAGGCAGCCCGGTTTGAATCAGGATGCGTATCGTCGCTCTCGCGAGCTCAGTGAACCCGGGACTGGGATGCTGAACAAGGCGAGGCGACTGCTGCCAGTGGCCAGCTTCTTCGCCATCGCCTTCGCCGTCGATCAGCTCACCGGTCAGCGCGGCGATCATCGCCTCGGCGGTCAGCCTGTTCCCGGCGATCCGTCCCGCGCTCGCCGCCTTCGGCGGGTTCACGTCGATCTGGGTGGTCTTCAGCCTGGCGAGGGCGGTCGCAGACCAATCGCCCATCGTGATTGCTAACGCCGACGCCGCGCCCCGGCTGGAATCGGGACTGTTTGGTGGGCGCTTGCCATCGGAGTACCTGCAAACTCGACTCTTCGATCCGGGACGGGTAGATGGCGCGGACATCGTGCTGTCGGTCGTGCATGGATCGTTTTTCGTGTCGCCGTTTGTCGCCGCCGGATTGATCTGGTGGAAGCGTCGTTCGCTGTTTCGCCAGTACGCCCTGGCGACGGCGATCACGTTCGCCTTCGGGTTGGTGGGGTTCGTGTTGCTGCCGACCGCGCCGCCGTGGCTGAGCGATCCGGACGACGTGACGCGGATCACCCATCACGTCTTGCGGGACACGGCGGGGGTGTCTCTCGGCGGCGATGACGGAGGCACGGTCGCCCGCGAGGGATTCTGGTTCGAGCCGAACCACCTGGCGGCGGTGTTGCTGGTGCTGCGGAGCTTCGGTCGAGGGGCCCTTGCGGTGGGGGCGGTGTACGCGATGGCGATGAGCTACTCGGTCGTCTACCTCGGCGAGCACTTCGTCATCGACGCGGTGCTGGGCTGGGTCGTGGCGCTGGCGGGGTGGGGAATTGTGCCGAGGTGGATCGCGAAAAGGAGAAGCTCCATGGCCAGGACGCGGACGGGTATGAATCGTCATCATGAAGGGTCAGTTACTAGCCTCTTCCAGAAGGCGAGAGCATCCCCAACCGTCCCCTCCCGCGCGGCAAGTTCCCCGGACCCATAGCCCGCGCCAACCCCGATCATCGTCTGTCCCTCCCTCCACAACCTGCCGACCGGCGCCAGTGCCCTGGTGGCAAGCTCTTCGTACAGTTCGACCCGGTGTCGTCGATTGGTCTCGGCGGAAAAGTGATGGAAACAATCGAGATACTCGGGATCGTGCTCCAGCCAGTATCGGATCGCGGGCTTCTCGCCGCGCCAGAGTAGCTGCCGGACGGTGAAGTAGTGCAGGTTGACCTCGGCCACGCTATACAGCAGGCGCATGTCGACCGCTGACAAGGACATCGGGTCGTCTGCGGCGAGATAGCGCTTGATCTGGGCCACGTTGTAGCCGATTTTGCGCCACGCCTCATGAATCTCGCGCTCGTCCGCTGGCGTGGGATGGGAGTGATTGCCGGCTCGTTCGGACGCTGCCGCCAGCTGACCCGAGCGATCGTGGACGATCCGTCCCTCCCTGAGCCAGACGTGTACGATCCCTTCCTCGGCGCCGTCCCGCCAGGTCGCGCCGTCGGCCACGACTCGTTCGATGGCAGCGATGGTCGTGCAGTACACCTCCGCCAGGCGCCCATCGATCCAGGTATTG
>JACCVC010000200.1 GCA_013698305.1 Chloroflexia bacterium
GCCCCACCATCATTCACCAGGAGGTTGCCTGAATGGCTGCGATGCATGCGGCATCGACTGCGCTGCTTGTCGACAATCGCTTTCTCGGACATGACACCGGACAGCATCCGGAACATCCCCGCCGCATGGCGGCGATCCAGCTCGCCTTGCGAGAGGCAGGCGTGTTGAGCGATCGGCCAAATGTCGACATTGGCCCCGCTACCGACGAGCAGATTCTCCGTGTCCACACTGATCGGCACCTCGCCCGCCTCGAGCGGGCCGTAAAGGCGGGAGGGGCGTGGATCGACGCCGACACCCTGGTCGCGCCCGATTCGCTCGATGTTGCTCGCCTTGCCGCCGGCGCCGCGGTGGCGGCGGTCGACGCGGTTGTGAACGACTCCATCCAGCGCGCGTTTTGCATCGGCCGGCCCCCCGGACACCACGCCACCCGGGATCGGGCAATGGGCTTCTGCCTGCTCAACAGCGCCGCCATCGCCGCCGCCCATGCCCGCGCTCTCGGGATCGAGCGAGTCGCGATCATCGACTGGGATGTTCATCACGGCAACGGCACCCAGCATATCTTCTATCGCGATCCGGACGTCTGGTACGCCTCCCTGCACCAATCTCCCTTGTATCCCGGCACCGGAGACCGGAGCGAGACCGGCGCTGACGACGGTTTCGGCACAACGCTGAACTGCCCGCTGCCACCGATGTCCGGGAACAAAGAGTGGCTGGGCGCCATGCTCGACGTCGTCGTTCCTTTCATTGAAAAGGCCGAGCCCGGATTGATCCTGCTCTCCGCTGGATTCGACGCCCACCGCGACGATCCGATCGGACGTTGCAGGGTCGACGACGATGGGTTTGCCGAGCTCACCCGCGTGGTGACGGACATGGCTGATCGCCACACGGGTGGCAAGGTCATTGCCGTGCTGGAAGGCGGCTACGACCCCGACGCCCTGGGCCGCTCGGTCGTCCGATCGCTCCAGGCGCTCGACGGGGCAAACTGATCACGTCGCCTTCCCGTTCCACCCGTTGTACCCTTCACTCCAGTCACTCCTACGATCCGAACCGACAGGACATGCCATGCTTCGACGCCGCAAAAACCAATCGTCCGCACAATCATCGTCAGACACCCATGAGACCTGGCTGCCGGAGCCCGGCGACGTGGAGTTCGTCGACGACGCGCCAGTGGTGCATGAACAACCCTCCCCAGAGGAGCCGCCTGCGTCAGGCGTTGCCACCAACGGCGAAGAAGCGACCACGGCGCCCGATCGCGCCCAAACCCGGCAGCGTGGCGAGAACAGTTACCGTCGCGAAGACGAGCGCCGCCGTGAGGAAGCCCGAACCGCAACCCTGCAGAGCCAGGTTGATGAGCTTCGCGCCTTGCTTCGCGAACTGAGCAGCCGTCAGCTTCGCGCCGACGAGCAGACCAAACACCACCAGAGCCAGGTGGCGCAGAACGCGCTGGCAATCGAGCAACTCCGCAACGAGGCGGAGCAAAACGCCCAGGCCCGATCACTGGACGAAAACCGCACCCGGCAGAAGATCGACGATCTCGAATCGCGCATCGACGACGGCATCCGCCCCATTCGCTCCCTTCAGGCACACGTCACCGAGATCCTGGAGGAGTCGCGCAAGAAGGTCGACGATACCGCGCAGAACGAGCAGCGTTTCGACGAAATCACCACCATGATCGAGCACCTCTCCGCGCTCGGAGATCGCACCAGCGCCCTTACCCACGGGCTCCGGGACGGGATCGACAACGCCCGTACCGAGACAGATGGACTCCGGCGGGACATCATCCGCACGGAAGACGCCGTCAAGATCGTCGACCAGGAAGCGCGTCGCCGCACCGCCGACGTGCAAGATGTTGTTGATGGCTACAACAGCCGCATCGACGAGCTCCGGGCCGATCTCGCCCACCTCTATGACTCGCTGGAGAACACCCGACGGGGCCTCGTCCATGTCGACCCGACGCTCGACGAGCTTCGCGCCGCCGAGGAAACGCTGCGGCAGGACTTCACCCGCTTCCAGGCCGTGTCTGAAGAGCGCCACGACATGGTGATCGATATGCAGGACGACGCCCGGCAGGAGACTGACGCACGGTTCGAGCAGATCCGCCAGAACATGGAAGAACGAGTAGATCGTCTCAATGAGCGCATTGAGGAAGCCAGCGAGATGCATCGCGACCTGTCATACAAAATGGGCAATCTGGGCAGCGAGCTGGAAGAGCTACGGCAACTGGACGCCGCCCTGCATCGAGACATCTGGTATCTCCACGAGCAGCGCGTCCGAATCAGGATGGAACAGGTCCAGGAGGAGCTTGATTCGGCCACAACCCAGCGACGTGACGCCGAGTCTGACTTCCTGTCGGGCACGAATCCTCGTGCTCGCCGTCGCCGGGTGGATGTCGAAAGCGACATCTAGCTGCCTGACTCACGGCAGTCGACGACCATGCGTTCTCCTTTGGATGTCGATGAGCCGTGCGGAGCAGGCGCGATCTCGCGATCCGGCTTGCGTTCCATATGGACGAATGTAGAGCGACTCTTGGACATTGCGTTGTTGACCCATTGGCACATTGGACGGTTTCCACTACCCTCTTTTCCAGCTACTTCAGCCCGTAGTTCGTGCCTTCCGGTCATCGACCAACCCTAGCCCGGATATCACAAAAGGACTATTCCGGCGCAATCCGAATCGCGACCGTGGATCGCGGAGCCGACGTGTGTCGAGTGGTCACAGAATGCCTCCGTTACGGCGCAACAGCGACTTTCCTGCAACGACACAGCGGGGACAGCCAGTCGCCGATTGCCGTTTCCGCAAGCTCCGGCGATCAGATCCGACGCCCGGGCCTCCTTGACACCTACGTGCGGCTTTGGTACCGTCACATAGACCCGTTGGGTTTGATGGACAAGGGGACAGGATGACTCTGGCTGGTACCTGGCTCCAAACGTACGAAATAGACGCGGCGCGCATGATCCGTCGAGACTCGCAGCTCGGCACCCTTGCACCCTTGATTGTTTGAACGCTCAACGCACACGCTGAGTTTCGCTTTCAAAATCGGTGCTGGCTGCTTTTCTGTATGGATCGTGACATCGCGGAACATTCACACGTTGTCATCAAGCGAGTGTTGTGGAGTTGCCTGCTAGAAGCGGGCGCCGATACGGTTGACGTCACGCTTCGTCATTGCTGGGATGGCATATGGCTGACGCTGTTCGGCTCCTCACTGCACTCGTTACCATAGAGGGTCTTGGGCTGTGTAGAAGGCTGGTTTTGCACAGACATATCCGGTCGAAAAGCCCTGCGAGTGAACTAGTTCACTCGCTGCACGACCAGATATGGCGCGAACGGTCGGGGGGCTGCCCGATTGCCGAACCAATATCAGGAGGGAAGGGGTTGTTAGCAATCCTTAATCATACCCGCACCGGGTTCTTCATCGCGATGGCCGGGCTCCTTTGCCTGT
>JACCVC010000215.1 GCA_013698305.1 Chloroflexia bacterium
CGCGCCGCCGTCTCGCGTCACGGCGTCTCCACCACCCTGATGCTGACCATCGGCGCTTCAACGACCCAGTCACCACGAGACGCCGACCGGTTGCCGGTGGACCTCGCGCTGGCGATCGACCGGTCCGGGTCGATGGCGGGCGACAAGCTGGAACTGGTGAAACGGGCCACGCTCGAAGCGGTCGGTCATCTCGGCCCGCGTGACACCTTCAGCGTCGTGCTGTTCGACACCGAGGTCGACGTGCTGATGCCGCTCATGCTCGCGACCGGTGACAACCGGGACCGGCTGGGGTCGCTGCTGCGCGACGTGGACGCGGGTTCGATGACCTGTCTCTCGGGCGGATGGCTGACCGGCTGCGAGCTGCTCGGCGAGCGGATGGGAGGCGACACGACGCCACATCTGCACCGCGTCGTACTGCTCACCGACGGCTTGGCCAACATCGGCATCATCGATCCCCACCACCTGATGACCCATGCTGGCGCCCTCAGGGAGCGCGGGATCATCACATCGACGATGGGCGTCGGGTACGGGTTCGACGAGGTCCTGCTCGGCGGGATGGCCGAGGCGGGCGGCGGCAACTTCCGCTATGTCGGCGTTCCCGGCGAACTGCCCGCCTTTTTCCGGAACGAGATCGGTGGGCTGCTGGACGTCGTCGCGCAGCAACCGCGACTGCGCATCACCTTCCCGCCGGGAATGCGAGGGGAACTGGTCAACCAGTTTCCGGTGCATCGAATCGGCAAGGAGGTGACCGTCGACCTGGCCGACCTGCGCGCCGACGATACCATCACGTTGATTTTCGACATCTCGGTGCGACCGGGCGAGGTCGGCACGACATTCCAGCCGACGCTCTTGGTGGAGGCGCCACACCGTCCCGACATCGTCACGCTGGTCAATCAGTCAGTAGAGACGCTCACCCGCGTCCGGGCTCGTGATCTCGGCCAGTACGACGTCCGACCGGATGTGCAGCGGCGCTCCGCCCAGATCCACGCGGACCGGAATCACCGGGAAGCGCTGCGGCTGGATCGCGAGGGCCGGTTCGAGGACGCCAGGGTGCTGCACGGCCAGGCACGGTCGGCGCTCTTCGCCGCTCCCGACTCTCCGGAGATCATCGCCGAACGCACCGAGGCCGAGTACCTGTACCGTTCAGTGGGGCAACTCAGCGAGCACGACCGCAAGGACCGGGTGTCCCGGGCGATGCATCGCTCTCGGGGTAGCCGACCGGGTCAATAACGGATGGACGATTGCGCGTCGGGGTCAGGCGGACCTCGAGGCGGCCTGCACCAGTTCGGCGAACGCCTCGACCGGCAGGTCGGCGAGCGATTCGACCGACCGGTCGGCGCCGAGTTCGGCATGATGCGGCCCGACCCCGATCGCGGCCATGCCCGCCCGGTGCGCGCCCAGCACGCCGGCGGCGGCATCCTCGACCACGACCGCTCGATGGGGATCGACCCCGATCCGCTCGGCGGCGGCGAGGAAGATATCCGGCGCGGGCTTGCCAACCTGGACGTCCTCGCTCCCAGCCCAGCCGTCCATCAACTCCTTCAATCCCGTCACGTCAAGGATGATCTCCAGGTTCTGCACCGGCGCGGAGGTCGCGACCGCGTTCCGCCAGCCGTCGTCGCGAAGACGAGCCAGCGTCTCCAGCACGCCCGGCAGCACGATCAGCCCCTGCTCCCGCAGCAATTCGCGGTAGCGCTCCTCCTTGGCGTCCCCGATGCGGCGGATGTCGTGCAGCGCGATCTCGTCGCCGAGCAGGTCGCGCAGCCACTCGTCGTTGCGCCGCCCGAAGCCGACCATGAAGGCGGGGTAATCGAGGTCGACGCCTTCTGGGGCGAGCAGCTGCCGCCAAGAGTCGTAGTGGTGCCGGGCAGTGTCGATCAGCGTGCCGTCCATGTCCCAGATCACGCCACGGGCGGCTCCTGAGCGGTCGGTAGTGGGATTGGTCGGTTCGGCGGCGGTCATGAGCGGGTGGTCCTTGATAGCGAAGCGCGGGAATCACGGGTGAGGGGAGTGCCATCACCACGATGATGCTACCGCACCTGCGAAGTCATGGATCGCCTCAGAGCGCGAGCGCCCAGTTCTGGCCGACGAGGTCCTTGCCGAAGCTATGGTGCTGGTCCTCTTCCACCAGGGTGAAGCCGTGCGCTTCGTAGATATGCCGGGCGGCGTCCAGCACGGAGTTGGTCCAGAGCGTCAGCGTGGTGTACCCGCACTCCCGTGCGAATCGAATGCACGCTTCCACCAGATAGGTTCCCAGGCCGACCCCGCGAGCCTCCGGATCGACCAGCAGCAGCCGAAGCCTAGCTACCGTGTCGCTGTCCCTGACCAGGAAGACGCCCCCGACCCGCCTGCCGGCCATTTCGGCGATCCAGCAGCGTTCCTTGACCGGATCATGGTTGTCGATGAAGTCCGCGACGATGCGGGCGACCAGCGCCTCGAACCGGCTGTCCCACCCGTACTCGAGTTGATACAGCTCGCCGTGCCGCTGCACCACCCATCCCATGTCACCCGATTCGTGCTGGCGCAGGAAGAAGGGCTTGCCGAGTCCAGGCTCGTTCTCATCCGCCAGGATGGACTGGATCGTGGTCATGGCGTCGATCAGGCGCCGCTGATCGGCCCCGCTCAGCGCGTCGAGCATCCCGCTCACCTCAGCTCGCGACCGGTCATCGAGCATATAGAAGGCGCGTTCGCCATCATCGGTAAGCGAGATCAGGCGCTGGCGAGCGTCGGTGGCGGAGCGCTCCCGTCGTACGAGCCCCTGCTGTTCCAGGTTCGCGAGCAGGCGGCTCACGTACCCCGGATCGAGGCCGAGCGAGCAAACCAGATCCGCCGCCGTGAGTTGCGTCGCCTGCGCGATCTCGAAGATCATTCGCGCCTCGGTTGGGGAATAGGGACTGTGCAGCAATCCCTCCTGCAGGACGCCGATCTGGCGGGTGATGAAACGATTGAAGCGACGGACTTCGGCGACACCGGCCGCCATTTCATCCTGAGCTTGGACCATGTCAATTCTCCCAACGGTTTTCACGTAGTTGCTACAGGCAATAGTATAGTTGCTTTAAGCACTTATCTACGTTCGCGGAGATATTCAATCGCGAGGCAATTGCTGGGAAGCGTGTTTTGAAGTGGCGCTACATCGTCGGTACGTCCGGGTCCGATGCCGTTTCAGGAAACGGAAAACACTCGGTGTTGTAATAGGGACAGAACTTGCAGATCCTGTAGCCTGGCTGTTTCGGCCAGTCCTCCTCATGCACCATCCTGACCAGGATAGGCCGAAGTTCCTCCCATTGATGACGCTTCGCCTCGGCCGTCAACCACCGCTCGTCAAATTCGTCCTTCTCGAACCAGATATAGGTGAACACGATGCGCGGCTCGCGCGGCTGCCGAAGGGCAAACCGGATGCGGCGCTTCAGGGCGATGGCCGACAGGATGGGCGTGAACTGAGTGTACTCCCGGTTGTGACCCGTCTTGTAGTCAATGATCTCGATGTATGCGCCAGCCTCGTCATGGCGCCGGACGACGACATCGGCCTTCGCGCCCAGCAACACGCTACCGAGATCGCCGAGATCATCCCAGCGCCTGGGACTGTAGTGCTCGACAATCAGCACTTCGGAATCGCCACGAGTGATATACGCCGTGCCGCGTGCAGTCCACTCCAGCACATTCTCGATGTCTCGGGCTCGCTGATCCTGATCGTCGTATCGGTCGGCGGGCAGCATCTCCCCAACCCAGGATCGAAACGCCGAAATCGGCGGCGGCTCTTGTCGATTGTGCAGGGCGATGGCGATCTGCTCCATCACCTTGTGCAGCGCGTTCCCGACCTCCATCGCGCGTGACCATGGCAGGTCGTAGGGAACCTTGTCGACATACTCCAAGCGACATCGATGAGGGCACTCAAGGTAACGACGCAGCGAGGTTGGATAGATTCCCTTGTTGCGATTCCAGCGTGGGCCGGGCATGCCGGCGATCAGCGGCGTGCGGGCCTTGCTCTCGTCGAACGTCGGTGACATCGAACGCGACTCCTGCCGGATGGGTCTGGTCCATGCGCCTGGTGAGGTGATGTTTTGTTGTCATGAGGGTATCAGATTTGCTCGGCCAGCAACCGATCGCCCGCTACCGCCAGCCCGGCGGCATCGTCCGCACCTTGCGCTGACCGTCCCATTCGTCCAGCGGAGCCGCCAGAATCCACCAATTCGCGTCGAGCCGATCCCGACCCGGCAGCGCGATCCGCCCCGAGCACCACAGCAGCGCCTCCCAGCGATCAGCATGCTCGTCGGCATCCGGCGCCCACGGGAACAGGCGGGCGGTGATCCGCTCGGCCAGATCCTCCGGCGCCCGGAACGTCTCGCCGAATCCCCTGGCGATATCGTAGATATGCTGCACGATCTCGGCGCACCCCTGCGCCCGGAACCCCTCGGCGTCGGCCTGACCCGCAGGGTGAAAGCCGCGATCCCCTGGCGCCATCCCGGCGCAGATCCGCTCCAGCATCGTCGCGGTGGTAACGACAGCGTCGAGCGTGGCGGGCAGTTCCGCATTGGCGTCGCCATTGCGGGCTGGCAAGACCCGTGCGCTCGACCGCATCGCCGCATTGCCGCCGAG
>JACCVC010000222.1 GCA_013698305.1 Chloroflexia bacterium
TGGCGTTCGGCGAGGGCTTGACCGTGGCCGAGTATGTGGTTCGGCCAGACGAAGAAGGGAGGTTGGCCCGCGAATTGCCGGAGATGAAGAACGACCTGGTGCTCGGCATGATGCGCGGCAAGCAGAAATACCCGTTCTACAGGCTTTCCAGTGAGCGCCTCCAGCCAGGCGATGTCGTCGTCTACCTCTCCGGCGACCCTGAGCTCGAGCGCGACGAAGCGTCTCAATAAGGGTGTAGTGGCTCGGCACGGGCATGTATCATGCGTGGGCCTTCGCACTTGCTCACATGTTCTCGCCACCACAGGTGTCGCGCCTGCATTGTGGTATTGACGAGCGACAGCCGTAAACGAGATGAACATTGGTCAATATGCTTTCCAGAGTGCCAACCCCAACTCCACCGTTAACCGACACATCCCCTCAGATCCCCGATGAGGAGGACGGCAACCTCACCGACCTCCAGGCCGAGATGTGGATCCTGCTTCGCGTGGCCCAGACGCTGACCGCCTTTCTGGTCCTCATCCCGTTCACCGGCGGCTTTGCCGAGTTGGAAGGCGACTGGAGACCGGTGTTTATCGTCGCCTTTGGGTGCGCGTTGCTCAGCATGGTGCTGTTCACCGCTCCCGCCGCCCATCATCGTATCCACCGGCCAGTGCTGGACCGGGAGGACTTCAAGACGCTCTCCACCCGATACATGATTGCGGGGATGGCGCCGTTGACCATTTCGACCTTCATGGTCACGCAACTGGTCTTCTCGGTCATCATCCCTATTCCTGCGCTGGCGTGGGTCTCTGCCGGGTTGGTTGCCCTGCTGTTGCTGACCATGTGGTGGACATCCCCCTCCGCCGCAAACGTACCACCGCCAAAACGTAGGAGTCGATTCCAAAGGATAGCGACCCGGTTCGCCGCTTGCGGCGGACAATTCGTTGTAAAGGCAGGGTTCGATTCGTAGTGACCATGCGTTTCGGCAGTTCTTGCAACATGGGTCTCGACTCTCACACCTCCACCAGCGTCAGCTGGATCATCGCGTCGCCGATCTCCCCCGCGTCCGCGGGACGGGCGACTTCCTCCTTGATGCCGACGATTCGCACTCGCCGCTCGGTTGGCTCAGCGTCGTAGTCGATGTCGCGAAACGGTAACGTCGTCCCGTCCTTCCACGCCAGCCACAGATCGGCGATCAGTTGCCGCCCGCTCCGGGACATCTCGCCGCCGTCCCGTCGCACCACCTGGTCATGCGCGGCCACCGCCAGCTGCCAGCGACGTCGCCGCGCCGGCGCGTCCAGCACCTCGAACTCGGTCCAGAGCCCGGTCAGCACCGGTGCCCAGCTACTGACCGAGCTCCACCTCGCCCGCAGCATGATCCACCGGCTCACCGCCCCATCGCTGGCGATATCGGCGTCGAGCGCGAACTGCCGCGCGTCGCCGGCGGTCGCGGCGAGGGCCCGGATGCCAGCCGTGTGCCAGGTCACGCCGGCGTCGTCGCTCCAGTCCAGCGAGACCGTCACTTGATCGATCGAATCCTCGTCGCCGTGGATATCCGGGGTGGCGAACACCGCCCCGACCTTGCGCCACGCCTTGTCCTTGTCGCACTCGTTCGCGTCCAGCATCGAGGTGACGTAGGAGCCGGTCGCGGGCAAGGTGTTGCGACTGTCGGAGCGCCAGTGCAGCCGTGCCAGGTCGATGCCGAGGCTGCCGTCCCGGAACAGCATCATGTCCCAGTCACCCGCGCCGGAGAGGTTCGTCGGCCAGATCCAGCGGGTCACGCCGGTCTCGTCCCGCAACAGCAGCCACCAGCCCGCGCCGTTCCAGAGCCAGACCTCCGACGCGCCGTCGATCGCCTCCAGCGCCACCACGAGGTAGCCACCCGCGATGCACGCGCCCCGGCATGTGCGCCCGCCGAGACCCAGATCGCGCCATCCGGCCCGGTCGCCGCTCGGGTTGTGCTCGACCACGCGCTTGCCCAGCCAGGTGATAAGCCTGCCACCGAACCCGAGCAGGAACGTGTAGTCGTCATCGTCGCTCCAGCTTCCATGCTGGAAGAACGGGTCCCACTCGCCCGACCAGCGCAACGCTGGGATCGAGGTCGGCTCGGTGGAGCCCGTCGTCCAGCCTGGATTCGGGATCAGCGTCTCCCGCACGCGCCCGGTGAAGCTGTACAGGGACGTGTTGCTGGCGGCCCAGACTCTGGCGCCGGCCGTCGTGAGCCTGGTGACGCGGGCGTCGAGGTAACGCGATTCCACGCCGGAGCCGGTGACCATCCGGATTTCGTTGGTCGCGCCGGCGGGTTGCGCCTCGCTCCAGAGCGCGAATCCGGCGTAGCTGACGACATGGCGCGCCCGCTCTCCGGCCAGCAGCGGCGTGGCGGGACCGGAGGGGTATTGCAGGTACATCAGGTCGCCGTCGTCGCCGAGCGCCACCAGCAGGTCGTCGTTGTACCAGGCGAGCGAGGAGATCGTGATCCCCGTCCCCGCGTCCCAGACCTCTGCTGGCGTCGTCCAGGTGGTCGCGATCAGCTGGGTGGTGCGATAGAGCTTGCCGCCGATTGCGAAGAAGACGTACTCGTTGACGGTCGCGGTGGGAACCGGCGTGGAGGCGAGCGGCGTCGGGCCGCCGGTTGCCAGCGATGTCGACGCAATCAATGGCCACGGCACGACACCCTGACCGTCGAGCGCCGGGCCGGTGCCGATCCCGTCCCAGCCCCGGTCGCGTTCGAGCTGGAGGGCGCGGTGCTGACCACCGAAGAAGTCGCGCATCACGATCCGACCGGTGCGCCCCTCGGCCATCCCGTCCTGCGTGCGCTGGTACGCGCCGGGCGCGAGCATGTACCCCGCGTTGTCGAGGCTGATATCGGTGCTTTCGGGCATGGTGGGGTGTCCTCCATCTGGGCGTTTCCGTAGCGGCAGACCCTGTGTCTGCCTGATCCAAAGGGCGTTCGACGCAACATGAAAAACGCACCGCCATATTCAGCCCGTCTTTCTGAGCGGAGCGAAGAACCCCCGCGCGCAGCGTAGCGATAGCGCTCGACAGCGAAGCTGGCGCTTGTGTCGGCTATGGAGCGTCTATGCTCAAAACATGGTTTCCACTAACCAGATCGACACAGGGCCGACCGCTACGAGATGACAATGGTTTCGTTGTGTTTACCTTTCTTGCATGGTCAGGCGGCAACCGATGTCACCGCCAGCCGGTGATCCTCCAGACCCGGCGGACCGTCGGGATCGACCGCTGCCGCCACTCCTGCACCTCGCGGCGCTGCCATTCGGTAAAGGCGAACACGCGCCGGCACCGGCAGTTGACGTGCAGCGGCGGCGAGGGACCGCTCGCCTCCCTCCACGTCATGCCGTGGAGTGGCGCGCACTCCGGGCAGGTGCGCTCGTCGCCGGCGGTCACCCACCGCTCGTAGTGGATCGGCGTCAGGATCTCGACGGTTTCCAGTACGGAGATCGTGCGCCGCCCGACATCCTCGACCAGATTCCAGACCGGCTCCAGCGGGCGCGCCACCCGCCGAGCCCAGGCGTCACGTTCGTCCCACATCTCGCGGACGCGGTCGGCGGCGGGTTGTGGCCTCCATCCGCCGCCACCCGGACCGCCGGCGTCAAAGCCGATCATGCCGTCACCCCGCCTGCCGGTCGAAATAGCTGCCGCGCGGCTTGCGGATGCGCTCGAAGAAGAGCCGGTCGGCGTCGATCCGGGCGGACCGTGCCGCCGCCGCGAGCGGATGCACGCCGCTCTTGCCGGTGTAGCGCTTGCCGTCGGCGATGGCGCGGCGCTCGAGCGAGATCGCGACGGTCTGGGCGATCAGCAGATCCTCGTCGTCCGGTTGGATGTCGAGCGGCGAGATGTCATCGGACGGGTCGGCGCGGTGCGCCATGTGCTCGATCCGCCACAGTCCGGTGCGAGGGGCGGCATCGGCGAGCAGCAACTCGGTTCCCCAGGCGCGCCAGGTCGGCATGCCGGTTGATGGTCCGTTGGAAACCGGCGGATCGGTGGTCCGGCCTTCCCAGCGCCGCCACAACACGCCCTGGTCGTCGAAGAGCCGAACCACGCGCAGTGAGTTCACATCCTCCGGTAGCGAGATCTCCCGGTCTCCCGCCGTGACATCGACGGCGACGACCGCCTGCCGGGGGACGCGCGTGCTGTAGCGGCGCACCGCCTCGGCGATCGCGTCGTTGAGAAAATCGTCGTCCCAGATCGGATCGGTGCCGGTGTCTGCCAGGCGTCGGCGAACCATGGTACGGAGATCGAGTCGGGTGGTCATCGGGTGCTCCTCTTCCTGCGACGCGAATCGAATAGAACATTTGTTCTATTCAAGACGAACGCAGTCAATCAGGAAAAGTGCGCCGCCAACCCGCAACGCCGCCAACACGTAGGGGTGACATCGCGCAGCGATGGTCGCCCGGTAGACTGTAAGGAGGGTAAACCCATTCGCTACGGTGATAAGCGCTGAATATCGCGTGGAAACAGCATCACGTCGCGTATGTTCTCTGCACCTGTGAGTTGTCTTATCAGCCGCTCCACGCCGAGGGCGAACCCGCCGTGCGGAGGCATGCCGTAGCTAAACGCCTCCAGATATCCGGCGAAGGGTGTCACGTCGATTCTGCGTTGATCTAGGGCGGCAAGATAGTCACTGTGGAGGTGTAGGCGTTGGCCGCCAGTAATGATCTCCAGTCCACGGAACAGAAGATCGAAGCTGTTGGACCAGCGCGAGTCGTCCGGTTGAGGATGTGTGTAGAACGGTCGCTTGCGCATTGGGTAGCCGGTCACGAAGAGCCACGCAGTGCCAAACGTCTGCTCGCACCAGTCACCCAACCACCGCTCATGTTCAGGCGCTAGATCCGGTTCGTCTCGCAAATCCTGTCCCAGAGCATCGCCCAGAAGTGCCATCGCATCTGCAAAGTGGATTTCAGGGATCGTCGTCGGGACAGTCGGGATGTCGACAGCTTCGGAGCTCTTAACCTTGGCCATTTTTGCCATCATGCCAGCAAGCACATCCCGAGCTACCGCCATGACATCGTGATGGTCACGTATGAAACCCATCTCGGCATCGAGTGACAGGAATTGGCTGACATGACGCGAGGTGTCGTGTGGTTCAGCTCGGAACGCCGGTCCGATTTCGAAGACACGCTCCAACGCCCCAACCATGATTTGCTTGTAGAGTTGAGGACTCTGGGCAAGATACGCGGGACGTCCAAAATAGTCGACGGTGAAAACGTTCGCTCCGCCTTCGGGTGCCGCTTCAAGCAGCTTCGGTGTTGCGATCTCCGTAAATCCATTGGCGGTCAGAGTGTTCCGGAACCCGTGCATGGCTGCGCTCAAGAGCCGCTGTGTACTGACCCGGTTCGGATGGCGAAGCGCTATCGCGGCATGGTCAAGGCGAGTCGCGAGTTGCGTTTGCATCACCGGTCGGAAGATTTCCACAGGTGGCTCCTCTGGCCCGGCACTTATCATGTCGATCACTGGATCATGCATCTCGACTCCATCGGGGGCTTGTGGTGCGGCCACCACGCGACCTCGCACCGCGAGGACTGCTTCATGTGGCACGTTCCCCAACATGGCGCGTACATGCGAGTCCTCGACGACAACCTGGGCGATGCCAGAACGATCACGGAGCAACAGGAAACTGACGGACTTCATTTGCCGTTGGTGATGCAACCAGCCCTGAAGTAACACATCGGCTCCGACGTGGGAAGGCATTTCCTTTGCGAGGGTACGCACGAAAGGCGTACCGTGAACAGGGGTAGAGTGCGAAGCAGAATAATCAGCGAGCACGATAGCACCTCCGGAAGACAGTGAGACGCCCCCTCCGCCTTGCGGACGAGGGGGGCGTCTCGTGGTGCCACCGCAATTCGCCGGATCGTTAGGTAGAGCGCGCGTTGCAATGCGGCACACGACTCGTTCCTGGACATCAAGAGCAGTGCTAACCACATGGGTGAGGACACAGTTGGGTGTCCCTCTCGGGCTCTTGAAATCGATCACGGCCTTCTAGAGCCCATTAACGGGGGCGAATCGGCACGACCTAATGACAACTGCGTTCAGCCATGCACTCGAGAGCGTCTTCACCAGTGGGAATAACCGCCGCGCTCACACCGTCCGCGGTTCGCTCGGGATCAGCACCCTTGGCTACTCGTCTCCGTCAACGTGTTGGGTACAGGATACGTGATGGGCGGTGAAGCGTCATCCATCGGTGTCTTCCGAACGGGAGCTGACCGTGCGCGCGGTGAGCAGGATAGCGAGCGAGGTGACGAGCAATACCAGAGACAACACCAACGCCGACTGAAGGTCGCCGGCGCTGAAGCGACCGTAGATCGCCAGGGGCATGGTCTGCGTGATGCCGGGGAAGTTGCCGGCGAACATGATCGTTGCCCCGAACTCTCCCAGCGCCCGTGCCCAGGCAAGCACCAACCCGGCGGCGATACCCGGCAACGCGAGCGGCAACGTGATATCCCGGAACACCATCCAGCCGGTCGCTCCATCGACCATGGCCGCTTCTTCGGTCTCCGGCGAAACGCTCAGCAGACCAGTCTTCGCACTGCGCACATAGAACGGCGCCGCGACGAAGACCTGCGCCATGACGACCGCTGTCGTCGTGAATCCGACCGTGATTCCAAGCTGATCGAGCCACTGACCGAACACGCCCTGTCGTCCAAACGCCATGAGCAGCGCGATACCTGCCACCGCTGGCGGCAGCACGATTGGGAGATCGACCAGCGTGTCGACCAGCCGGGCGCCACGGAAGCGGCGGCGGACCAGCAGCCACGCGAGCGGCGTCCCCAGCAACGTGATGATCGCCAGGGATGCCAGAGACGTCGTCAGGCTCAACGTGAGCGCCTGCCAGAGCAGGTCCCGTCCTTCCGGCGTCAATCCGCGCGATTCCTGTATCGCCCGCCAAGACATCGCGCCAAGCGGCAAGGCGAGGAAGAGGACGAGCAGGCCGGCGGCGATGAAAACCGCTACGCCGAGTCCGCGAGATGCATCGTGCCCGGCGCGTCGTGATGACGACCGGGCGCTCGTGGTGGGCGTTACGAGATCAGGCATCGCTACGGGAGCACGGTAAAGCCATAGTCCTCAAGTGTTGCCTGTCCTTCCGGTCCAAGTACGTAGGCGATGAACGCCCCGGCGAGCGCCGCGTCGCCATCACCTACCGGTGCGATCGGGTAGGTCGCGATGACGTTGACGTCGTCCGGGACCTCGATTATCTCGACATCTCCGGCGACGTCGGCGGTGATGTCGCTAACGTACACCATTCCGGCATCCGCTTCGCCCAGCTGGACCTTGGTCACCACCACGCGGACATCCTCTTCCTGGGAGACGATGTTGGCCCCAACCTGCTCGACGAATCCTTCGCCATACGCCGACGTGTCCTCGGCCATGTCGCAGATTGCCTCGCGTGAATAGAGGCCAACCGGAACCTCCGGAAGCGCAAGCACGAGCCTGAGATCATCCCGCGCAAGGTCGGCTGGCCCGGCGAGATTCGCGGGGTTGTCGGCCGGGACTACTATCGCCAGCCGGTTGCGCGTAAAGGTCTGCGGTTCCCCGGCAACCACGCCCTCGCCGATCGCCGCCTGCATCTGTGCGTCGTTGGCCGCGGCGAAGACATCGGCGGGCGCCCCCTGCGTCAGTTGGGTGACGAGTGTCTGGGATCCCGCGAAGTTGAAGGTGATGTCGATATCGGGGTTTGCGGCC
Source organism: Chloroflexia bacterium (assembly GCA_013698305.1). Classification (GTDB taxonomy): domain Bacteria; phylum Chloroflexota; class Chloroflexia; order Thermomicrobiales; family UBA6265; genus JACCVC01. The sequence goes on from JACCVC010000222.1 coordinate 7,678, forward strand.
ATGATGTCATCGCCAATCTGCGCAAAGGCGTCGGTCAATGACGCCGCCGCGAAGACAGTCAGTTCGCCGCTCTCGGGGAAGACCGCCTGGGACGCGGATGCCGTGGCTGGTGTAGCGGCGGGATTCCCCGAGCCGCCCGAAGGAGACGCCACGCACTCGATCGCCGTCTGCGCCGTCGCGAAGCTACCCGGTGCGGCAACACCAATCGCGGCCAGCATGAGCATGACTCCGACTATCATTCGTTGCATCATGGTGATGCTCGCCTGCATGCTCTCCTCCTCCAGGAGATGTTACTCAATCTTTGACTAGCTGAATCTTGACCATAATGCCATGGAGCGGAAATGGGCGCAAGGGTTGGTCATGAATCTCGCGGTTTGGACCAGTATGATGTGACAGGGGACTCACGAGAGCGTAGTCTGCGTCACCCATGCCGGCAACGCCGCGTACGCGTTCTGCCCCATCATCATCCGAGTTGATCCATGAATGACAACTGCCACGATCTCCGTCGACGACGATTCGCAATGAAGGATGGAAGACCATGGCTACGGTAGCGCATCGCTGGGGCGATGATCCCCGCGTCGAGATCTGGCAAGACGGCGAGCCCGCCGCCGATCCGTCCTGCGTGATGCTGTGGGTGCAGCGCAGTCAGCGCGCGCGGGCGAATCCGGCGGCGAACCTCGCCGTAGAACTGGCGAAAGAGCTTGATCTGCCGGTGATCGCGGTGTTCGCGATGACGCCCGGTTTCCCTTCCGCCACCCTCCGCGCCTGGCACTTCATGGCCGAGGGGCTGGCGACCTTGCCCGACGATTTCGCCGCCCGCCGCATCGGCTGGCAGCTGGAGATCGGCGATCCGGTCGAGCGCATCCCGGCCGCCGCCCGGAAGCTGGGCGCGGCGGCGGTCATCACCGATGTCAACCCGCTCCGGATCGGTCGGGAGTGGCGCCGCGATGTCGCAGACGCCCTTGAGGTGCCGCTCGTCGCCGTCGATGGCGATGTGGTCGTGCCGTCCTCTCTGTTCCCGAAGGAGGAGTACGCCGCCCGCACGATCCGTCCCAAAATCTATCGGGTGCTGGATGAGTACCTGCACCAAATCCCCGACCCGTTGCCTCCGGTGGAATCGTCCCATCGCGAGGGGCCGGACCCGCTCGTCGCCCTCGATTCGTTTGACCTCGACTGTTCGGTCTCGCCCGCGCCGGATCGGCAAGGCGGCTCCGGCATCGCCCGCCACCGGATGCGGACCTTTGTCGCCGAGCGCCTCGCGACCTACCACGAGGATCGCTCGCGGGCGGACATCGAGGCGGGCACCGGTCTGTCGCCGTACCTCCACTTCGGCCAGATTGCGCCGATGGAGGTCGCGCTAGCGGTGCAGGACGCTGATGTTTCCGCCGAGGCGAAGGACTCGATGTTCAACGAGCTGATCGTCCAGCGGGAGCTGTCGATCAACAACGCGCTGCGCAATCCCGATTACGACCGCTACGATGGCCTGCCGGACTGGGCGAAGAAGACCCTGGCAAAGCACGCGAGCGATCCCAGGCCCGTCGAGTACAGCTACGAGGAGTTCGACGAGGCTCGCACCGAAGACGATCTCTGGAACGCGGCGATGACGCAGATGATCCACGAGGGGTTCATGCCCAACCGGCTGCGGATGTACTGGGGCAAGCAGATCCTTCGCTGGACCGAATCGCCACAGGACGCCTGGGAGATCACCGTCCGGCTCAACGACCGCTACTTCATCGACGGGCGCGATGCCAACAGCTACGCCAACATCGCCTGGTGCATCGGCGGTCGTCATGACCGACCGTTTGGACCGGACCGCGACATCTTCGGCATCGTCCGCCCGATGGGCATGGGCGCCATGAA
>JACCVC010000244.1 GCA_013698305.1 Chloroflexia bacterium
CGCCAACCTGGCTGGTGGACGTGCTCGGGATGTGCCCACGCATCAAGGCGCTCGTAACCAGCCGGATTGCGCTCAACATCTACGGGGAACATCGCTATCTGGTGCCGCCGCTGTCGATCCCGGAATCCGGCGCTGATGCTGTCGCAGAAGTGATGGAGACCAATGCCGTCACGCTTTTCGTGCAGCGGGCACGCTCTATCAGCACCGAGTTTGCGCTCGACGAGACAAACGCGACGACGATCGGCGAGATCTGCCGGAAGCTGGATGGACTGCCCCTGGCAATTGAGCTTGCCGCTGCCCGCGTAAATGTTCTGGCGCCGGGGGAAATTCTCTCGCGCCTGACCGACAGGTTCGCGCTGTTGTCGGCTGGACAACGCGACGCGCCGACCCGGCAGCAATCCATGCGCGATGCCATCGCCTGGAGTTACGAACTGCTGGCGCCCGAGGAACAGCGGTTCTTTCGGCATCTGACAGTGTTTGTCGGTGGCTTCACGCTGGAGGCGGCTGAGGCGGTGTGCGGCACTGACGATGGCAACTCCACAGACGCCTTCTCCGGCATTGCGTCGCTCGTCAATCACAACCTGATCAGGCGCATGGACCGGAGAACCGGTGGGCCGCGCTATCGCATGCTGGAGACCATTCGCGAGTTCGGATCAGAGCAGCTCGCCGCCAGTGGAGAGCAGGATCTCGTCCGAGCGAGGCACGCTGCGTGGTCTCGAGACCTCGCCAGGATCGATGCGTCTGAATTTCACCCCTTCGAGCATGTCGAACACGTCAACCAGTTAGAGGTTGAGCACGCGAACCTTCGGGCCGCGCTGACCTGGCTTGACTCTTCCGGCGAGCAGGAAGACCTTGCCGAGCTCGTGAGCAGGCTTCGCTGGCTGTGGTATCTCGGCGAGCATTGGGTCGAGGGCGCGTACTGGCTCGAACGCGTGCTGGCGGACCCACAGCGTCTTTCGGCGACGCTCCGGTGCGACCTCGAGCGCGGCGCCGGGCAGATCATGCACGTCAATGGAAGCAGCAACGCTATTGGGTATCTGGAGCGATCACTGGAGACCGCCCGCTCAATAGGGGATATCCATCGGCAAGCCGAAGTGGTCTTTCTACTTGCGCTCATTGCCGAAGATTCCGGTAACTATGCCGATGCTCGTGGTGGGTTCGAGACGGCGCGTGACCTCTATGTCCGGGTGGAGGACGCATGGAGCCAATACGTGTGCGACTACCATCTTGGCGTGATCGCCTATGGAACCGGTGACCTGGAGGCGGCGAGCGCAACGCTCGACGCGTCGGCGGCCGCCGCTACGCGGATGGACGACCACCTTCTGCCTATCTGGGCGCGGAACTACCTTATCCTGATTGCCTGTGATCAAGGCAGGCATGGGGCGGCGACAACGTTGTTTGAAGAGCAGCGAGTCGCGCTTGGAAAATCGCGAGGGTTTCGGGATTTCTTGCTACTCGTTGCGGCGGTCTATGCCGCCGCATCGGGACGACACGTGCGCGCCGCCCGGCTCTTTGGCGCCGTCGATGCCGAACGACGCGGCGTGCCGATGGAGTTGCCGGAGGCCGATACGATGCGGCGGTATGTTGAACAGTCGCGTGAGTCTGTTGGGGATGAGGAATTTGAACGCGCATGGCTCGAAGGCCACGGCATGCGGGCGAACGACCTCGATGCCGAAATCGAGCTGATGCTGGCTGGCGGCGATGAGCATGCGCCCGAGCCGATCATCTTCGACCAGCACGCGACTGGATTGAGCCCACGCGAGTTGGACGTGTTGCGCCTGATGGCGGACGGGATGAGCAACCAGGAGATCTCCGACACGCTGTTCATCAGCGTGCGCACGACGACGTCGCATGCCACCAGTATCCTCTCCAAGCTCAACCTCCGATCCCGAACCGCCGCTGTCGCCTACGCCATCCGAAACGGGCTTGCGTAGATCTTCACTCCTCGTCGTCAGCATCGGTCAACTCAATGCCCCGGCGGAGTTTCTTGGCGTAAGTAGCGTGTTGCTGGGCCACCGTCAAGCCTGCTCGCTCGTAGAGCCGTGTCGCTCCTATCGCGCTGACGGCGTCGACGCCGAGCGCTATGCGTCGTAGACCTCGCTGGTGGAACTCTCCGACGGCGTGCTGGAGCAGGGCGAGCCCAAGCCCACGCTTGCGCCAGGGTCGTCGCACCCCAAGGCTGTCCACCCAGTCGACCCCCTCAGAGATACTGCAGATCGCCGCGCCCGCCGGCTCACTGTCTGCTACCGCCAGGAACCAAATGCCCGGGTCGAACCCGTGGCGCATTCGCCGCTTCTTCCCGGATGCGAACGAGACCGGCACGTGGCCCCAATGGTCCGAAAAGGCTTCTTCCAGCGTGGCGTAGAAGCGTCGCTCGCCTTCACTTGCTACAAGCGGCTGCACTTCAATTCCTTCTGGCCATGCCGGTGACGGAGGCGCCTCGCTCAGCTTGAACTCCATATGCCAGAAGTAGCGGGCATCGTCCGCAATCCCCCGGAGATTCCTCTCCTGATCCGCCATCAGGCCGAGAAACGCTGCCGCCTCGGGTCGCTTGTCGCCCGGTCGGATGCCGTACACGCATCTCTGTTCAGGGTGTTGATCCAGTTGTTGACGACAACCCGCGTTTCGGGAGGCGCAAGCGGTATATGCTCACGGGCGCGGGCTTCGACCATGAGGACTTTGACGGTGACGGTATTGGTGGCGCCTGCGACAACTGCCCTCTTGCTTTCAATCCCGATCAGGCGGACAGCAACGACGACGGGCGCGGCACCGCCTGCACCAGCAGATTAGGAGGAAGTTAGAAGGCTGGATCACCGGAAGTATCCCTCGGTGGCGTGGACACAACGGCGCCGTTCGCCAACGTGCAAACGTTCACTCCCGGGACAGCCCGATGGTGCGGC
>JACCVC010000267.1 GCA_013698305.1 Chloroflexia bacterium
CGATGCGGAAGAGATGGTCCGTCGTCAGCGGAACTTCGGTGCTCAGGTCGGCGAATCCCACTGCGTGATTGAGAAGCAATTCCCCATCTTTACGCACCGCGACCTGAGCGCCGACGAACGGCATGTAGGGCTGCTGAAATTCCAGAAAGTCGGGCACATAGTCGAGTGCATCCTGGATCGCTCTCGCAACTTCTAATTGTTCCAACCTTCAACTCCTTTGACTACCGGCATAACATGGTCCCTGAGAATTCTCTTGATCATTTCTTGCGGTTACCCGTCAGCAAACCCAGCCAAAATCGCGCTGATGTGGTTGATGCCAGGCAGGAAGTCATCTGCCCTACCCCACCAACTGTGCGTAGTCACCGATCAGGCGCACCGCGGCGATCGCGTAGGCGCGTGTCGCGGCGAGAATCTCCTCGATGCCCACCCATTCGTCGGGAATATGGGCCAGCTTTGGATCGCCTGGACCGTAGATGATCGTGGGATACCCCGCTTCGGCGAAGAACCGCCCGTCGGTGCCCATGCTGAACCCCGTCGGCTCAGTCGACAGCCCGAGGCGTTCGTTGGCGCTGAGCATCGCTTGCACCAATGGATCATCCACGGCGCTCGGCATTGACGCCCGTCCGGGGTACGCTGGCCTGACTTCCACCGTGATGCCAGGAATCGAGGCGACGACGGCTTGGGCGATTCTGTCGATCTCGGCGACACACTCGTCGGGAGCCTCCCCCGGCACGATCCGACGGTCGACGAAGAACGACGCTCGGTCTGGCACGACATTCGCCTTGACCCCACCCTCCAAAAGGTTGATCGATGCCGATGACGGGTGAAAGAACTCGTGAGTCCGGGTTTGCAGTTGCGGCCACAGCTCCCGTCGCAGCGCGACGATCACTTCCGCCATCGCCTCGATCGCGTTCGCGCCCTCCCAGGGCAGCGCGCCGTGTGCCGTGCGACCATGAACGGTCACCTCGGTGCCGGCGCTGCCCTTCTCTCCCACTGCCACCCGATTGAGCGTCTGCTCGCCGACAATCACCCACTCGGGCGTGATGTAGCCCTCGCCAACGACGAATCCAGCGCCGTGCTCTCCCCCCACCTCTTCGTCCGCGACTTCATTGACGACCAGGTTGCCCCGTAGTGGGATACCAGACGACGCCAGCGCGAGGCCAGCCATCACCTGCGCCGCGACGCTGGCCTTGTCGTCCCCTGCGCCTCGCCCGTACACGCGCCCGTCATGAATCTCCGCTCCGAACGGATCGTAGGTCCAGGCGGATCGCTCGCCGATCGGTACGACGTCGAGGTGGGCGTTGAAGCACAATGTCGGTCCGTCGGCATTACCGTAGGTCGCGATCAAATTCGGCATCTCGTCGAGATCGCCGACCAGGATCGTCGAAAACCCGTTCCCTCGCATTACTCGATCGCATAACGCGACTGCTTCTCGAACATCGCCAGGCGGATTCACTGACGGAACACGCACCAACTCGCGGTGGAAGGCAATGACCGATTCCGCGTCGATCTGGTCCAACACCGACTGTTCCAGGTCCGCCAGCGACCTGGGCAATTCTTCCGTTGTCATGGAGAGCTCCTTGCAAAATATACCCGATGGCAGGCATGATGCGTACCATTGACGAACGGCGCACTACTGGGTGCGTCGACACCTACTGTCAAGGAGAATGCACCACATGAGCCAATCTGCAAAGCGGGTCGCCGTCGTGCTGGCCCCGAACTTCGAAGACATTGAGGCGACCGATCCGATTTCGGCCCTCCACGACGCTGGCGCCGAAACGACGATCATCGGCATCAAGAAGGGTGAAATCGCCGGAAAGAAGGGCGCGATACTCGAAGCAACCGAGACGTTCGAGTCCGCCGATCCCGCCGACTACGACCTGCTGCTGATTCCTGGTGGCGGCTCGCCCGAGAACCTCCGCATCGACGACAAGGCGATCACGTTCACGAAAACGTTTACCGAGTCGGGAAAGCCTGTCGCCGCGATCTGTCACGGTGCGCAGTTGCTGATCTCCGCCGAAGTCGTCAGCGGTAGAACACTCACTGCCGTGAACAAGATTCGTGACGATATCAAAAACGCGGGAGGCAATTACGTCGATGAGGCGCTCGTCATCGACGGCAACCTGATCACATCTCGGGTGCCGGCGGACTTGCCTGTGTTCAACGACTCCATCGTCAAGGCGATCAACGACCACTAATACCTCACTCGAGCTCGCAGGGGACGGCCTTGTGTCGTCCCGTTGCGTTCAAACGCCAATGTAGTCGCGTCGACGATCCCGCCTACCGCGGACTCGAAAAGAGTGAGGAGGTAATCGATGGTGGTCGAGGAGACAATGTCCGCATCGAATGCAGTGACGCCCGTTTCGCTATGCGATGCCGAAGCCTTTATTTTCGACATGGATGGGGTCCTGTATCGCGGCCAGGAAACATTGCCCGGTGTCGTGGAGATCTTCGACGCGCTTGAGGCAAGGAGCATCCCCTTCCTCCTCGCCACCAACAATTCGATGGCGACTCCGTCCGACTACGTCAAGCGGATGGCGACGCTCGGCGTCGTTATCGACGAGGCGAACGTGCAGACATCTGCCACCGCCACCCGCGAGTTCCTTAAAGGCGAGCTTTCCGCCGGCGCGCACCTGCTGGTGGTTGGCATGCCAGCGCTCAGAACTCAACTCACCGACGGCAGCGACTTCGTCATTACCGACGATCCTGATGACAATGTCGCCGCGGTCGTAGCCGGCCTGGATCAGTTGTTTACCTATGACACGCTGACCCGGGCTTCGGAGGCCATTCGGAAGGGTGCGCGCTTCGTCGCTACCAACGCCGACGCCACCCTGCCAGTTGAAAACGGGTTCATTCCTGGAGCAGGAAGCATCATTGCCGCCATCGCAACCGCCGGAGGAGCCCTGCCCACGGTCGTGGGCAAACCGGAAACGCTGATGATGACGACCGGCATTCAACAACTCGGCACATCGGCGAGAGGGACGATCATGATCGGGGACCGCCTCGACACCGACATACTTGCGGCGCATCGCGCGGGATTGACGACGGCCCTGGTGTTGACTGGCGTCACAACCAGAGCCGACCTCGCAGACTCGGAAATCGTGCCGGACTACGTTTTCACAGATTTGCCCTCAATGCTAAGGGAGATCGTCGGCAGCGATTAATCTCCACTGCGCAATGCCGGGAGCACCCGCTCACCGAAGGCCTCGATGAAAGCCCGCTGATCCTGATTGACGTTTTGCAGGTACATGCGCTCGAAGCCAAGCTCTGCACACTGCTGGAGCCAGTCGATGTGCCGATTGAGATCGGACGAGACGCGAACCAGCGTCTCGCTCGATGTCCTCTTCGCGCAGGTACTGGACAACCGCCATCATCTGGGCAGGCATGCGTAGATCCGACAGCACATTGCTCTGCAGGACGTTGGTTCCCCACTGCTCGAATGCGCCACGTCTCGCCCGGTCGTCGGTCTCGGCGTAGGAGAGTTGTACCTGGAGGTACATCGGCTTGCCCTCTCCGCCTCCCTCGCAAAAGGCATCGACGACCTGCGTCAGCGCCTCTCGCGATTGCTCGATCGTGATCAGCGCGTCCGCCCAGCCTCCCATCCATCGAGCCGTCTCAGGCGTAATGGCGGCGCCAACGATTATTGGCAACTGCTCGGGAAGCGTATAGAGCCTTGCCTCCTCGACCGTCACAAGCCCGCGGTGGGTAACTTCGGCGCCGGTCCAAAGCTCGCGCACCACGTCCACTGATTCCTTGAGAAGCGCATTGCGGTCGGCCTTCGTCGGCCACTTGTCGCCAGTAATGTGCTCGTTGAGCGCCTGGCCGCTACCGGCCGCGATCCAGAAGCGACCGGGGAACATCTCCGCCATCGCGGCGGCGCTCTGCGCGACAATTGCGGGATGGTACCGCTGTCCAGGAGCGCATACGACACCGCGGGACAGCGATGTCGCCTGCATTGATGCGCCCAGCCACGACCAGGCAAAGCCGCTGTGGCCTTGCTGGTCGCTCCAAGGGTGAAAGTGATCCGAACACATCGCGGCGGCGAATCCCGCCGATTCTGCCTCTCTGACGTAGCCGATCAACTCGCGAGGCGAAAACTGTTCGTGTGATGCGTGGTACCCGATCATTGCCATGCTTGCCAGCCCACCATGTAGAGAAGTGGTTAGTGGTTCCGATGCCTTGGCTCGTTAAACCTGTTTCAAGACATGCGCGAGTTCCATGCCGTTTTCAGGTCCAACGTCCGGGAAAACCATCTACTCATGGATTCCCCACCGCATCTCTACTCCGCTGCCGCAAATGAGCCATGTACCGTCGCATCGCATGGAGCCAGGTTTCGCGAAAGTGAATTGTGCTACAGGAGGCCCAAGCTGTTTCGCATCATTGCCAAACGACCCAAGGTCGGCTCCGACTACACCGATGGCCAGTGACCGAAGGTCTTCCTCCGTAGGCGATTTGGTGCCTATTTCGGGCACCTGGTCTCCTTCCGAAACCTGCTGGTACACGGGATGACGAAGAGCGAGACGATCGATCGCACTGGTGAAGAAGCCATCGTCTGCTTCCGTCAGGAGCTGAATGAGAGGCCTCTTTAGTCAACATGCGAACGCTATGTATCGTCGAAGCCTGGTTTCCAAGGA